>CAJFKV010000029.1 GCA_904387055.1 Candidatus Heteroruminococcus faecigallinarum | reverse complement strand
CCACAGCCCCGTCTCGCAGAGACTACCGGTTCCCACCCGCCCGCAGCAGCGTTTGAGGAAAGTGGTTAGCAGGGCCGCGCAGGGGGAATTTCGGTTGGCGGGGGAGTCGGTTTGTGGTATAATAATCGCAAAGCCGGCGCGGAGCGCCGGTCCGCGGGCAGGCGCCCGCTTCGGGAAAATGGTTCCCATTTTCCCCTTTGCTCTTCTTGTATCATCAACCTGTGCCGCGCCCTTCGGACGCGGCTGCGGCGTGCCGCCGCGCCAAAGAGCCTTCGCCTCTTTGGGGGTTGTGGTATAATACAAGCGGCAGCCGGGCCTGCGGGCAGCAGGCTGCCTTGAAAACACGATCAAACCCACTGCGGGCCGCTGGCCCGTTTTTTATCCAGGAGGTTACGCTATGACAGAAGAGATGGCTGCCCGCTACCGCCGGGCAAAAAACGCAATCCTGAGCCGGCCGGTGGAGCGGCTGAATGCCCAGCAGCGGGAGGCGGTGGCCACGGTGACCGGGCCGCTGCTGATCCTGGCGGGGGCAGGCAGCGGCAAAACAACCGTCCTGGTCAACCGGGCGGCCCAGCTGATTCGGTTCGGCCGGGCGGGAGAGGTGGATCGGGTTCCCTCCTGGCTCACCGAGGACGACCTGGTCTTTCTGGAGACCTTTGCCCGGGAGGAGGCCCCTTCCCGGGAGGAGGAGCTGCGGATGCGCCGCTTGGTGGCGGTGGACGCCCCCCGGCCCTGGAACCTGCTGGCCATCACCTTTACCAACAAGGCCGCCGGAGAACTGAAAGACCGCCTTGCCCAGATGCTGGGCCCGGAGGAAGGGGCGATGGTGAACGCCGCCACCTTCCATTCCGCCTGCGCCCGGATCCTCCGCAGCGAGATTGCGGCCCTGGGGTATCAAAGCAGCTTTACCATCTACGACACCGACGACTCCCTCCGGGTCATCAAGGACTGCCTCAAGCGGCTGAACCTGGACGAGAAAAAGTTCCCCCCCCGCAGTCTCCTCTCGGCCATCAGCGCCGCCAAGGACCAGATGACCGACCCGGAGGTGTTCCCGGTGGTGCAGGGGGATTACCTCTCCGAAACAGCGGCCAAGGTGTACAATTTGTACCATCGTGCCCTCAAAAATGCCAACGCACTGGATTTCGATGATATTATTTTACTAACTGTAAAGGTTTTGGCGGACGATCCCCAGGTGCTGGAGAAATACCGCCAGCGGTTCCGGTATATTATGGTGGACGAGTACCAGGACACCAACCGCACCCAATACCGGCTCATCAGCCTGCTGGCCGGCGGCCATCGGAACCTGTGCGTAGTGGGAGACGACGACCAGAGCATCTACAAGTTCCGGGGAGCCACCATCGAGAACATCCTCTCCTTTGAGGAGCAGTTCCCGGGGGCCAAGGTGATCCGTCTGGAGGAGAATTACCGGTGCACCGGGCGGATTCTGGACGCGGCCAACCATGTGATTGCCAACAACACCCAGCGCAAGGGGAAGACCCTGTGGACCCGCAACCCCACGGGGGAAAAGGTGACCAGCTACCACGGCGGGGACGAGCGGGCGGAGGCCGGGTTCATCGCCTCCACCATCAGCCGGATGGTGAAGGAGGAGGGGCGCCGGTACTCGGACTTTGCCGTCCTTTACCGGATGAACGCCCAGTCCAACACCATTGAGAGGTCCCTCATCAGCTGGGAGATCCCCTACCGGATTCTGGGCGGGCTGCGGTTTTACGAGCGCAAGGAGATCAAGGACATGCTGGCCTATCTGTCGGTCATCAACAACCCGGACGACCGGCTGCGCCTGCGGCGGATCATCAACGAGCCCAAGCGGGGCATCGGGGAGGCCACGGTGGAGACCGCCGCCCAGATTGCCGATACCCTGGGGCTGTCCCTCTTTGAGGTGATTGCCAAGGCGGATCAGTATCCTCTCCTCCAGCGGAAGAGCGGCCCCCTCACCGCCTTTGCCCGGATGATGACCGAGATTATGGACCAGGTGGACCAGCGCCCCCTGGAGGAGATCCTCACCCTGATCCTGGAAAAGAGCGGCTACGAGGAGGCGATGAAGGCCCAGGGGTTTGAAGGGCAGACCCGCCTGGAGAACATCCAGGAGCTCTCCTCCAGCATGCAGCAGTACGCCGCCGAAACGGAGGACGCCACCCTCTCCGGCTTCCTGGAGGAGGTGGCCCTGTACACCGATCTGGACAACTACGACACCGGGGCCGACGCGGTGGTGCTGATGACCCTCCATTCCGCCAAGGGCCTGGAGTTTCCGGTGGTTTTTATCCCCGGCATGGAGGAAGGGATCTTTCCGGGGATGTCCGCCATCTACGACCCCAACCAGGTGGAGGAGGAGCGGCGGCTGGCCTATGTGGGGATGACCCGGGCCAAGGAGCGTCTCTTCCTCCTCAGCGCCGGCGAGCGGATGCTCTTCGGCCGGACCGGCCGCAACCGGCCCTCCCGCTTCCTGGGGGAGGTGCCGGCCGACCTGCTGGAGACGAAGGACGACACGATTTCCCAGCGCTCCGCCCGGGAGGTGACCCCTGCCTCGGCGGTGGCCCGGTCCACCCGTTCCCCCCGGGATCGGGCGGCTGCCCGGGGCGGCTCAGGCATCGGGGTTCAGCCCCAGGGTCAGGGGGCTCCCTGCACCCTGTCGGTGGGCCAACGGGTGCGCCACCGGGTGTTTGGGGAGGGGATGGTCCTCTCCATTACCCCCATGGGCGGGGACAACCTGATCGAGGTGGCCTTTGACAAGGTGGGCACCAAGAAGATCATGGCCAATTTTGCCAAGCTGACGCCCCTCTCCTAAGGGGATGCCCTCCGCCGCTGACGGATAAGCGGGGGAGAAAAAAGCCGATGCTGCCGTTTCGCCGGGACAACCGTCCCGGCGAAACCCGTTTGCGGGGGGATTTCCCTGCCCCTACCGGTCGAAAACCGTTTCCACCACCCGGCTGCTGGAAGGGGGGGAGTACCGCCACTGGTCCAGGCGGCCGTGGGTGAGGAAATACCGGGGCGCCGCCGGGGGATAGCGGGCGTCAAAGGCGTCCACGATGACCAGCTTCACCTTCATCTTCTCGGGGATGAGGCTCTTGATGTAGACGCTGGTGTGCTGCCCGGGACGGACGCCGGGGCAGGGCTCGGCCAGGCCGGCCAGGTTGGGGGTGAGCTCCACAAAGATGCCGTAGCTTTCCACCGACCGGACGATTCCCGCCACCGTTTCCCCGCTGTGAAAGAGGGCGGCGTTCTCCTCCCAGGTGCCCAGCAGCTCCTTGTGGGTGAGGGTGACCCGGCCCCCCGCCTCCACCGAGCGCACCACCGCCTTGATGTCCTGGCCGGGGTGGAACCGGTCGGCCGGATGGCTGATGCGGGAGACGGAGATGGAATCGATGGGGATCAGGGAGGGAAGGCCGCAGCCCAGGTCCACAAAGCAGCCGAAGGGCTCCAGATGGCTGACCCGGCAGTCGATGATCTCCCCCGGCTGGAGACGGGAGAGATACCGGTCAAAGCAGAGCTGCTGCACCTTTCGGCGGGAAAGGAGGAAACGGGGGCGGCCCTCGCCCGTTTCCATCTGGATGGGAAGGAAGCAGACCGGCTTCCCCACGCGGGAGATGATGGCAATGTCCCGTGTGGTGCCCTCCCGGATCCCCAGGGCCCCTTCCTCCCGGGGGATGATTCCCTGGGCACAGCCCAGCTCCACGACCAGGTTGTGGTCGTAATCGCAGACCACCGCCCTGCCCTCCAGGATCTGCCCGGCTCGTCCGGCCGCCTGGATGGCCTCCGGGCTGGAGAGAGCCTCCTCATTTTCCGGTGTGTGGATGAGGGAACCTTCCGGTAAAAACGCTGCCATTTCCTCTGCCTCCTCTTTCTTCTGGTCCGCGGCGTGGGACCGCCGCTTTACAGATATATGGCGGGAACGGGCAGTTTAGACGCTGGGCAGGCAGGGACCCGCGGCCTCCCGGGCAGAAAGGCCCTGGACGGCGCAGGGATGGGCGCCCGCCTGCCGGAGGTTCCGTCAGGCGGGCGGGGTGGAGGCGGCGGGCCCCGGGGCGGTGACCGAGACCGAGCGGGCGCCCATAGAGTGGAGCTGCCAGGAGAGCAGCGGCTCCACATCGTCCCGGCAGCGGACCTGGAGGATGGCCTCCTCCCCGGGGAGGTCGGGGCCGGCTACCGAGGCGGACAGGTTCCCCTGGGCCAGGGGGGAGGGGGCACGGCGGCCCCGCAGCAGCCGCAGCTCCTCCAGGCCGGCCGGGTCCCGCCGAAGGGTGGAGGCGGCCAGGTCGGCTTGCTGGGAGGTGGAAAAACGAGCGGTAATCATTCGAGACATGGGTTGGTTCTCCTTTCCAGGCGGCCGCCAATCTTCCAAAAAGCCGGCCGCCTGCTTTCAGCTTGGGCTGCAGAAAGGAAACTTATGCGCCCATGTTACCGATTGAGAAAATAGAGGCCTACCAGGCAGATCAGCATGCCGGCGACTTTGGAGGGCGTGATGGCCTCCTGGTAGAGAAGATAACCGGCCAGGAGGAGAAAGACGGCGAGGATCGAGCTGTACACCAGCTGGCCGGTGCTGATGGGCCAGCCGGCTTTGTACAGACAGATCGATCCAGCCTCCAGGCCGATGATGGACAGGCCCATGACAAAGCTGCTCCAGTTGAGCTGCTGGTACTCCTGGAGGAGGCTGCCGCCCCGGTTGAGCAGGTGGTACAGGAGGGCGGAGACAACTGCCCCAACGGTATAGGTGACGGTGAGGGAGGCAAAGGGGTTCAGCTGGGCCGGCACCGATTTGGAGCAGAGGTTGAGAAAGAGATTGGCCAGAACAATGAGGGCGATGGGCCACCAGGCGGACAGGGCAAACGGCATGGCAATCACTCCTTTGGGGACGGATGAAGAAAAACCGGCAGCAAGGATAGCCTTGCTGCCGGTAAGGTGCTCACCCGTTTTTGGATTATCGCGATAGTATAGCGGATTTCCCGTGTGTTGGCAAGGGGGAAAAGGGAGAAAAGGGGAGAGTGAATTTGGGCAAAAAGACGGTTCCCCCCTGCCGGCCGCCGGCGGAAATAGGGGGAAAGACCCGTGGGAAAAAGCGCCGGGGCGGTTGCGCGACAATAGGGGAATCTGGTATAATTATTTTTTAGGTAGAAGGAGCCGGAAAGGCTCCATACATGGAGGTGAACCGGCTTGGATGTGCGGCCAGGCGATCGTCTGCTGATGAAGAAAAACCACCCCTGCGGCAACAATGAATTTCTGGTGACCCGTGCCGGGATGGATTTCCGCATCCGCTGTACCAAGTGCGGCCGGGAAGTGATGGTTCCCCGGCTCAAGGTGGAGAAGAATATCAAGAAAATTATCCGGGAAGAACAAGGAGAAAAGAATGTTTGATAAGCTGTCGGCGGCGGAAAGCCGCTTTGAGGAGATCAGCAACCTGGTGATGACCCCCGAGGTGATCAACGACAACGAGCGGTACCGCAAGCTGATGAAGGAGTACCGGGACCTGGAGCCCATTGTGGAGAAGTACCGGGAATACAGCAAGGCCAAGGAGGCCAGCGAGGAGGCCCGCGCCATGCTGGACGAGGGCGGCCTGGACAAGGATTTCAAAGAGCTGGCCGAGGAAGAATACCTCACCAACAAAGAAAAGATGAACACCTGCGCCGAGGAGCTGAAGATCCTCCTCCTGCCCAAGGACCCCAATGACGACAAGAACGTCATTGTGGAGATCCGGGGAGGGGCCGGAGGAGAGGAAGCGGCCCTCTTTGCCCACAGCCTGTTCCGGATGTACTCCATGTATGCGGAGAGCATGCACTGGAAGGTGGAGGTCATGAATATGAACGAAACCGAGCTGGGCGGGGTAAAGGAAGTAAGCTTCTCCATCGAGGGGGAGGGGGCCTATTCCCGCCTCAAGTTTGAAAGCGGCGTCCACCGGGTGCAGCGGGTTCCCGAGACCGAGACCCAGGGCCGGATCCACACCTCCACCGTGACGGTGGCCGTGCTGCCCGAGGCGGAAGAGGTGGAGTTTGAACTGAACCCGGACGATCTGAAGATCGACGTCTTCCGGTCCAGCGGCGCCGGCGGGCAGCACGTGAACAAGACCTCCTCGGCCATCCGGGTGACCCACCTGCCCACCGGCATGGTGGTGGAATGCCAGGACGAGCGCAGCCAGTACAAGAACAAGGACAAGGCCCTGCGGGTGCTCCGTTCCCGGCTGCTCAACCAGAAGATCGAGGAGCAGAACGCCCAGATTGCCTCCCAGCGGAAGCTGCAGGTGGGGACCGGCGACCGGTCGGAGCGGATCCGTACCTACAACTACCCCCAGGGCCGGGTGACCGACCACCGGATCGGCCTCACCCTCTATAAATTGGACGCCATCCTCAACGGGGATCTGAACGAGCTGATCGACGCCCTCATCACCTTTGACCAGGCGGAGAAGCTCCAGAGCCAAAGCGAGGAGAACAGCTGATGGAGACGCTGCATCTGGACGCCTGTTCCCCCCAAAGCCGGGAACAGGCCATCGACGAGGCGGCCCGGCTGCTGAAAGAGGGGCAGCTGGTCATCATCCCCACCGAAACGGTCTACGGCCTGGCGGCCAATGCCCTGGACCCGGCGGCGGTGGCCGGTATCTTCGCCGCCAAGGGCCGTCCCCAGGACAACCCTCTCATCGTCCATGTGGACCGGATGGAACAGATCCCTCCCCTGGTGAAGGAGCTCCCCCCCGCCGCCGAGAAGCTGGCGGCCGCCTACTGGCCGGGGCCTCTCACCATGATCCTTCCCAAAAGCGAGGCGGTCCCCAAGGTGACCAGCGGCGGGCTGGATACGGTGGCCATCCGGATGCCCTCCCAGCCCGTTGCCCGGGCCATCATCGCCCGGTGCGGCCTTCCCCTGGCGGCCCCCTCGGCCAATCTGTCCGGCAGCCCCAGCCCCACCACCGCCCTGCGGTGCGCCCAGGATATGGACGGCCGGGTGGCGGCCATTGTGGACGGGGGCCCCTGCCAGGTGGGGGTGGAATCCACAGTGGTTTCCCTGGTGGGGCCGGTCCCGGTGGTCCTTCGGCCGGGCGCCATCACCCCGGAGATGATCGCCGGCGTCCTGGGAGAGTGCCAGGTGGACGACAGTGTCCTCCACCAGCTGAAGGAGGGGCAGACAGCCGCCTCCCCCGGGATGAAGTACAAGCATTACGCCCCCAAGGCGTCGGTCACCATTCTGAGGGGGTCCAGCCCGGCCTTCTGCCGGGAGGTCAACCGCCGCGGCGGGGAGGGGGTCTGCGCCCTCTGCTTTGAGGAAGACCTGCCCCATCTGCAGGTGGCCGCCATCCCCTATGGCCGGGAAGGGGACGACCTGTCCCAGGCCAGGCTGCTCTTTGAGGCCCTTCGGGAGCTGGATGAAAAGGGGGCCCGGGTGGTGTACGCCCGGGAGCCCCACGCCGCCGGGGTGGGGCTCGCCGTCTACAACCGGCTGCTGCGGGCAGCCGGGTTCCAGGTGGAAACCCTCCCGGAGGAATAAAGAAGCCGTTGCTGCTTACGATGGGAGAGGGAGCTTCCCCAGGGCGGGGAGGCTTGGAAAGAAGAGAAAACAGCCGTTCAACCAAGCCGTGGATGAAAGGATTGACATAGAATGATTATTGGACTTACCGGCCAGACCGGGGCGGGAAAGAGCACCGTCAGCCAGATCCTTCGGGACCAGGGGGCGGCCATTGTGGACGCGGACCAGGTGGCCCGCCAGGTGGTGGGCTGTGGAAGCGGCTGCCTGGCGGAGATTGCCCTGGAGTTCGGCATCGGGGTGCTCCAGGCGGACGGCACCCTCAACCGCCGGAAGCTGGGGGACATCGTCTTTCACGATAAGCAGAAGCTGCGCCGCCTCAACCAGATTACCTTCCCCTATATCACCCGGGAGATCCAGGAGACCATCGACCGCCACAAGCGGGAGGGGACCCAGTGGATTATTCTGGACGCCCCCACCCTCTTTGAAAGCGGAAGCAACAAAATGTGTGACAAGGTGATCTCGGTGATCGCCTCCCCCGAGCTGCGCCGCAACCGGATCATGATCCGGGACAACATCACCGAGGAGCAGGCGGACAGCCGGATTGCCAGCCAGCACGAGGACGAGTTTTATACCCAGCAGTCCGACTATGTGCTGGAAAACTCCGGGGATATGGCAGCCCTGCGGGTGCAGCTGCTGGAGCTGCTGGACAAATTGGAGCGTGAGGATGGGTAGGGGCAGCTGGGCCCGCCTGGCCCCCAAATACCGCCGGCGCCGCCTGGCGGCAGGGGCGGTGGTCCTCTGCCTGCTGGCGCTGCTGGCGGCCCTGGTTTTCTGTCTGGCCGGAGGCCGGGAGCAGGTGGAGGAGCTTCTGTATCCCCGGGAATACAGCCAGTATGTGGAGAAGTACAGCGCCCAGTACGGGGTGGACCCCCTGCTGGTGTATGCGGTGATCTACAACGAGAGCCGGTTCCGCCCGGACGCTCAGTCGGAAGTGGGGGCCCGGGGTCTGATGCAGATGATGGAGGACGCCTTCGAGTGGACCAAGTACCGGCTGGAGCCGGAGAGCGACGCCGTCTACGACGATATGTACGACCCGGAGACCAATATCCGGTACGGCACCTACATGCTTTCCCTCCTTCTGGAGGAGTTTGGCACGGTGGACAACGCCCTCTGTGCCTACCACGCCGGCTGGGGCAGCGTGAAAAACTGGCTGGCCGATCCGGCCTATTCCTCCGACGGGGTGCATGTGGAGACGATCCCCTTCGCCGATACCCGCACCTATGTGGAGCGGGTCAACAAGACTCTGCAAATTTATCAGCGGCTGTATGGCTGAGGGAAGGTCCAAGGCCAGGCTGCTTTTAGGAGGTAGAAACGACATGAGTGAACAAAAGACCCCTGGTCAGCTGCTGGCCGATGAGCTGCTCCTGAAGCCGAAGAACAGCGGCGAGTTGCTGGAAGAGAACCGGCTGGCCGAAGCGGACCGCTTTTGTGAAGAGTATAAGCGGTTCCTGGACCGGTGCAAGACCGAGCGGGAGGTGGTGGACTACCTGCTGGAGGAGCTGCCCCGCCGGGGCTACGAGCCCTTTGAAGCGGGTCGGGCCTACCTGCCCGGGCAGAAGGTGTACTACAACAACCGGGGCAAGGCGATGATCCTGGCCACCATCGGCACCCAGCCCCTGGACGAAGGGGTGCGGATTATGGCCAGCCACATCGACAATCCCCGCCTGGATCTGAAGCCCCGCCCCCTCTATGAGGAGAGCGAGCTGGGCTTCTTCAAGACCCACTACTACGGCGGCATCAAGAAGTACCAGTGGACCGCCATCCCCCTGGCCCTCCACGGGGTGGTGGCCAAGAAAGACGGCACGGTGGTGAAGGTCTCCCTGGGGGAGGACCCCCGCGACCCGGTCTTCACCGTTACCGACCTGCTTCCCCACCTGAGCGGCGAGCAGATGCGCCGTTCCCTGGCCGACGGGGTTCGGGGGGAGGAGCTGAACATCCTCATCGGCAGCCGCCCCTTCAAGGATGACAAGGTGAGCGAGCGGGTCAAGCTCCAGCTGGCCAAGCTGCTCCGGGACCGGTATGCCATCACCGAGGCGGACTTCCTTTCCGCCGAGCTGTGCGCGGTGCCCGCCTTCTCCGCCCGGGACCTGGGCCTGGACCGGTCGATGATCGGCGCCTACGGCCATGACGACCGGGTGTGCGCCTATACGTCCCTGATGGCGGCCCTGGAGGTGACCGACCCGGTGCACACCACCGTCACCGTCCTGGCCGATAAGGAGGAGACCGGCTCCGAGGGGAATACCGGATTGCAGAGCAGCTTCCTGCGGTATTTCATCAGCGACCTGGCCGAGGCCGCCGGCTATACCGGCCGGGAGGTGCTCAGCCGGTCGGTCTGCCTCTCCGCCGACGTAAACGCCGCCTGGGACCCCACCTTCTCCGATCCCTACGAGCGGCGCAACTCCGCCTACCTGAACTACGGCGTCTGCCTCACCAAGTATACCGGTGCCCGGGGCAAGTCGGACACCAACGATGCCTCCGCCGAGCTGATGGCCCGGATGCGCTCCCTGATGGACAACGCGGGCGTCCAGTGGCAGACCGGCGAGCTGGGCAAGGTGGACGGCGGCGGCGGCGGAACCGTGGCCAAGTATGTGGCCGACCTGGACGTGGACACGGTGGACATCGGCGTGCCGGTCCTCTCCATGCACGCCCCCTTCGAGGTGGTGTCCAAGACCGACGTCTACATGACCTATCTGGCATTCCGGGCATTTGCACGGGATTGATGCCGGCTTTTGTTTACCGGGACCGAACAGGTCCCGGTTTTTTTGTTGGCATTTTGAGGACAGGCTGCGAGATAAAAAAGGTGAAATACTGCGACAGAGTGTGAATTTGTGAGGAAACGGAAGGAAACAGGAGATAACTTGATTTTTTGGATTTATATCAAGGTAGCATATTAGCGTAGTAAATCGTTATAATGTCCTTACCGACAAGAGAGACCCCAATCGATTCATTGAGGCAAAGGAGATATGATACCATGAAAAAGTTTCTTTCCATCGCCCTCGCGGCGGTATTGACCCTGAGTGTGTTTGCCGGCTGCGGCAGCAGCAGTTCTTCTTCTGCACCGGAGGAGAGCTCCTCCGCCAGCCAGAGCTCCGAGGCGAGCGCCTCCAGTGAAGACGCGGCTTCCGGCAGCGGGAACAATGAAAAGCTGATTGTGGGGCTGGACGACCAGTTCCCCCCCATGGGCTTCCGGGACGAGAACAACGAGCTGGTAGGCTTTGACATCGACCTGGCCAAGGCCGTGGGCGAGAAGCTGGGCATGGAGGTGGAGCTCACCCCCATCGACTGGACCACCAAGGAGCTGGAGCTGAACGGCGACAAGGTGAACCTGCTGTGGAACGGCCTCACCATCACCCCCGAGCGGCAGGAGACCATGCTGATGAGCCCCGCTTATATTGCCAACGCCCAGGTGGTGCTGGTGCAGGCGGATTCGGGCATTACCACCCTGGCGGACCTGTCCGGCAAGACGGTGGGCCTGCAGGATACCTCTTCGGCCGATGCCGCCTTTGCCGCCACCGACGTGGCCGCCAGCTGTGAGGTTATCAAGGCGGCGGAGAACACCTCCCTCCTCAACGATCTGAAGATCGGCCGGCTGGACGCGGTGGTGATCGACAAGGTGGTTGCCGACTATTACCTGGCCCAGGAGGGCAACGAGGGCCTGGTCCAGCTGGAGGAGCAGCTGGCGGATGAAGAGTACGGCATTGCCTTCAAGAAGGGCAACGACGAGCTGGCCGACAAGGTGCTCACCGCCCTCCAGGAGTTGGTGGACGACGGGACCGCCGCCGAGATCTCTCAGAAGTGGTTCGGCGAGGACCGGCTCATCTTCCAGTACGGCGAGTAATATCCCGCCTGCCAAACAAGAATCCCAAATTGCGGAGGCATCCCCTCCGCAATTTTCTGCTGTAACCACGACGATGACGATAGAGTAAGGAGACCGCCATGGAACTTTCCTATATCCTGAATACCTTTGCCCGGGTGGGGGCCGGCATTGGGACCACCCTTCAGCTGTTTTTCATCACGATTATCCTGTCCCTGCCCTTAGGCTTTGTGCTGATGCTGCTGGGCCGCTGCCGGGTGGCGCCCCTTCGCTGGCTGGTCAAGGGGTTTGTCTATCTGCTGCGGAGCACCCCCCTGGTGCTTCAGCTGCTCTTTATCTATTTCGGCCTGCCCCTTCTGCCGGTGGTGGGGGAATACCTGATTACCGAGCGGTTTACCGCCACCATCATCGGCTTTGTCCTCAACTATGCCGCCTATTTTGCCGAGATCTTCCGAGGCGGCCTGCTGGCGGTGGGCCAGGGGCAGTTTGAAGCGGCCCAGGTGCTGGGGCTCAGCAGCCGCCAGACCGTTTTGCACATTGTGATCCCCCAGATGCTGCGGGTGGCCATGCCCTCGGTTTCCAACGAGACCATCACCCTGGTGAAGGACACCTCCCTGATGTTCACCCTCGCCGTCCCCGAGGTGCTCCAATACGCCAAGTCGGCGGTGAGCAGCACCGGCCAGACCTTCCCCTATGTGGTGGCGGGCATCATCTACCTGGTGATGAATGCGGTGGTAACCGCGCTGCTGCGCCGCATCGAGAAGAAGCTGGAGTATTAAGGGAGGAGGCCGCAGTATGTCCATGATTGTTGTAAAGAACCTGCAAAAATCCTTTGGAGAGCTGAAGGTGCTCAAGGGAATCGATTTTACGGTGGAACAGGGAGATGTCATCGCCATCATCGGTTCTTCCGGCTCGGGAAAGAGCACCCTGCTCCGTTCCCTCATCGGCCTGGAGAAGGTGGACGGGGGGACCATTCTGGTGGATGGGCAGCCCTTTGTGCAGGACGGGGTCTATGTGGAGCCCAAGGAGGCCAAGAAGGTGACCTCCCGCATGGGGATGGTCTTTCAGAATTTCAACCTGTTTCCCCATTATACCGTCCGGGAAAACCTGGTGAAGCCCCTGCGGATGGTGAAAAACACCCCGGAAGAGGAGGCCAACGCCCGCTGTGACCAGCTGCTGGAGAAGGTGGGCCTCTTGTCCAAGGCAGACCAGCACCCGGGGCGCCTGTCCGGCGGGCAGCAGCAGCGGGTGGCCATCGCCCGGGCCCTGATGCTGAACCCGGAGATCATGCTGTTCGACGAGCCCACCTCCGCGCTGGACCCGGAGTTGACCGGGGAGGTGCTGGCGGTGATGAAGCAGCTGGCCCAGGAGCGGATGACCATGGTGGTGGTCACCCACGAGATGTCCTTCGCCAGGGACGCCGCCACCCGGGTCCTCTTTATGGACGAAGGGGTGATTGCCGAGGAAGGCACCCCCGAGGAGATTTTCCAGCATCCGCAGAACCCCCGCACCGTCCAGTTCCTCAGCAGCGTTCCCCGCTGACAACATCCCTTACCGAAAAAACGCCGCCCTTCCCTCTGTGGGGGAAGGGCGGCGTTTTGGCAGGCTGGGGGTTTGGCAAGGGAGGGGAAGCTGTGTTAAAATACAAGGGAACTACTGCCCCAGGTCCCCTTTGGCCACCAGATCGATGAGAAGGGCGGCGGCCACCGCCGCGGCAAAGGTGGCGGGGGCCGCTTCCAGCAGCCCCCGGCAGAAGACCGCCAGGGGAAGGGGCTGGACCAGGGTGGGAATCCAGGGGGCCAGCAGAAGCACCGCGGTGTACAGGCCGCACATGGTCCAGTACCCTACCTGCAGAACCCCCTTGGAGTACCAGAACATGGCGGAAAAGGCGTCCGCCAGCCGGTGGGGGAAGGACATGGACTCACCTCCCGCCGCCTCTGGGCACAGAATGAACTGGGGGAAGTATACCACGGGGGCAGCCGCCGGCACAAGGACAAAATGCTGGCAGCCCAGGAAGGAGGAACCATGGTTACCGGAATTTCCACCTCCTGTTTTTATCCGCTGGAGACCGAGAAGGCGCTGGCCCTTCTGGTGGAGGCAGGAGCAAAAAACGGGGAGGTGTTTCTCAACAGCTTTTCCGAGCTGGAGGAGCCCTATCTCAGGGCCCTGGACCGGGCCGCCCGGGCGGGCGGACTGGGGATCCTGTCGGTCCATCCCTTCACCTCCGGGTGGGAGGGGAGCCTCTTTTTCAGCGGGTATCCCCGGCGGATGGAGGACGGCATCGACCTGTACCGCCGTTTCTTTTGGGGGGCGGCCCTCTTGGGGGCGGACAAGGTGATCTTTCACGGGGCCCCCCTGGGGATGGAGATCCCCATGGAGGAGTATGCCCGCCGGTATGCACGGCTGGACCAGGCCGCCCGGGAACTGGGGGTGCGGCTCTGCCACGAGAACGTCTGCCGGACGGTGAGCCGGTCGGCGGCGTTTTTCCGGGAGCTGCTCTGCTTCTGCCCGGATGCCTGGTGCACCCTGGATGTGAAGCAGGCGGTCCGGGCGGGGGAGGACCCCTTCGCCCTGGCGGCGGCCATGGGGGACCGGCTGGCCCATGTGCACATCAGCGACAACGCCCCCGGCCGCAGCTGCCTGCCGCCGGGAAAGGGAAGGATGGACCTGGCGGGGCTGGTGGCACAGCTGGCAAGCCAGGGGTACAGGGGAGGGCTGATTGTGGAACTGTACCGGGGGGACTTTGCCGCCGTGGAGGAGCTGATCGACAGCTGCCGGTGGCTGGAGGGGCTGCCGGGAACAAAAAATTCCCTCTGACGGTTGAGGTTTGGCCGGCAGTCTGCTATGATAAAAGGAGAAATGGAATGGGAGGCGATGGCCGGTGAAGTGCCCGTTTTGCGGTTATTTGGAAAGCAAGGTGATCGATTCCCGCCCCACCGACGAGGGGGAGCGGATCCGCCGCCGGCGGGAGTGCCTGCGGTGTGAAAAGCGGTTCACCACCTACGAGATCATCGAGACCACCCCGCTGATGGTCATCAAGCGGGACGGCTCCCGGGAGGCCTTTGACCGGGGGAAGCTGCTGCGGGGGATGCTGAAATCCTGCGAAAAGCGGCAGGTGTCCCTGGATACCCTGGAGGAGGCCGTCACCCAGATCGAGCAGGTGATGCAGAACGCCCTGGAGCGGGAGGTGAACTCCCAGCAGATTGGGGAGCTGGCCATGGAGAAGCTGCGGAAGATCGACCAGGTGGCCTATGTGCGGTTTGCGTCGGTTTACCGGCAGTTCAAGGACATCAACTCCTTCCTGGCGGAGCTGAAAAACATCTTGGAAAGCGACGGCGGAGAGAAACCCTCCGCCGGAGAGTAAATAACGAGGAGGGTCTTCTTTATGAAGCAGCTGACCAATCAGGAGATTGCACAACGGGTCCGCAAGGCGATGAAGGACGAGGCCAGCGCCCTGTGCTATCTGGCCGATTACTTTGACGAGGGGCAGGTGGCCGCCGTGGCCAACCTGTTGGCCAACCACAAGGGCGCCGTATTCACCACGGCCTGCGGCACCTCCGGCGTCACCGCCAAGAAGATTGCCCACACCATGAGCTGCATCGAGATCCCCTGCAGCTTCCTCACCCCGTCGGACGCCATCCACGGGGCCCTGGGCCGGGTGCGGGAAGGGGATATTGTCATCTTTATCTCCAAGGGGGGCCAGTCCAGCGAGCTGATGCCCATTATGGAGGCCTGCAAGATCAAGAAGGCGGTCACCATCGTCACCACCGAAAAGCCGGAAGGGGCCCTGGCCCAGCAGGCGGACTATCTGCTGCCCATGAACATCAACTTTGAGGCCGACCCCTTCCAGATGCTGGCCACCTCCAGCACCTTGGCGGCCATGTCCATCTGGGATGGAATCATCATCACCCTGCTGGAGATGACCGAGTATACCAAGGACCGCTTCAAGGTGATCCACACCGGCGGCGCCGTGGGCCAGCGGCTGAAAAATCTCTAAATCGAATACAGGGTTGCTGAACGCTCCCTCGCGGTGCCGCGGGGGAGCGTTTTGTGAAAAGAAAGCCCCGGCCAGGCCGGGGCTTTTGTCGTTGGGGGAAGGTTATTGGAAGCGGCAGGGACGGGAGGCGCCGTCCATGGGAGGTTCCGGGGCATCGGGGGGGAGCTGGGCCGCCTTGGCGGGGGTGAGGATCAGCTTGTCGATGGCATAGGCCACACCGCAGTCGTCGTGGCTGAGGGAGACAAACCGGGCGGCGTTCTTGAGGAAGTCGGGGGAGTTGTCCATGGCCACCCCGTATTTGGCCGCCCGCACTGCCTGGTAATCGTTCTCGCTGTCCCCAATCATCATCACATTGTCAAAGGTGATCCCCAGGTGGTCCACCAGCTTCCGCAGGGCGGTGATCTTGTCCATCCCCGCCTGGAAGATCTCCACGCTGTAGTCGCTGGAGGCGGTCACCTCCAGGTCGGGGATCTTCTGGATCCGCCGGCGGATGTCGGCCAGCAGGCGGGTGTCCCAGTTGGGAATGTAGAACTTGGTGACGTCCAGCCCCTTGGCCGGAATATCCCGGCGGGGGTCCTCCAGGGGAATCTGGCTGTCGTGGAACATATCGATGTACGCCTGGGCCATGGGGGCCTTGGCAAAGTCGTCAAAGTGCTTGGCCGGGCAGCAGACCGCGTCGTCCACATACACCTGGTAGAAGACGTCGTAGCTGTCCAGGATGGCCAGCACCTGGTCCACCAGGCTGTAGGGGATGATGTTGAAGGAGAGGTAGTGGCGGTTGATGTTGTCAAAGAGCATCGACCCGTTGCAGGTGATGATATAGTCGCAGCCGCCTACCTGCACAGCGGCAAATTCCGCCTCGCACTGGGCCCTGCCGGTGCAGATGGCGATGGTGACCCCCATCCGCCGGGCCTGCTGCACGGCAAAAGCATTGGCCGAAGGGACACAGTTGGCGGTGGTGAGCAAGGTGCCGTCCAGGTCCATGGCGAGCAGTTTGATTTCCATTGTTGAAGGCCCTCCCTTACGCGTTTACAGATTTCCACTGTTACCAGAATAGCACAAATTTTCTCCATTTGGAATATCCGGCGGCGGCGGGGGAGCGTTTTCTGTTCTTCTTACAATTTTGGGGAAAACTAGGGGCCTATATTCCCAAAATAGACAAAAGGCCCCTGATTTGTTATACTATTTTTCAAGAAGAAGGCCCCAGAGGAGGGGCCGGGCCGGAAAACCGGCTGCCGGATGGAAGCAAGGAGGAAACGGGAGATGACAAAACGAATTCTGCTGGGAATGAGCGGCGGGGTGGACAGCTCCGTGGCGGCCCTGCTCCTCCAGGAGGAGGGCTGGCAGGTGGTGGGGGTAACCTTCCACCTGTGGGGCGACGGCCATGAGGGGGAGGACGCCGCCAAGGTCTGTGCCCAGCTGGGAATCGAGCACCACCGGGTGGACTGGCGGGAGCCCTTCCGCCGCCAGGTGGTGGAGCCCTTTGTGGAGGGCTACCAGCGGGGGGAAACCCCCAACCCCTGTATCTTCTGCAACCGGGCCATCAAGTTCGGCCGGGCCTTCCAGCTGGCCAGGGAACTGGACTGCCAGGGGATCTCCACCGGCCACTACGCCCGGATTCTCCAGCGGGAGGGGGAGTGGGTCCTCTGCCAGGCGGTCCACCTGCCCAAGGATCAAAGTTATGTCCTCTACCAGCTGGAACGGGAGCAGCTGCCCCTGGTGCGGTTCCCCTTGGGGGAACTGAGCAAGGAGGAGGCCCGGGAGCTGGCCAGAAAACGGGGCCTGGTTACCTACGGCAAGGCGGACAGCCAGGACATCTGCTTTGTGCCGCAGGGGGACCACGCGGCCTTCATCCAGGAATACACCGGCCTCCCCCTGGAAGAGGGAACATTTGTGGATGGGGAAGGCCGGGTGCTGGGCACCCATCGGGGCCTGTGCCGGTATACCATCGGCCAGCGGCGGGGGCTGGGCATCGCCTGGAAGAGCCACCTGTATGTCAAGGCCCTCCTCCCCCAGGAGAACCGCGTCCTCCTCACCGACCGAGAGGAGGAGCTTTTCTCCGCTGCGCTGGCCGTCCCCCGGCCCCACTGGCTCATCGAGCCCCCCAGAGGCCCCCTGGAGGCCCTGGTGAAGATCCGGTACAGCCACCGGCCGGCCTCTGCCCTCCTCCATCCCCAGGGGGACGGAGGGGTGCTGGTGGAATTTGCCCAGGGGCAGCGGGCGGTGACCAAGGGGCAATCGGCTGTCTTTTACCAGGGGGACCGGGTGCTGGGAGGAGGAATCATCGGATGAAAACAGGTTGGGACACCTTGTGGACAGGGCCGGAGGAGGCCCCCTATCAGATCGCCTTTGACGCCAGCCGCCGGCGGCTGTGGTCCCGGGACCCGGCCCAGGCGGCCCGAGAAGCAGGGGGCCGCTGGGACCCCCGGACCGAGACCATCGTCCTGCCCGCCCTGGGGACGGAGTTTGCGGCGGAGTATCCCAAGGGGGTGGTCCGCTTTGCGGGGGAGGACCGGTACCCCCTTCTTTCCCTGCGGCTCATCCTGCTCAACTACCTGTCCGCCGCCAAGGAGCTTCCCCTGTCCGGGCGGTGGATCCGGTACGACGAGCAGCCGGGAGGCCAGGTTTTCTTCCCCAACCTGCGCCGGACGGTGCAGGAGCCCATCGGCCGCCTCTTTGACCAGGTGGGGGCCGAGAGGATGGGCCGGGCGGGGGAGCTGTTCGGCTTCCGGCCGGCGGAGGGGAAGGCCGATCTGGTGCTGGAGGGATGGTATACCCCCCGGGTACCCCTGCGCCTCCTCTTCTGGGGAGGGGACGAGGAGTTCCCCGGCAGCTTCCAGCTGCTCTTTGACCTGTCGGTAAGCCAGCAGATGCACCTGGAGGACAGCGCGGCCCTCTGCGGCATTGTGGGAGAGCTGCTGACCCAGGGGGTGCAGGCCGTGTCCCGCTGACGGGGGAGGCCTGCCAAAGAGAAGCGAAACCGGGCCCGGAGGATTTCCCTCCGGGCCCGGTGTTTTCTTTTGGGTTATTCCTCCTCTTCGGCCCACTGGCGGGCCCGCTGGACCGCCCGGTGCCACTGGGAAAGAAGCTTGTCCCGCCGCTCCTGGGGCATGGCGGGGCGATAGACGGTGTCCACCACCCGGCGGTTGTTCAGCTCCTTCTGGTCCTTCCAGAAGCCCACCGCCAAGCCGGCCAGACAGGCGGCCCCCAGGGCGGTGGTTTCCTTGATCATGGGGCGGACGACGGCCCTGCCGATGATGTCCGCCTGGAACTGCATGAGGAAGGCATTGGAGCTGGCGCCCCCGTCTACCTGTAGATGGTCCAGCTGGATGCCGGTATCCGCTGCCATCGCTTCCAGCACATCCTGGGTTTGGTAGGCGATGGATTCCAGCGCCGCCCGGATGATGTGGTCCCGGCCGGTGCCCCGGGTAAGGCCCACAATGGTGCCCCGGGCATACATATCCCAGTGGGGAGCGCCCAGGCCGGTGAAGGCGGGCACCAGGTAGACGCCGCCGTTGTCGGGAACCTTGGCGGCAAAGTATTCCGAGTCCCGGCTTTCCCCAAAGAAGCGCATCTCGTCCCGCAGCCACTGGACCACCGAGCCGCCGGTGAAGATGCTCCCCTCCAGGGCGTACTGGACCTTCCCCCCAAGGCCGATGGCGATGGTGGAAAGAAGGCCCTGGCTGCTGCGGCAGAGGCGCTCCCCGGTGTTCATCAGGAGGAAACAGCCGGTGCCGTAGGTGTTCTTGGCCTCCCCGGCCTGGAAGCACCCCTGGCCGAAGAGGGCAGCCTGCTGGTCCCCCACCGCGCTGGCCAGGGGAATCTCGTGGCCGGAGAGGGAGAGGGTGCCGTACACCTCGCTGGAGCTGCGGACCTGGGGCAGCATGGACAGGGGGATGCCCAGCCAGCCGCAGATGGTTTCGTCCCAGCGAAGGGTCTCGATGTTGAAGAGCATGGTGCGGGAGGCGTTGGTATAGTCGGTGGCGTGGACCCGGCCGCCGGTCAGCTTCCAGAGAAGCCAGCTGTCCACCGTGCCGAAGAGGAGCCGCCCCTCCTCGGCCTTCCGCCGGGCGCCGGGGACGTTGTCCAGGATCCAGGCGATCTTGGTGGCGGAAAAGTAGGCGTCCACCAGCAGGCCGGTGGCCTTGCGGATATAGGCGCTCTTCTCCGGGTCGGCCTTCAGCTTTTCGCACAGGGGGGCGGTGCGGCGGCACTGCCAGACGATGGCGTTGTAGACCGGCTGGCCGGTAATCTTGTCCCAGACGATGGTGGTTTCCCGCTGGTTGGCGATGCCGATGGCCGCCACCTCGTCGGAGCGGATGTAGCTGCGGGCCAGGGCCTCCATCAGGACGGCATACTGGGAGCTGTACAGCTCCAGGGGGTCGTGCTCCACCCAGCCTGCCCGGGGAAAAATCTGGCGGAACTCCTTTTGGGCGATGTCCACAATGTTCTGCTCCTGGTCAAAGATGATGGCCCGGGAGCTGGTGGTCCCCTGATCCAGAGCAATCAGGTATTTTTTCATAAGGAATCACCTGCTTATGAACAGAATTTTGGAATTATTATACACTTTTTATGGGACAAAAGCAATGGAAACCGGTTGTTTTGGCAAGAAAAAAGAAGGGAGAGCCTCTTCCGCTTCAATTCATTGACAAACCGGGGAGAAGGGGATATTCTATAGTCAAGATGAAGAAGCGTTATTTTTCGGCCCGGAAGCGGGCAATCTTTGCGAGGTGATATCCATGGCAACAATGGGACTTGTATTGGAAGGCGGCGGCCTGCGGGGACTGTTCACCGCCGGCGTGCTGGATTATCTGTACGACGCGGGGGTGGAGATCGACTATGTCATCGGCGTCTCGGCCGGGGCGTGCAACGCCATCTCCTATATCAGCAAGCAGCGGGGGCGCAACTACTACATCAATTACAGCTACAGCGGGGATCCCCGGTATATCAGCGTGGGAAACTATCTGCGGACCGGCAGCATGGTGGGGGAACAGTTCCTCTACCACGACATCCCCGACCGGATTGTCCCCTTTGACCACAAGGCTTATCAGGCGTCCCGGGCGCGGCTGGTCGCCGTCTGCACCGACCTGCGCACCGGCCAGCCCTTCTACCAGCGGATTGACGACTGCGCCGCCCAGATCGACGTGATCCGGGCGTCCGCCTCCCTGCCCTTTATCAGCCGGCCGGTGGCGGTGGACGGGCACCTTCTCCTGGATGGGGGGACGGCCGATTCCATCCCCCTCCAAAAGTCGATCCAGGACGGCAACCTGCTGAACCTGGTGGTGCTGACCCGGCCCCAGGGGTACCGGAAGAAGGAGAGCGGCAGCGACCTGGGTTCCCGCCTGGCCTACAGCCGGTATCCCCAGTTTGTGGCGGCGATGAAGCGCCGCCCCACGGTGTATAACGTTACCCTGGACCTGGTGGAGCAGGAAGAGAAGGAGGGACGGGCCGTGGCGCTGCGGCCCTCCGCCGGGCTGGAGGTGGCCCGCTTTGAACGGAACAAGGAGAAGCTGCGGGCCCTGTACCTGGACGGGTACCAGGCTGCCCGCCGCCAGGGGGAGGCGATCCTCCGGCTGGTGAAACAGGCGGAGAACGCCCGGATAGCGCCCCCCGCCCCGAAGGAAGAACGGTAAAACAAGGGAGGAACCTTGGATGGAGATGGAGGAACTGCTCCGGCGGGCGGCACAGGCCCGCCAAAACGCCTACGCCCCCTACTCCCATTTTCAGGTGGGGGCGGCCCTCCTCACCGGGGAGGGGACGGTATACAGCGGCTGCAATGTGGAATCGGCCAGCTTCAGCCCCACCTGCTGTGCCGAGCGGGTGGCCCTCTTTTCCGCGGTGGCCCAGGGGGAGCGGGACTTTGCCGCCATTGCCATTGTGGGCGGGCCAGAAGGGGAGGCGCCGTCGGCCTATGTGCCCCCCTGCGGGGTTTGCCGGCAGGCATTGGCCGAGTTTTGCGACCTGGAGCGGTTCCAGGTGATTTTGGGAGGAGGGCCCTCCCTTCCGCCGCGGGTGTATTCCCTGGGGGAGCTGCTTCCCCTGGCCTTTACCCCCGGCACCATGGGCCGGAAAGAAGAAAAGGAGGAGCCGCCATGCGGATGTACGACCTGATCCAGAAAAAGAAGCTGGGTGAACCCTTGAGGGAGGGGGAGATTTCCTATCTGGTGGAGGGCTTCACCGCCGGGGAGATCCCCGACTACCAGATGGCCGCCTTCCTGATGGCTGTCTGCCTGCGGGGGATGACCCTGGAGGAGACGGCGGCCCTCACCATGGCCATGGCCCATTCCGGGGAGATGGTGGACCTGTCCCCTCTGCCCGGCGTCAAGGTGGATAAGCACAGCACCGGCGGGGTGGGGGACAAAACCACCCTGATCGTGGCCCCCATGGTGGCGGCCTGCGGCGGGGTGGTGGCCAAAATGTCCGGCCGGGGGCTGGGCCACACCGGCGGCACGGTGGACAAGCTGGAGTCGATCCCCGGGACCCGCACCTCCCTCAGCCGGGAGGAGTTCTTCCAGGTGGTGAGAACGGCGGGGCTGGCGGTGGTGGGCCAGTCGGGCAACCTGGCCCCGGCGGATAAGAAGATTTACGCCCTGCGGGATGTAACCGCCACGGTGGACAGCATTCCCCTCATTGCCTCCAGCATCCTGTCCAAGAAGATTGCCGCCGGGGCGGACGCCATCCTCCTGGATGTCAAGACCGGCAGCGGCGCCTTTATGAAGACCCTGGACGGTTCCTTGGAGCTGTCCCGGGAGATGGTGCAGATTGGGGAGCAGGTGGGCCGCCGGACGGTGGCCCTGGTGACCCAGATGGACATCCCTCTCGGGCAGGCGGTGGGCAACGCCCTGGAGGTGATGGAGGCGGTGGAGACCCTCCGAGGGAAAGGCCCCCGGGACCTGACCCAGGTCTGTGTCCGGCTGGCGGCGGAGATGCTGGCCCTGGCAGGCAAGGGAACGGTGGAAGAATGCGCCGCCATGGCCGGTGCCTCCCTGGCAGACGGGACCGCCCTGGAACGGTTCCAGGGGATGGTGAAGGCCCAGGGGGGAGATCCCTCCGCCCTGGAGGACTGGTCCCTATTGCCCAAGGCGGCGGTTTGCCGGGAACTTGTGGCACGGCAGGACGGGTACCTCTGTCATATGGACACCGAGAAGGTGGGGATCGCCTCGGTGGTGCTGGGGGCCGGCCGGGAAACCAAGGACAGCCCTATCGACCCGGGGGCCGGGATCTGGCTGCTGAAGAAGACCGGCGACCAGGTGCGGGCGGGGGAGCCCATCGCCCGGCTCTACGGAGGGGACGACCGGAGGCTGGACGAGGGCGAGGCCCTTTACCGGGAGGCCCTCCAGATCGGGACGGAGCCCCCGGTGCTGCCGCCCCTTGTGATGGCCCGCGTGAGCCGGAAGGGCATCGAGCGGTTTTGAGAATCGAACGGAAAAGGGACGGCGCCGCTTCTCGGTGGACACCCACAGGGGACGGCGCCGCGGTCTTGCCCGGATCAAAAGAGAGGGAAGCGGAAGATTCCCTCTTGACAGGGACGGGAAAGTTTCGTATGATAGGGAGCGACAAACGGATAAGATTTGCCGCCGGGTAAAAGCGTTGGATTTTGTATCAGTAGGCCATGGAGATACAAAATTTGAACGCTTTTCTTTTTGCCGGAAAGGACCGACGGCGGCGCAAGGAGGAAACACAGACCTATGCACACCCAATCGCTGAAACGCTTCGCCCGGTATTCGTCGCTGAGCGTCTGGGGGATGATTGCCGTCTCCTGCTACATTCTGGCCGATACCTTCTTTGTCTCCCTGGGGCTGGGCAAGGACGGACTGGCCGCCCTTAATCTGGCGGTACCCGCTTATAACTTCATCCACGGAACCGGCCTGATGATCGGGATGGGCGGGGCCACCCGCTACTCCATCTGCCGCAGCCGGGGGGACGAGGAGGGGGCCTCCCGGGCCTTTGCCAACAGCCTGTATCTGACCGCCTTCTTCTCGGTACTCTTTGTGGCGGCGGCGCTGCTGGCCTCCCGGCAGCTGACCGCCCTTACCGGGGCCGACGAGGCGGTGTTTGCCATGACCCACACCTATCTCCAGGTGCTGCTCCTCTTCTCCCCAGCCTTTCTTCTCAACGACCTGCTGATCTGCTTTGTCCGCAACGACGGGGACCCCCGCCTCTCGATGATTGCCACCATCGGCGGCAGCCTCTCCAATGTGGTGCTGGACTATCTCTTTATCTTCCCCTGCGGGATGGGGATCTTTGGAGCGGTATTTGCCACCGGGCTGGCGCCGGTGATCGGCATCGCCATCATGGCCCCTTACTGGGCAGGGAAGCGGAGGGGCTTCCACTGGATCCCCGGCCGGCCCCGCCTGTCCCTGTCGGGAAAGCTGCTTTCCCTGGGGTTCCCCTCCCTGGTGGGGCAGGTGTCCACGGGGATTGTGATGATCCTGCTGAACGCCATCATTCTCCGCCTGGAAGGGAACACCGGCGTGGCCGCCTATGGCGTGGTGGCAAATCTGGCCCTGGTCACCACCGCGGTGTACACCGGCATCGCCCAGGGCATCCAGCCCCTGGCCAGCCGGGAGTACGGCTTGGGACAGGGGCGGGAGGCCCAGCGGTACCTGAAATACGCCATGGTGACCATGGCCGTTGTTTCCCTGGTGCTGTACGGGGTGCTCTTCTTCTTTGCCGACCCGGTGGCCGCCATCTTCAACAGCGAAGGGGATGCCCGGCTCCAGGCCATTGCGGCCCACGGCATCCGGCTCTACTTCCTTTCGTCCCTATTTGCCGGGTTCAACACCGTCCTCACCACCTATCTTCCCTCGGTGGAACAGACGCTGCCCGCCCATGTCCTCTCGCTGCTGCGGGGGCTGGTGGTGATCCTGCCGGTGGCGTTCCTCTTTGCGGCCCTCTGGGGGATGGACGGCGTCTGGCTGGCGGTGCCGGCTACCGAGCTGCTGGTAGCCGCTGCGGGGGCGGCGGTCTACGGGAAGACCCGGGAAAAAGCGGCGGAATAGTCCCCTGAGGAGAGAAAATTTCTCCAGGGGTTGTATCAAGCGGGGAGGACGTGCTATCATATCCTTTGGAGTGGAACGAGGAACATCCATAGGAGGGAAATCCATTGAGAGGAATGCACACCTTTATTACCGAGATTCGCCGGAAGGTTTTTACCGAGGTGGCTCGCCTGGCCTATGAAGGCGGAGACTACTCCCGCATTGAGGAGCTCCCCTACAAGATCATCCCCGGCGAGATTGCCAAAAACCGGGACAATATCTTCCTGGAACGGGCCATTGTGGGCGAGCGGCTGCGGCTGGCCATCGGCCTGCCCCTGCGGCCGGTGGACCAGCACGCCCCGGTGAGCGACGGGATCGTGGAGAGCGCCATTGCCGAAAAGTACTACGACCCGCCCCTGATTAACATCATTCCTTATGCCTGCAACGCCTGCCCCACCAAGCAGGTGGTGGTGACCAACCAGTGCCAGGGCTGCCTGGCCCATCCCTGCCGGGTGGTCTGTCCCAAGGACGCCATCCGGGTGGAGAAGGGCAAGAGCGTCATCGACAACGACAAGTGTATCCGCTGCGGCCGGTGTATCGACAGCTGCGAGTACAATGCCATCATCAAGATGGAGCGCCCCTGTGCCGCGGCCTGCGGAATGGACGCCATCGAGAGCGACGAGCTGGGCCGGGCCCATATCAACCAGGACAAGTGTGTCAGCTGCGGCATGTGCCTGGTGAACTGCCCCTTTGGGGCGATTGTGGACAAGGGGCAGATCTTCCAGCTGATCCATTCCATCAAGCGGGGAGACAAGGTCATTGCCGCCGTGGCGCCGGCCTTTATCGGCCAGTTCGGCCCCAATCTGACCCCCGACAAGCTGAAGGCCGCCATGCGGGAGCTGGGAATTGCCGACGTGGTGGAGGTAGCGGTGGGAGCCGACCTGTGTTCCATCGAGGAGGCGAAGGACTTCCTGGACAAGGTCCCCGAGAAGCAGCCCTTCATGGCAACCAGCTGCTGCCCTTCCTGGAGCGTGATGGCCAAGAAGCTCTTTCCGGAGTTTGCCCCGTATATTTCCATGGCCCTTACCCCCATGGTGCTCACCGCCCGGATGATTAAGAAGCAGAACCCCGGCTGCAAGGTGGTCTTTGTAGGCCCCTGCGCCGCCAAAAAGCTGGAGGCCAGCCGGAAGTCGATCCGCAGCGACGTGGACTTTGTCCTGACCTTCGAGGAGATCATGGGCATGTTTGACGCCAAAGAGGTGGACTTTACCAAGCTGGTGCCCCAGGAGGGGGACGAGCTGCTCTCCGCCACCGGCGGCGGCCGTGGTTTCGCCGTTACCGGCGGCGTGGCCCAGGCCGTGGTGGACGTGATCCATCGGGAGCATCCGGAGATGGAGGTGCCTGTGGAGTATGGCGACGGCTTGCGGGAGTGCCGCAAGATGCTGGCCATGGCCAAGGCGGGCAAGCGCAACGGCTATCTGCTGGAGGGCATGGCCTGCCCCGGCGGCTGTGTGGCCGGCGCCGGCGTAAACACCCTGCGGCCCATCGTCCGCAGCCAGCAGGAGGTACAGAAGTACAAGGCGGCGGCCCCCAAGCAGAACGCTGCCGATTCCCCTTACGCGGACATGCTGGAGCTGGTGGAAGAATAACAAGGTTGCGGCCGGGCGTTGCCCGGCCCTTTCTTTTTAGGGCTCACGCAGGCGGGTGGGGATCGGTGGCCCTCTGCCGAGGGCGGAGGCGAGCGGCTGCGCCGCCACTCCCGTGCGGGCCTGCGGCCCGCCTGCCGGTTTTTGCCCGCTGACGCGGGCGGGAACCGGTAATTTTCCGAAAAGACACCTTTAGGCCGCCTTCGGCGGCCCTCTCCCGTGGCCGGGCTGCGCCCGGCCCTGCCGTGTTTGTGGGGACACTCCGTTCCCCACACCCCTAGGGGAACTCTTTCTATGGAGAAAGAGTTCCCAGAAAGCCAGGCGGGGGAAATCCCCCGCCACCCCCTGCCGACCGGCGTACCTCCCGGTACGCTGAAC
>CAJFKV010000028.1 GCA_904387055.1 Candidatus Heteroruminococcus faecigallinarum | reverse complement strand
GCGTTGCTTTTGCTTAAGCTTTTAACTCCCACCGGCATAGCCGGCGGCTTTTGAAGTCCCAGCGGCAAGACGCTGGGACTTCTTTGCTAAAGCATTAGGAAAAGGGCCGGGCCGTGTTGCCGGCCCGGCCCTGGAAAGGGTTCCGGATTGCTGCCCCGAGGGGGGAGGGGCGATCAAGACTGGGGCGAAGCGGGAATCTCCGTCACCGTGCCGGTCTCGTTGTTGTCCGCCATGAGGGCGACGGTGATCTCAAAGGTGGTCTCCCGCCGGTTGGTAGACGAGGCCGGGCGGAAGATGGTGAGGGTGACCTCGTCGCCGGGGGACTTGCCCTCCAGCTCCTGGGCCACCTCGTCCATGGTGGTCACCACATTGCCGTTGATGTGGGTGATGATGTCCCCGGGGATCACTCCCTTGGTGGCAATGTCGGACTCCACATCGGTGGAGACGATCTGGATGCCGGGACGAAGGCCCGTATAGGCGGCGGTGTAGCTGTCAATGGCGGTGGCATAGATGCCCAGCCGCACCCGACCGGTTACATAGCCATAGCGGATCAGGTCGTCGGCGATGGTTTTCACCGTGTCGCTGGGGATGGCGAAACCGATTCCTTCGTAGACCTCGTTGTTGGACCACATATACTTGGAGGAGGTGATGCCCACCACCTGGCCGTACAGGTTGACCAGCGCGCCCCCGGAGCTGCCGGGATTGATGGCGGCGTCAGTCTGGATGGCGTTGAAGGAATAATCGGAGCCTTCCACCATCACCCGGCGATCCAGGCCGGAGATGACCCCCTTGGTCACCGTACCGGCAAACTGCTGCCCGCCGGGATTGCCGATGGCCAGAACCTCTTCACCCACTTCCAGCTGGTCCACATTGCCGAAGGTGGCGGCAATCAGGTTCTCGGCCTCGATCTTCAGGACCGCCAGATCGGTGCGGGTATCGGAACCCACCAGGTGGCCCTCGTACTGGGTACCGTCGTTGAGGGTGACCGCCAGGGAGGTGGACCCCTCAAGCACATGGGCATTGGTGACAATGTATCCGTCCGAGGAGATGATGACCCCCGACCCGCTGGACATTCCGGTCATGCCGTTCTGGTCCAGATAGGCCACGATCCCCACCACCGAGGGCTGGGCCTTCTTGACCACCTCCTGGGAGGTGAGCTTCCCATCGGCCCCCACGGTGGATTCCTCCACCGGGTGGTCCACAATGTCAATGGAGGGGCCGTCCTCGTTGATGACCGCCGGGCTCTCCTGGCTGGTGGCGGAACTGGAGCTGGCGGCATCATACCCCAGGAAGGCATACAGCCCGTACCCGGCACAGAAGAGGATCCCTCCGGCCAGCAGCACGCAGAGGATAATCAGCACCACCACGCCGGCGCTCTTCCGCTTGCGGGGGGATTTCGGGGGCTGGGCCGGAGAGGGCTGGTAAGGATTCTGCCAGCCGGGCTGCTCCTGCCGGTACCCGTTCTCCCCATTCCAGGAATAGGGGGGCGGCGTCTGCCCCCAGCCTCCGGCGGGGGGCTGCTCCTGCCAGCCGTCCTGCCGCGGCGGATCCTGCTGCCAGCTGCCCCCATAGGAGGGGCCGCTGCCCTGCCAGCCGCCGGCGGGAGGAGGCGTTTGCTGCCAGCCGCCGGCGGGAGATGGTCCCTCCTGCTGCCCGCTTTCCTCCTGGGAAGGGGCCTGCCGCCAGCCGCCGGCATCGGGGGAAGGATTCTGCTCCTCCTGCCCGTCGGGAGGCGTGGCGCCGGACGCCGGCTCCTGGGATTCCTGCCGCTTGTTTTCTTCTTCAAAACGCTCGTAATCTGTCATACTCGATTCCTCCGGGGAGTATTCCATCTAAATTTCTCTGTAACGTAGTATACCTGCAAATTGTTACAACAAAATAAACGCCCGGCAAAAAAATTCCCCTTTCCCTGCGGAATCGGAAAAAAAGGTCCCCATACCGGGGACCTTTGAAAATAAAAGGGAAATCTCTCTGCCGGGGAAGACAACCGGTCAGCCCGGCAGGGCCTCCTTCTCTTCCCCCTTGTTGTGGAAGCGGCGCTTCTCCTTGGCCGGCTGCACAGCCGGCAGGCAGAAGGTAAACTCGCTGTACTGGCCCTGGACGCTGCTGACGGTGATGTCCCCCCCGTGGAGGCCAATGATCGTCTTCACAATGTACAGCCCCAGGCCCACGCCGGTTTTGTCCAGGCTGCGGGAGCGGTCGCTCTTATAGAACCGGTCAAAGAGCTTGGGAATCTCCTCCGGGGCAATCCCCTCCCCCGTGTTGCGGACGGCCAGATAGGTCATCCCCCCCTCGGTTCGGTAGGTAAACTGGATGGTGCCCCCCTCGTTGACAAACTTCACCGCATTCTCGATCAGGTTGTAGACCACCTGATGGATCATGTCCGGGTCGGCGTTCACCATGACCGCGTCGCTGTCCAGCCCCTCGATCTGGATCTGCTTGCTCTCGATGGGCCGCTCAAAGGTGAAGACCGTCCGGCACACCAGGTCGTTCAGGTCCACCGGCACCGGCTTGATGGTCATCTGGCCGCTCTCGATCCGGGAGAGGCTCAGCATGGCCTGCACCAGGCGGGAGAGGCGCTTCACCTCGTCCGACACAATCCGCAGATACTGGTTCTGCTTCTCGGGGGGGATGGTTCCGTCCAGGATTCCGTCCACAAACCCGGCGATGGTGGTCATGGGGGTCTTCAGCTCATGGGACACATTGGCGGTGAAGGACCGGTGCATGGTCTCCATGGTGGTGAGGGCCGCCGCCATGGAGTTGAAGGCGGTGGCCAGCTGCCCCACCTCGTCCTCGCTCTCTACCGGCACCCGGACGGTGAAATCCCCCTTGGCAAAGCTCTGGGTGGCGGCCACCATCTCCTGCAGGGGACGCACCATGCTGCTGGTGATGAAGTAGATGATGATAAAAGCCACCGCAATGGCCGCCAGGGCGCTGATGGCAAACATCTTGAACATCTCCCCCAGGAAGGTGACCAGCGCCTCGGCACTGGCGGAGGAGAAGACCATCCCCACCATCTCGTTGGTATAGGGGTTGATGAGGGGCTTGCCCACGGTGAAATAGCTGTCCTTATACAGCCCGCCCAGGTTGCCCATCTCCTGGTAGTGGCCGCTGGCCACCTTCAGGATTACGCTGCGGGGAACCATATAGGTGGAGTGGACGCATTTCTCGGCCGTTTCGGAGCAGAGGAGGGTCTTGCCGGTGGAGTCCACCAGGAAGATCTTGGCGTCGATGGACTGGCCCAGCACCTGGTAGAGCTGGAGCAGGGACGGTCCGCTCACCTCCTCGTAGTCGTGGAGGCTGTAATCCAGCATGGTGACGCTCACCGCCTGGTTCACGTTGGCCTCCAAAATCCGGAACTTGTCGTTCTTAAAGTATTGGGTGGCAAACAAGAGAAGCACCACCCCAAGAAAGGTGATGCTCAGCATGATAATGGCCACACAAATCTGAAAATACTTGATAAACAGGCTGCGGTAATGCCGCCGCACATGGCCTGCCGCCTTCTCGTTGGACATGGCAACTATTCCTTTACTTCAAATTTGTACCCCACGCCCCACACCGTCTTGAGGCACCACTGGTCCGAAACGCCCTCCAGCTTCTCCCGCAGGCGCTTGATGTGGACGTCCACCGTGCGGCTGTCGCCGTAATACTCAAAGCCCCACACCTCGTCCAGCAGCTGGTCCCGGGTATACACCCGGTTGGGGTTGCTGGCCAGATGGAAGAGGAGCTCCAGCTCCTTGGGGGGGGTATCCACCACCTTGCCGTCCACCTTCAGCTCGTAGCGGGTCATGTTGACGGTCAGCTTGTCGTAGGACACTTCCTTCACGTCCGCCTGCTGGGCCGACTTGCCGGTGCGCCGCAGCACCGCCTTGATACGGGCCACAATCTCCTTGGTGTCAAAGGGCTTGACCACATAGTCGTCCGCCCCCAGCTCCAGGCCCAGCACCTTGTCGAAGGTTTCCCCCTTGGCGGTGAGCATGATGATGGGGCAGTTGGACTTGCGGCGGATTTCCCGGCACACCTGCCAGCCGTCCAGCTTGGGCATCATGATGTCCAGCAGGACCAGGTCCGGGTTCTCGGCGGAGAAGGCGGAAAGGGCCTCCTCCCCGTCGTTGGCAATAACAACCGTAAACGGCTCCTTCTCCAGATACAGGCGAAGCAGCTCGCAGATATTTTTATCGTCGTCGCAGACCAGAATCTTTTCCATCGACACAGGGCATGCCTCCTTTTTTCACATCCCAAGACTCAAAAATCCCTATGTACACTTTACCAGAAAACCATGAAAAATCCAAGAACAAATCATGACGGAACGGAAATTTTTCGGTCGTTTTTCCTTGCAATTTCCAGCCCGGTTCTTTATAATAAAGTCACAGGCGCGAGGCCCTCGATTTTAAAATAGCCTATAGGCTATTTTCTCTTTCATCGAAAGAGAAAATTTTTTCGCTCTGGAGAGGGCCTTGCCCAAAATGTACATTTTGAGGAGGTTTTTTTCATGCGCAAGACCAAGCGAATCCTGTCCCTCGCCCTGGCCGCCGTCCTGATCTTCTCCATGGGAACGATGACGGCGTTTGCGGAAGAACCGGATGAGCCGGAATTTACTGTCTCCGTTGCTAGCGGAACAACAACCAGCGACGGGGGAAACTACAACACCCCTGTCGATGATGCCCTTCCGTTTTCTATTTCCTGGAGCGATTTTGACACTACCAATATGTTCGGCGCACTCAGCCTAGTGCTGGAGAGCGGACCGGCCAGCGCAACCGTTGACATATATAACGACTACAGTAGTCAATACGAGGATCGCAACCTGCCAGTGGGTAAAGAAAATTCAGAAATGTTGGTTGATGCTTCTGGTGAGCTACACTTCCGCGCTGTTTTTCAAACTGCTGGAACCTATACATTTACCGCACGTCTGGATAGTAACGCTATTGACACCACTTCTAATCAGATACTTGGATCTACCACCTTCACCATCGAAGCAAAGACCGACACCTCCACCCTGGATGGTCTGATTGCCAGCGCCCAGCAGCTGTACGACAGCACCAAAGAAAGCGCCGACGGCAGCGACGTTTATACCGACGTGCGGTGGGCCCCCGCCGCCGACCGGGCAAAATTTGCGGACGCCATCCAGGATGCCCGAACCGCCGCGGAGAAAGCCACCACCAGCGCGGAACTGGAGACTGCTTATAATACTCTGGAAGCCGCCATCACAGCCTACGAAGGTGCCCTTAAATGGGGCCTAGCAACCCGTCCCGAACCCTCCGCTCCTTCCCAGTCCTCCAGCAGCTCTTCTTCCTCCCGGAAGCCGGAGCGGCTGCTGGCCGGGTGGGATTCCATCGTCTCCCGGGCCCTCCATGCCGATCCTGAGGACACCCTCTCCTTTGACATGACCGGCGAGAAGTACGTCCCCGCCACCCTCATCGAGGCCCTCCAGGAGAGCGGCGCGGCCCTGGAGCTGGAGTACCGGGGCAACGTCTACACCATCACCGGCGACTCGGTGGAGGTGGACAGCGGCCGGATCTACTGGCCGGTGGCCGATTTCCTGGATCTCCTCCGGGATGCCCCTGCCGCCGCGGAGGAAGCCCCCGCTGCGGACGGGGACGACGTCTCCGCCGCCAACCCGGACACCGGCGCCCACGACGGGGTGGGCCTGGCCGCGGCTCTGGCTGCCCTTTCCCTGGCAGCGGCCGGCGCCGTTTCCCTGCGCCGCCGGTAAGCGATCCTCGTTCTTGCCTCTACCGTCCAAAAAAGGGCCGCCCAGCCGGGCGGCCCTTTTGTCGTATCCTTTCCCCGGCCCGCGGCCCGGGAAGGGGGGATTACACGTTAAACCGGAAGAGGACCACGTCCCCGTCCTGCATCACATAGTCTTTTCCCTCGGAGCGGTAGAGGCCCTTCTCCTTGGCGGCGGCGACGGAGCCGCAGGCCATCAGGTCGTCGAAGGAGACCACCTCCGCCCGGATAAAGCCCCGCTCAAAGTCGGAGTGGATCTTCCCCGCCGCCTGGGGCGCCTTGGTGCCCTTGGTGATGGTCCAGGCCCGCACCTCCGGCTTGCCGGCGGTCAGGTAGGAGATCAGGCCCAGCAGGGCGTAGCAGGCTTGGATCAGCCGGTCCAGGCCCGACTCCTTCAGCCCCAGGTCCTCCAGGAACAGCAGCTTCTCCTCCGGGTCCAGGTCGGCAATCTCCTCCTCCATCTTGCCGCAGATGGGGATCACCTGGGCATGCTCGGCCCGGGCAATCTCCTGCACCTGCTGGTAGAAGGGGTTCTCCTCGATCTTCCCGGCAAATTCCGCCTCGTTCATGTTGGCGGCATAGATCACCGGCTTGTTGGACAGGAGGGGGGTGGCGGCAATCAGCTGGGCCTCCTCCTCGTCACAGGGGAAGGACCGGGCCGGCTGGCCCTTGTCCAGATGCTCCTTCAGCCGCTGGAACAGCTCCACCTCGCCGGCGAACTTCTTGTCCCCCTTGGCCGCCTTGGCCGCCCGGTCAATCCGCCGCTCCACCAGCTCCAGGTCGGAGAGGATCAGCTCCATGTTGATCGTCTCAATGTCCCGGGCGGGGCCGATCTCCCCGTCCACGTGGATGATCTCGTTGTCCTCAAAGCAGCGGACCACATGGACCACCGCGTCCACCTCCCGGATATGGGAGAGGAACTTGTTCCCCAGGCCCTCCCCCTTGGAGGCGCCCCGCACCAATCCGGCAATGTCCACAAACTCGATGACCGCGGGGGTCACCTTGTCCGGGTTGTACAGCTGGGCCAGGGCATCCAGCCGCTTGTCGGGAACGGCCACCACCCCCACGTTGGGCTCGATGGTGCAGAAGGGATAGTTGGCCGACTGGGCGCCGGCGTTGGTAATGGCGTTGAAAAGGGTGCTCTTCCCCACATTGGGCAGCCCCACGATACCTAGTTTCATCTGTTTTTCACATCTCCTCTTTGTGGTTCCATGGCCCTGCGGTTCCACCGGGGCCATCGGGGGCAGGCCGGTTCGGCCGGGCCCTCCGCGCAACATCCTTATTGTACCATGACGACCCTCTTTTCACAAGAGAAAAGCGCCTCCAGGCCCCCTTCTTCTTTTCGTTTGGGGCACGGCGTCGTCACCGGGAAGCCGGGGCCGCCCCCCCGGGCGGCTCGGCCCCGCCACCGGGTAAGCAGCTGGCCAAACACTGCCGCCAGCACCTGCTGGAAGAGGGTCCCCACCGTCACGGGGAAGAGGGCGTCGGCGGGGAAAAACTGGGCGGCAATCACCACCCCGGCGCTGATGTTCCGCAGCCCGCCGCACAGCGTCGCCGTCACCACCTGGGGAAAGGGGAGGCCCAGCTTCCACCCCAGCAGCCACCCCAGCAGATAGCCCAGCGCCGTCAGCGCCAGAATGACGGCGGCAATCCCCACCAGCGTCCCATTCAGGTGGGCAAAGTAGGGGGCGACCTTGGTGGAATTGGCGGCGATCACCAGCATCATGCACAGCTTGCTCACCAGGGAGAGGCGGGGGGACCAGTCCCTGGCGGCCCGGCCCTTGGTCCACCGGTTGACCCCCATCGCCAGCAGGGCGGGGATGGTCACCATCAGCAGCAGGTCCATCACCATGCCGGCGGCGTCCACCTGGACCGACGATCCCGCCAGCGCCTGCACCGTGAGGGGGATGGCAACGGGGGAAAGAAGGACGTCGGCCATGAGGACCGCCAGGCCCAGGGTGGTGCTGCCCTGGTAGATGCCGATCCACATCAGGCTCGCTACCGCCGTGGGGATGGTGTACTCCAGCAGGATGCCCACCACAAAATAGGGGTTGTAGGAGAAGAACAGGTTCCCCAGCCCCCAGGCCGCCAGGGGCATCACCAGATGGAGCAGGGCCAGGACGGCCAGCAGCCCCTTGGGATGGCGGAACTCCTCCGCCAGCTGGCCCAGCCGGGACCCCAGACTGCCGCAGAAGGTCATCCCCGCAAAGAGCCAGGGCACCGCCGGGGTAAACCGGTCAAAAAAACCGGGAAAGAGCACCCCCGCCGCCAGGCTGAGGGGTGCTACCAGGATCATGTATTTTTTGAGGACCTTGTCCACCTGTATGGTCCAGTCAAACAATTATCTCTCCCCTTTCCCAATTCCCAATCCAAATTAAATTGATTATAGCACAATTTGATTTGGCAAGCCAGCCTTCACCCTGTTCCATCCGTTTCTACAAAAAAGGACGGGACCGCTTATCGGGTCTCGTCCTTTTCCACTGGATCGGGGATATATTCCAACACATCCTCCAATCCGCAATCCAAGATTTTGCACAGCCTGTCAATAGTATCCGTTGTAATGGACATATTCCTTTGCAGCCTCTGAACCGTCCCATGGCTCACCTTGTAATGCTCGCGCAGCGTGTAGGTGGTAAAGCCTTTTTTCGCCATCGTTTTCCAAAACGGCGTATACCGAATCACTGCTTTACCACCTCCCTGCTCATTATTAGGAAGATGGAACCATCAGCAAAAAGGGTGTCATCACGTTCTCTTCCTTTACACCCTTTATTATGACTGTTATAATGAAATTATGGTATGGCCATTATTATGCCATGTCGAATACAGATGTGAGGTGGTAAACGCATGAAGCCGATTGTCTATCACAAGGACTACCGCGAGGAACCCTCTCCCCAACAAACCGCTTTTCCCACCGAATTTTCCGTCGATCCCCCCTTCACCACCGGCACCCTGTCGGTGGTGCTGCCCGGATGGAACCTCACCCTGGAAGAGGCGGACCCCCAGATGGTGGACGCCTTCTTCCGCCTGCTGGAATGGTGTGACAAGGTGGCCAGAACCTTCTCCGGAACGGTGGACGCCCTGGTGGACTACCCCAACCGGCAGGCTGTCATCCGCATGACGGCCCCCTTTGTGGAATTTTGCAGCGGCCCGGACCTGGAGATGCTCCAGCTGGCCGCTAGCAGCGCTTTCTACCTCCTGTTTGATGTGGACCGGGACACGTTCGACACCCGCATGAGCATCTTCATCCCCTATTTTTACGACACCGACCCTTCAGCAGAGGAGGACGACGAAGAAGACGACTAATCCCCTCTCTCCGGCAAAACGCCCCCGGCCAGCCGGCCGGGGGCGTTTTTTTGCAGGGAGAAGCCTTTTCTATTGGTGGTCAAAGGGGACGGTCATCACATAGAGGGCCCCTTGGGCCACCGTCACCCGGGCGGTGGGGGCCGTAAACTGGTTGCTCACCCCCAGGGGGTAGCTGCTGGTGAGCTCCGCTTCCCGCAGGGGGTAGAAGAGGCCCTCCAACGTCACCCCCCGGCAGGGACCGTCGGCGGCAAAGACCGACAGGTACCCCTCCATCCGGGGCAGCTCCAGGCTCTCGTTGCGGATGGCGGTCACCGCCGTCCCTCCCCCCAGGAGCCATCCCCTGGCCCCCCGGTCCCGGATATACAGGAGGGTCTGCAGGTTGGCCACCGTGTGGTCCAGCCGCCCCCCCAGCGCCCCCAGGAGGACAATCTCCCGGCAGCCCTCCTCCAGGGCCCGGTTCACCGCCAGCACGCTGTCGGTATCGTCCTTGATGGCGGGGTAGACCTCAATGTCCTCCCGGTCCGGCCGGGCGGCGGAGTCAAAGTCTCCCAGGATGATCTGGGGAACCAGCCCCAGCTCCATGGCCCGCTGGTAACCCCGGTCCGCCCCGATCACCAGATCCCCGGAGCCGGGGGCCGCGGCGGCCAGGTCCTCCCGGGTCACCTCCCCGGCGCATACAATAATGGCCCGTTCTGCCATCGGTCTTCCTCCTTCTACTCCGGGCGGGGCCGCCGCCCCTCCTTCTCCTGGGAAAAGCGGGGGTCCCACTCCTTGATCTCCTTCAGCTGGTCGTACAGGGCACAGTAGCTCTGGTGGCGGCCGGGGGCAATCTCCCCCCGCTCCACCGCCTCCAGCACCGCGCAGCCCTTTTCCTTGGTGTGGGAACAGCCGGTAAACCGGCACTGGAGGAGATAGGGTTCAAACTCGGGAAAGCAGTATTGCAGCTGGTCCTTGGTCATCAGGCCGTACTGCTCCAGTTCCACCGCCGAGAAGCCGGGGGTATCGGCCACCCAGCCGCCTCCCGGCAGGGGATACAGCTCCACGTGGCGGGTGGTGTGCCGCCCGCGGCCCAGCTTGTCGCTGATGGCGGCGGTGGGCAGCTGCAGCCCGGGAAAGAGGGCGTTGAGAAGGCTGGACTTGCCCGCCCCCGAGTTGCCCGAGAGGGCCACCAGCCCTCCCTGGAGAAGGCCCCGCACCTCTTCCAGTCCTTCCCCCGTCTTGCTGCTCACCTCCACCACCGGGAAGCCCGCTCCCCGGTACACCGCCGCCAGCTCCTCCCGCCGGCACAGGTCGCTCTTGGTAAAGAGGAGCAGCGCGGGGATCTCCCGGCGGCAGGCGATGGCCAGCATGGTGTCCAGCACCAGGGCGTTGGGTTCCGGCTGGGTGGTGGAGACCACCAGGGCCAGGCGGTCAATGTTGGCCAGCGGCGGGCGCACCAGGCTGTTTTTCCGGGGGGCAATCCCCACCAGATAGCCCTGGCCCGGCTGGGTGGGCTCCACCTGGACCAGGTCCCCCACATAGGGGGTGGTCCCCTCCTTCCGGAACAGGCCCCGCGCCCGGCACTCCAGCCGCTCCTGGTCCGTCTGCACGTAGTAGAAGCCACCGGTGGCCTTGACGATTCTCCCTTCCAGCTGCTCCATGGGCCTGCTCTCTCCCTCCTGTCGTCTCCTCATGCTGTCCCTCTGCCCGCTAGAAATCGCCGGAATTGTCCTCCAGCAGGGACCGGGTTTCCTCGTCAAAATCCACCTCGTAGGCCTGGTACAGGTCCCCGTCCAGGTAGATTTCCACCTCGGCGGTGCCTTCCTCGCCTTCGCAGGAAACCCGCCACACCCCCTCGTCACTGGGAACCAGATCCTCCTCCTGGATCACGTCCCCATCCATCTCGGCGGTCATGGTGACCTCGTCGTCCCAGTCGGGCAGGACCACCATCAGGCTCACGGAAGCGGTCCCGCTGCCCCGTCCGGAGCTGACCACAATGGTCACCTGGCTGCCCTCCGGCAGCTGGGAATGCTCCTCCGGCGACTGGCGAATCACCTCGCCCCGGGGCACATCCCGGCTCTCTTCCCGCTCCACCCGGACGGTCAGGTTGGCGTTGGTGAGGATGGTCTCGGCGTCGTCCTCATCCTCCCCCACCACGCTGGGGATCTCCACCATCTGCTTGTCGGTTCCCCGGCTCACATAGACGGTGATGGTGTCCCCCTCGTTCACCTGGGTGTTCCGGCCCGGGTCGGTACGGACCACATAGCCCGCCTGCACCGTATTGGAGTAGATGCTGCTCTCCGCATAGTTGAGACCCATGCTCTCCAGCTGCTGGAAGACGGCGGTGGCCTCCTGCCCGGCAAAGGACGGCAGGGTGATGACCTCGGCGCCGCTGGAGACCTTCACCTGGATGGTGGAGCCCTCCTTCACGTTCATGGGGTAGGCGGGGGTCTGCTCGTAGATTACCCCTTCCCCGTACTCGGCATTGTAGGAGGTCTCGCTCACCTCGATCACAAAGTGCTCGGTATACTCCGGGTCGAAGCGCACCTCCTCGTAGGACTGGCCTACCAGGTTGGGCACCGGCACGTCGGCCACGGTGGCAAAGGGGTTGTTCAGGTAGATCATCACCCCCACAAAGATGGCGGAAGCCAGCACAAAGGCGGCGGTAATCCCGCCGAAGACGGGGATAATGGGGATCTTGTCGTTCTGGGGCATCTCTTCCTCCTGGGGCTCTCCCTTCCGACGGCGGGAATGTTTTCCCCGCCGGGGAGCGGCGGTCTCGCTGCGCTTTGCCGGTTCTTCCCGGGTGAGGTACCGGTACTCAAAGCTGATGTTGGGGTTCTTCTTGAACTCGTCAATGTCCCGCAGCATCTCGGCCGCCGATTGGTACCGCCGTTCCGGGTCCTTCTGCATGGCCCGGATGGTGATGGCCTCCAGCCCCTCGGGGATGTTGGGGTTGATCTCCCGGGGGCGCACCGCCTGGGACTCGATCTGCTTGATGGCCACCGACACGGGGGTGTCCGCATCAAAGGGCAGCCGGCCGGTGAGCATCTCGTAGAGCATGACCCCCACCGAGTAGATGTCCGATTTCTGGTCGGCGGGCTCGCCGCGGGCCTGCTCCGGGCTGATGTAGTGGACCGACCCGATGGCCCGGTTGGTCAGGGTGTGGGAGACCGACCGGGAGAACCGCACAATGCCGAAATCGGTGATCTTCACCGTCCCGTCCGACATAAGCATGATGTTCTGCGGCTTCACATCCCGGTGGACGATGCCGTTGTCGTGGGCGTGCTGAAGGGCCCGGAGGATCTGGACGGTGAAGTGGACCGCCTCCTTCCACCGGATCACCCGCTGCTGCTCGATGTATTCCTTGAGGGTGATGCCGTCGATAAACTCCATGACGATGGAGGGCATCCGGGAGGAGAGACACACGTCGTACACCTTCACAATGTTGGGGTGGGAAAGGACGGCGATGGCCTTGGACTCGTTGCGGAACCGGCGCAGGAATTCCTCGTTGTCCAGGAATTCTTCCCGCAGGATCTTGACCGCGACCTGGCGGTGGTTCACATGGTCGTAGGCCCGATACACATTGGCCATTCCGCCCACGCCGGCCAGCTCCTGGATCTCGTAGCGCCCTTCCAATTTTTTGCCGATGAATCGATCCATATCTCAAGCTCCTGTTCTGCCCCCACCGGGCGAAAATCTGGCGGCGCCGCCGCCTTGGCCCCCCTGCCGGCCTCTGCCGGCCGCCCTGCTAGCCACCGTACAGCAGCAGGACGGTGATGTTGTCCGCCCCGCCCAGCTGGTTGGCCCGCTCCAGAAAGGGGGCGGCGCTTCCTTCCTCCAGGCAACGGCGGGCCAGGGCCGGGTATTCTCCCTTGTCCACCATGTTGTACAGCCCGTCGGAACACAGAAGGAGGGTCTCCCCCGGCTGGAGGGTGCAGCTGCCCAGCTCCACGTCCAGGTAATTCTCCGCGCCCACCGCCCGGGTAATATGGTGCCGGTCCGGCCGGTCGGCGGCCTCGTCCTCGGTGATCTTCCCCTCGTCAATGAGCATCTGCACCAGGGTGTGGTCGGTGGTGAGGGCCACCGCCTCCTCCCCTTTCAGCCGGTAGGCGCGGCTGTCCCCCACATGGCAGAGGGTAATCTCTCCCCCCAGGGCCACCGCCGCCACCGCCGTCGTGCACATTCCCGCCAGGGAAAGGTCCTCCCTGGCCCTGCGGCGGATCACCGCATTGGCCGTGACAAAGGCCGACTCCAGCAGCCCCCGGAGGGAACGGTCGGTCATGTCGGGGCGCAGCCCCCCTTCCAGCACCCGGGTAATCTCTTGGCAGGCCAGGGCGGAGGCCACCTCGCCCCCGTTCTCCCCGCCCAGCCCGTCGCAGACCAGCAGGTAGGCGCAGCCCTCCTCCAGGGCACGCCCGGCAAAGGCGTCCTGGTTGGACACCCGCATCCTGCCTTTGTCGGTTCCGCCGATGATCTTATGCATGATCCCACGCCCCTTCTTCCCGATGTTCCCGCCGAAGCTGGCCGCAGGCCGCGTTGATGTCGGCCCCCAGCTCCCTTCGCACGGTGGCGTTGACGCCCAGCTTCTGGAGGGTCGCCGCAAAGGCGGCGATGGCCTCCCGGCTGGAGCGGCGATTGATGGGCCGCTCCTTCACTTTATTAACCGGAATCAGATTCACATGACAGCCGAAGCCATCCAGCAGCCGGGCCAGCTGCCTGGCCTGCTGAGGAGAATCGTTGACGCCGGCAATCAGGGCATATTCAAAGGAAACCCGCCGCCCGGTAACGGCAAAGTACCGCTTGCAGGCCGCCAGCAGCTCTTCCATGGGCCAGCGCCGGTTTACCGGCATAATCTCGCTGCGGGTGGCGTCGTCGGTGGCATGGAGGGAGATGGAGAGGGTGAGCCCCATCTTCTCCTGGGCCAGCCGGTCGATCTGGTCCACCAGCCCGCAGGTGGACAGGGACACATGGCGCAGGCTCAGGTTAAGCCCCTCCGGGGAGGAGAGCAGCCGCAAAAAGCGCACCACATTGTCGTAATTGTCCAAAGGCTCGCCGATGCCCATCAGGACCAGAGAGTCCACCCGCTTGCCGCTGTCCCGCTGGGCGGCATAGACCTCCTCCAGCAGTTCCGAAGGGGCGAGGCTCCGCACCAGCCCCCCCAGGGTGGAGGCACAGAAGGCACAGCCCATCCGGCAGCCCACCTGGGTGGAGATGCACAGGCTGGTGCCGTGCCGGTACTCCATGAGCACCGCCTCCACACACTCCCCGTCCGGCAGGCGGAAAAGGTATTTCACCGTCTCGTCCAGCTGGGAGCAGAGCTTTTTCTCCACCTGGACCACGGGGAGGAGGCAGCGCTCCTCCAGGACGGCCCGCAGGCTCTTGGGCAGGTCGGTCATCTGGTCAAAGCTGGTCACCAGCCGGCTGTGCAGCCAGGCGTACACCTGCTTGGCCCGGAAGGCCGGCTGCCCCAGCTCCCGGAGGAAGGCAGCCAGCTCCTCCAGGGTCATGGATTTGATGTCGCGTTTTGTACTGTCCACATGGTTCCCTCATTTCGTTGGGCGGCCGCCCGGTTGCCCAGTCCGTTCCAGGGCGGCCAAGAAAAATCCGTCGCTGTCCCACCGGGTGTTGATCAGGGTAAGCTGTCCCTCCTCCACGCCGATGGCGGTCAGGGGATGAGGAGAAAACTCCGGATGGGCCTGCAAAAACCGCTCCACCACTTGTTGGTTCTCCCGGGGGTGGAGGGTACAGGTGGAGTAGAGCAGCAGCCCACCCTCTTTGGTGTATTTTGCCGAGGTTTCCAGGATCTTATACTGGATGGCCGGCAGGCCGGCGGTTTCCTCCAGCGGCTTGTACCGCACCTCCGGCTTCCGCCGGAGGATGCCGTACCCGGAGCAGGGCACATCGCACAGCACCCGGTCAAACCGGCCCCTGTTCTCCTCCCAGACCGAGCCGTCCGCCGCCAGCGCCTCCACACAGTGGAGCCCCAGCCGCCTGGCCCCCTTGGCAATGAGACCCACCCGCTTGGGATGAAGGTCACAGGCCACCAATCGGCCCCGGTCCTCCATCCACTGGGCCAGGGTAAAGGTCTTTCCCCCCGGGGCGGCACACACATCCAGCACCGCCATCCCGGGGCGGGCCTCCAGCGCCTTGGCACACAGCTGGGAAGACAGGTCCTGCACATGGAAGAGCCCCTCCTCAAAGGCTCGCAGCCGGCGCAGGTCGCCTCCCCCTTCCAGCACCATCGCTCCCTCCAGCCCGTCCACCGGGCGGGCGGTCACCCCTTCCTCCGCCAGCCGGGCGGCCAGGGCCTCCTCGTCAATCCTCAGCCGGTTGACGCGGATGTAGAGGGGCGCCGGGGGCTGGCACCGCTTCAGGAACCCTTCGGTGTCCTCCCGGCCATAGCTGCGGAGCCACAGCTCCACCAGGGGCCGGGGCACCCCGTATTGGATGGCAAGGGCTTCCCCCTCTTCTGGAGGGGTGGACAGGGCGCATCCCCCCCGCAGGAAGGATCGGAGCACCCCGTTGACAAATCCGCCGGCGCTGGCCTGGCGGTTCTGCCGGGTGAGCTTGACCCCCTCGTCCACCACCGCGGAGGGGGGGATCTGGGGCATATACAGCAGCTGGCAGACCGAGACCCGCAGGATCGCCAGCACCTGGGGGGAAAGCTTTCCCAATGGCCGGGAGGACTGGCTGGCGATACAGGCGTCCAGGGTCACCAGCCGCTCCAGGGTGGTGTAGAAAAGGGCGGAGGCAAAGGCCTTATCCCGGCTGTCCAGCCCGCTGCGGGACAGTTCCCCATCCAGCACCAGGTTGGAATAGGCCCCCTGCTCCTCCACGCGGACCAGGGCCTTCACCACAAGCGCTCGGGCAGTCACAGGCATCCTCCTTCCGTCAATTTCTACTATAAGCAATTTTTTGTCGAAATATTACCAATATTCCGCTTTTTTCTTCCCCGGTTTTATTCCGATCTGGACTATTTTGTCAAGAAAATACGATTTTTAATCCCGCCGCCGGTTGTAGAGCAGCAGCATCCGCACCAGCTGGGCCAGGGCTACAAGGAGCGCCGCCACATAGGTGAGGGCCGCCGCCGTCAGCACCTTCCGGGTTCCGGCCAGCTCCTCCTGGGTGAGGATGCCCTGCTGGTCCAGGGTGCGAAGGGCGCGGCTGCTGGCGTTAAACTCCACCGGCAGGGTCACCAGCTGGAAAACCGCCGTGAGGGAAAAGAGAAGGATTCCCGCCAGCAGCAGCTGGGAGCTGTTGAAGAGCAGGCCGATGAGGATGAGGGGGAGGGCCAGCTTGGAGCCGAAGTTGGTGGCGGGAATGATGGCCGCCCGCAGCTTCATGGGACCATACCCCACCGCATACTGGACCGCATGGCCGCACTCGTGGGCAGCCACCCCCACCGCCGCGATGGAGGGCACGTTGTACACCGACTGGGACAGGCGCACCACATTGGTGCGGGGGTCAAAGTGGTCGGTCAGGTTGCCGGCTACCTGTTCAATCCGCACATGGGCAAGGCCGTTGCGGTCCAGGATATACCGGGCCGCCTGGGCCCCGGTGAGCCCCCGGAGGGACCGCACCTTGGAATACCGGCTGAAGGTGCTGTTTACCTTCATCTGGGCCCACAGGGAGAACAGAAAGGCCGGCAGCACCAATACCAGGTATGTCATGTCAATGCCGTAATAATAACCGAACATAGCAGCCTCCTACAGAGTTGATTTGACCACTTATTATACTGCCCAAATGTTAATCGGTGATGAAGTTTGTTCCAATTTTTATCCGCCGGCCCCGCAGATAGTCGGCCCCGCCCATGGGACGCTTCCCCTCCGGCTGGACGGTAACCAGCTCCAGGGCCCCCTGGCCGCAGGCCACCACAAAGGCATCCTCCCGCAGCAGCTCCCCCGGCGCGCCGGTCCCGTCGGCCAGGCGGGCCTTCAGCACCTTGAGGAGCTTGCCCCCGGTCATCAGGCTGGCCCCCGGCCAGGGGGTCACCCCCCGGACCAGGTTGTGCAGCTCCCGGGCGGGGCGGTTCAGGTCCAGGCGGCCGGTCTCCCGACTGAGGGGGCCGGCGTAGGTGGCCTGGCTCTCCTCCTGCTTCTGGCGGGGAACCGGCTTTCCCTGGGCAAAGAGGCGGAGGGTCTGGGAGAGGCACTCCGCCCCCAGGGGGGCCAGCCGGTCAAAGAGCTCGCCGCCCGTCTCCTCCGGGCCGATGGGGGTCTCCTTCTTGAGGATCATGTCCCCGGTGTCCATCCCTTCCCCCATGAACATGGTGGTGACGCCGGCCACCGGGTCCCCGTTGATGACGCTCCACTGGATGGGGGCGGCCCCCCGGTATTTGGGCAGCAGAGAGCCGTGGACGTTGACACACCCCAAGGGGGGCAGGTCCAGAATCTCCTTGGGGAGGATTTTTCCGTAGGCTACCACCACAATCAGATCGGGGGCCAGCCGCTGAAGGACGGCGAGGGCCTCCCCGTCCCGCAGGGTGGCCGGCTGGTAGACCGGCAGCCCCCGCTCCTGGGCCAGGATCTTTACCGGGGGCGGGGTCAGGGTGAAGCTGCGTCCCTTGGGCTTATCCGGCTGGGTAAACACCCCCGCCACCTCATAGCCGTCCTCCAGGACCTGCCGTAAGCAGGGCACCGCGAAATCCGGCGTTCCCATAAACACAATCCGCATGCTGCGTCTCCTTTCAGTCCTCCACAATGGGGGTTCCCTTGTCCTTGAACAGGATGCCGTCCAGGTGGTCGATTTCATGGCAGATACACCGGGCCAGCAGCCCTTCCCCTTCCACCTGGATCTGGTTGCCGTGCCGGTCCAGGGCCCGGGCCACCGCGTGCATGGGCCGCTTCACCATCCACTGCTCCCCGGGGCAGGAGAGGCAGCCTTCCGGCCCTTCCTGCTCCCCGTCGGTGGAGACGATCTCCGGGTTGATCATCTCGATCACCCCGTCGCCCACATCCATCACCACCACCCGGCGGAGCATCCCCACCTGGGGGCCGGCCAGGCCCACCCCGTCGGCGGCATGCATCGTCTCGGCCATATCGTCCAGCAGCTGCCACAGCTTCTGGTCAAATTTCTCCACAGGGCGGCACTTCTTCCGAAGGATCTCGTCCCCTTCCCGCACAATGATGCGAATGGCCATCCGAAAAAAACCTCCTTCGTCCCCCGGCAGTCCAGGGGCGCTTTTAAAATCCCGCGTCGTACCACGGGTCGATAAAGGCGGTGACGCCTTTGTTCTCCTTGTCCCGCAAAAAGGCGGTGAGCACCCGGGAAAAGAGCTGGTTGGTCTGGGCGCCGGCCCGGCACTTCACCAGCAGCTTGTACCGGTACCGCCCCGCCACCCGCAGGAGGGCCGCCTCGCTGGGGCCCAGCAGCCGCAGCGGCAGCCCGGCATACTCGCTGCCCGCCAGGGCGGCAAAGTCCCTGGCAAACCGCAGCGCCCCCTGCCGCACCCGCTCCTGCTCCAGGCCGGTAAACCCCACGCAGAAGATCCGGCAGAAAGGGGGGTACAGGTGCAGACGGCGGGAGGCGATCTCGTCCCGGTAAAAGTCCTCGTACCGCTGGGTGGCGGCCAGCTCGATCACCGGGTTGTCGGGGGTATAGGTCTGGATGAAGGCCCGGCCGGGAAGCTCCCCCCGGCCGCACCGGCCCACCACCTGGGTGATGAGGCTGAAGGTCCGCTCATAGGAGCGGAAGTCATCCCCGTAGAGGGATTGGTCCGCCGACAGCACCCCCACCAGGGTGACCCGGGGAAAATCCAGCCCCTTGGCCACCATCTGGGTGCCGATCATAATATCGTAACGGCCGTCCCGAAAGCCGGCCAGGTGATGTTCGTAGGAATCCCGGGAGAGGTTGGTATCCGCGTCCATCCGCAGGATCCTCGCCTGGGGAAACAGCTCCCGCAGCCGCTCCTCCGCCCGCTGGGTGCCCAGCCCCGAGTACCGCATCATCGGGCTGCCGCAGGTGGGACAGGCCTCCAGCCGGGTGGTGGTGTAGCCGCAGTAGTGGCAGACCAGCCGCCCGTTGGCCGAGTGGTAGGTCATGCCGATGGAGCAGTGGGGACAGAGGGCGGGGGCGCCGCAGGACATGCATTTGACCTGGGTGCTGTGGCCCCGCCGGTTCAGCAGGAGGATGGTCTGCTCCCCCCGCTCCAGGTTCTGGCAGATTTCCTCCAGCAGCAGCTGGGAAAAGCCCTCTTCCCCGGCCCCCTGGCGCATATCCAGGATGGTGACATCGGGGAGGGACGCCCGCCCATACCGCTGGGGCAGGGTCACCAGGGCCATCCTCCCCTTCTGGGCGGCGTAGAAGCTCTCCAGGGAGGGGGTGGCGGAACAGAGAAGCAGCAGCCCTCCCGCCCACCGGCACCGGAGCCGGGCAATCTCCCGGGCGTCGTACCGGGGGGACTGCTGGGAACGGTAGGTGTGTTCCTGTTCCTCGTCCACGATGATCGCCCCCAGGTTCTGCACCGGGGCAAACACCGCCGACCGGGTTCCCACCACAATGTCGGCAAGCCCCGCCCGCACCCGCTTCCACTCGTCCAGCCGCTGGGACATGGAGAGGCTGCTGTGGAGCACCGCCACCCGCTTTCCAAACCGCTGGTGGAACAGCCGGATGGTCTGGGGCGTGAGGGAGATCTCCGGCACCATGACGATCACCCCCTTTTTCTCCTCCAGGAGGCGGTCGATCAGCCCCAGGAACACCTGGGTTTTGCCGCTGCCGGTCACCCCGTACAGCAGGGCCTGGGGGGCCGCTTCCTTCCGGAGGGCCAGCAGCCGGTCCAGGGCCTCCTGCTGGGGCGGGGAAAGGGGAGGAGGCGCCAGGCGGGGCAGGGGCTCCCGGTCCCCGTAGGGGTCCCGGTACCGCTCCACCTGGAAGAGCTCCACCCCGCCGGTGGCGGCCAGCCGGTCCACCACCGCCCGGGTTACCCCGGCAAAATAGCAGAGTTCCTTGAGGGAAGCCTGTCCCGCCTGCTCCAGCAGATCCAGCACCGCCTGCTGCTTGGCGGTGGGGCGAGCGGGCGGGGTCTCCCCCATCCGCACCATCACCTGCCGGTCGTCCAACACCCGGCGGCGCAGCCGCTCCACCTTTTCCACCAGCCCCTGTTCCTGCAGGCCGGTCAGCTCCCGGCTGGAGGACAGGATGCCGAACGCTTCGCACAGGTCCTCGGCGGGAAAATCCCCCCGCCGCCGGCGCAGGGCCTCCAGGATTCCCTCCTGGGTGGCGGTCAAGGGACGGTCCTCTTCCTCCGTCTCCTCCAAAAGCTGCCGGCCCTTGCCGGTCAGCCGGTATCCGTGGCGGGCCTGCAGGCCCAGCCCGGGAGGCAGCAGCACCCGCAGCCCGTCAAAATAGGTACAGAAGGTGGTCTGCTTCAGGACCTCCAGCAGCCGAAGCTGCTCCTCCCCCAGCACCGGCCGGTCGTCCAGCTGCTCCAGCACCTCCTTGAGGCGGTCGTCCTCTTCCCCCTCGCCCAGGGCCAGCACAATCCCCTGGCGCCTGCTGCCGCCAAAGCTGACCAGCACCCGGCACCCGGGGGCCAGGGAGGACAGGCCCTGGGGGATCCGGTAGTCGTAGGCCTTGTCAAAGTGATAGGCGGCTTTGTCCACCGCGATTTTGGCCACCGGAACCGGCACAGGCAGGCACTTCCTTTCTCACCAGAAAAATGGGGGCGGGAGGGAGCTGTTCCCTTCTACCCCAAAAAGGCCAGGGCCCGGGTCAGGATCCGGTCCCCCAGCTCCAGCTTGGACAGCTTGGGCAGCTGCTCCACCCCGTCCTTGGTGAGGAAGCAGGCCACGTTGGTGTCCCCGCCAAAGCCCGCCCCCTCCTGGGTCAGGCTGTTGGCCACGATCATATCCACCTTTTTCTTCTCCAGCTTCTTGGAAGAGTTCTGGATCAGGTCGTCGGTCTCCATGGAAAACCCGATCACCGCCTGCCCCGGCCGCCGGTGTTCCCCCAGCCAGGCCAGGATGTCGTCGGTGCGGGCCAGGGGGATGGACAGATCCCCCTCCTTCTTCTTGATCTTGTGGTCCGCCGCCTGGAGGGGCCGGTAGTCGGCCACCGCGGCGGACTTGATGACAATATCCGCCGTGGGAAGGGCCTCCTGCACCGCCTGGAACATCTGGGCGGCGGAGGTCACCTTCACCAGCCGGGCCCCCATCGGCGGCTCCAGGGAGGTGGGCCCGGAGATGAGGGTCACCCTGGCCCCCCGCCGCAGGGCGGCAAGGGCCGTCTGGTAGCCCATCTTCCCGGTGGAGTGGTTGGTGATATACCGCACCGGGTCGATGGCCTCCTGGGTGGGGCCGGCGGTGATCACCACCTGCCTGCCCGCCAGGTCCTGGGGGGCGAGGGCCCGCTCCGCCTCCTCCAGCAGCACCGGCAGGGAGGCAAGCCGTCCCCGTCCCTCGTCGCCGCAGGCGAGATGCCCCGTCTCCGGCTGGACGATGCGGATCCCCCGCTCCTCCAGCACCCGCAGGTTGACCTGGGTGGCGGGGTTGTCCAGCATGCCCGTGTTCATGGCGGGAGCCACCACCTTGGGGCAGGAAGCGGCCAGGAAGGTGGTGGTCAGCATGTCGTCCGCCAGGCCTGCCGCCATCTTGGCGATGACGTTGGCGGTGGCGGGGGCCACCAGGAAGAGCTGGGCTGCCTTGGCCAGGGAGATGTGCTCGGTCTTCCACTGGAACAGCCGGTCGAAGGTGTCCACCGACACCTTGTTCCCGCTGAGGGTCTCGAAGGTGAGGGGGGAGACAAACTGGGTGGCGTTGGCGGTCATCAGCACATGGACGCAGGCCCCCGCCTTGACGAGGTCGCTGCACAGCTGGGCCGCCTTATAGGCGGCAATGCCGCCGGTTACCCCCAGCAGCACAACCGTTCCTTTCTTCATGGACCTTTTCCCCCTTTCTGCCCGTGCCGGGCGGCAGTCCTACTTCTTGCCGGCCGCGGCGGCCAGCTCCTCCACCGCCAGCTGCACCGGCTTCTTCTCCAGGGGGACCTTGTTGTCCTCCGCCTCCTGGGCGATGCGCCGGGCCTCCTGGGCCACGTTCACCACAAATTCGTAGTAGTTTTCTCCGTCGTGAATAATCTCGCTCATAGCAGGTCTAAGCATCCTTCAACACCTCGTCGATCAAATGTTTTTGGTTTTTGCTGGCATATCGTGCCGCCTCGATGACGGTGTACAGCCGGTCGGCCGCCGCCTCCACCCGGTCGTTCACGATGATGTAGTCGTATTGGGAGGCCCGCAGAAGCTCGTCCTTGGCGGCGGCCAGCCGTTTCACAATGGCTTCCGCGTCCTCGGTGCCCCGGCCCCGCAGCCGCTCGGCCAGCTGGTGAAAATCCGGGGGAATGATGAAGATGAAGCAGGCGTCGGGACAGGCGGCCCGCACCTGGGCCGCTCCCTTCACCTCGATCTCCAGGATCACGTCCTCCCCCCGCTGAAGGGCTTCCTCCACAAACCGCTTGGGGGTGCCGTAGCAGTTGCCGTTGTAGATGGCGTACTCCAGCATCCCCCCCTCGCTCACCAGCTGGTAAAACTCCTCCTGGGAGTAGAAATAGTAGTTGACGCCGTTGCGCTCCCCCTCCCGGGGGGCGCGGGTGGTGGCCGAGATGGAGCTGCGGAACTGGGGATGGGCCTTCAGGAAGGCCTTGAGCACCGTCCCTTTTCCTACGCCCGACGGCCCGGACAACACAATCAACATCCCTCTGTCATCCATCGTCTTCCATGTCCTCCTCGTCGTCGTAATCCACCACCCGGTTGGCCACCGTCTCCGGCTGCACCGCCGACAGAATCACATGGTCCGAATCGGTGATGATGACCGCCCGGGTGCGCCGGCCGTAGGTGGCGTCGATCAGGCTGCCCCGGTCCCGGGCATCCTGGATAATCCGCTTGATGGGGGCCGACTCGGGGCTCACAATGGCCACCAGCCGGTTGGCCGACACCATATTGCCGAATCCAATATTGATCAGCTTCATCGGTACTGTATCCTCCTTGCAGGCAGGGGCTCGCCGCCCCTGGGCTGTTTATTCAATGTTCTGAATCTGCTCCCGGATCTTCTCGATCTGGGATTTCAGCTCCACCACAATCCGGGCTACCTCCACATCCTGCCCCTTGGAGCCGATGGTATTCGCCTCCCGGTTCATCTCCTGGACCAGGAAATCCAGCTTGCGGCCCATGGCCTGGCCGGCGTCCATAATCTCCCGGAAGCCCTGGATGTGGCTGCGCAGCCGCACCGTCTCCTCGTCCACGGCAATGTGGTCGGCAAAGATGGCCGCCTCGGCCAGAATCCGCTGCTCGTCGATTCCCGCCTGGCCCAGGACCTCCTCCATCTTCTGGGTGAGCCGCGCCCGGTAGGCCTCCACCGTCCGGGGGGACTGTTCCTCCACCCGGGACACCAGCTCCTCCATGGCGGCCAGGCGGTTCTCCAGGTCCTCCCGCAGGCGGCGGCCCTCCACCTCCCGCATGGAGAGGAAGCCTTCCAGCGCCTTCTCGGCCACCTGGCGGACCCCTTCCCACACCTGGTCCATATCCTCCTGGCCCCGGCGCACCACAAAGATGTCCCCAAACCGGGCGATGGTGGAGACGGTCACGTCATCCTGGATGCCCAGATCCTGCCCCATCCCCCGCAGGGCGGCCAGATACTGGGCCGCCAGGGCGTGGTTGATCTGCACGTCGGAGCTTTCCCCCTCCAGGGTAACCACCGTCACCGCCGCTTCCACCTTGCCCCGGGCAATGGCGCCCTGCAGGAGGCTCTTCAGCTTTTCCTCCAGATAGGCATAGGCCCGTGGCACCCGGGACGAAAACTCAAAAAACCGGTGGTTGACCGACCGGATCTCCACCGTAATCTCCCGCCCATCCACAATCTCCTGGGCCCGGCCGTAACCGGTCATGCTCTTTATCATGGCGACCGACACCTGTCCTTCCGCTATCGTTCGTTTTTCTCGCTGTTTCTCACGATTTCGCCCTCGCAGGCATATTTATCGATTTTATTATTGTACTATGGAAGCCTGTCCTTTGTCAACGCGCAGAAGCCCCTCTCGCCTCCAAAAAGGCCCGCGCCCGCCGTCACTGCGCCAGCAGCTCCTCAAACCCCGCCACATACCGGTGGCAGGCGGCCCGCATCCGCTCCTCGGCAAAGGCCCACACCGGCTCGGCAAAGCCGATGGTGACAAACCCCGCCCGCCGGGCGGTTTCCAGGCTGTGGGGGGAATCCTCAAACACCGCCGTCCGCTGGGGCGGGGTCCCCATCCGCCGGGCCGCTTCCAGGAAGATGTCCGGGTGGTTTTTATCGGTGCCCAGCTCCTCACAGGTGAGGATCCCTCCCAGGTACCGGAGCACCCCCAGCCGGTCCAGCACCTCCTGGGCCAGCGCCTTGCCGCTGGCGGTGGCCACCCACAGGGGCATTCCCCGGCGGTGCGCCTGCTCCAGATAGCGGGCGGCCCCCGGCTTGAGACGGGCGCTCTCCCGGTAGGCCCGGGCCATCACCTGCCAGGCCAGGTCCACAATCTCCTGGGGCTCGGCCGCCAGATGGTAGGTATCGATAAACCACCGGGCGCTCTGGGTCAGGCTGCGGAAGTACATCTCCCGGATAATCTCCTCCACCCGCTGCCGGGGCAGGTCCAGCCGGTACCGGCGGCAGATGGCCGGCGCCACCCGCGCCCAGAGGGGCATGGTATCGGTGATGGTGCCATCCATATCCAGGATGGCGGCGTCAAAAGCAGGAATCATGCTTCTCCTCCTCACAGAAGAAGCGCCCCCGGCCCACGGCCGGAGACGCCTTTGGATTTGCGCATATTACATCCGGCGGCGGGGACGGCGGCGGCGCCCGGTCCCATACCGGCGGTGGTTCCGGTTGCGGATCACCATCAAGGCGATGTACAGCCCCAGCAGGATCAACAGGAAAATAAAGAAGAACTTGAACCAGAAGGAGCCGAAGAAGCTCTGCACCCGGCTCCAGTAGTAGAGCATCCGGCTTTGCTCAATGTCCTCGTTGGCCACCAGCTCCACCTGGCCCAGCTCCTCGCCGCCCATCATGATCCGGGCATATCCCACCGTATCCCCCTTGGTGACCGGGGCGTCCAGATACTCCTGGTTCAGCACCGGCTCCAGGGTGATCCCGGCCACATCGGTCTCGGTGGGCACCAGGGCGGTAAACCGGCCGGCGGCGATGACGCTGCACACGTCCTTCTGGGTGGAGAGGCGGACGGGGATGTCCGCCACGGGGGTCCCCTCCTCCACCAGCGTCATGACGGTGAAGGCGTCAAACACCCAGTCGTAGAGGGCGGCGGTCTCGGTATAGTGGTAGTAGGTGGTCAGATCGGCGCCGGAAGAGTCGGTGGTGGGCGTATCCAGAATCACCAGCAGATAGGTAAAGCCGTCCTGGGTGGCGGTGGACACCAGTCCATAGCCGATCCCCTCCTGGGAGCCGGCGGTCTTGATCCCCTGGGCGGCCGCGTAGTAGTACTCGCTCTGGGTGTTGCTGATGCTGTTGTAGTTGATCTCCACCAGGCTGGAATGGACGTTGGTGGGGCCGATTTCCATGCTGCGGGCCTCGCAGTAATCCAGGAAGCCGTCCAGCGTGAGGGCGTGGCGGGCGAGGATAGCCACATCCTCGGCGGTGGTGGTGTTGCCGCCGCTGGCCTCGTAAAGGCCGGTGGCGTTCACGAAGGTGGTGTTGGTGGCGCCCAGCTCATGGGCGCGCTCGTTCATCATCTCCACAAAGTGGGTCAGGGAGCCGTCCCCCATGTAATCGGCCAGGATGAGGGCCGCGTCACAGGCGTTTTGCAGGGTGAGGGCATAGAGAAGGCCGTCGGCCGTCACCGTTTCCCCGGCCACCAGGCCGCCGGTGGTGGCCCCGCTCACCCCGTAGAGCATGTCCTGCAGATAGACCTTGTAGGTAATCTCGGTGGAGAGGTCGTCGATGTTCTCCAGCGCCATGATGGCCACCATCAGCTGGGTAATAAAGCCCGGATCCACCGGCTGGTCCCCGTTCTTCTGGTAGATGATCTCCCCCGTCTCGCTGTTCATCAGGCAGACCGAGCCGGATTCCAGCTCAAAGGGCGGGGTATATTCCTGAGCGGCAAAGGCCGCCATGGTGCAGGCAAACAGACAGATGACGGCGGAAAAAAGAGCCATCCATCTCCGTTTCAACATGGACAAACACTCCTCTGCTGGTTATGATAGAAAAGAAGCCCAAAAAGGGCTGGCAAAATTGTTTGTATCGGTAATATTATACCAGACTGTCCCCCAGGAAAAAAGCACCTGCGTCATTTTGTTTCAGTTTGTTTACAACTGTCCACAGCAAGGAGGTTCCCCCATGATCTATGTCACCGGCGACCTGCACGGCGACCTGCAGCGATTCAAAGAAAAGGCCATCCGCCGCCTGGGAAGGGGGGATTTTCTCCTCTGCTGCGGCGACTTCGGCTTTGTGTGGGACGGCAGCGCCGCCGAGGAGAAGGTCCTGTCCTGGATTGGGAAGCGGCGGTTCACCACCCTGTTTGTGGACGGCTGCCACGACAACCTGGACCTGCTGGCCCGCTACCCCTGGGAGGAGCGGTGGGGCGGCCGGGTGCGGCCCATCAGCGGGCGGCTGTTTCACCTGTGCCGGGGGACCGTCGTCCATCTGGACGGAATCTCCGTCTTTGCCCTGGGGGGCGGCGTCACTCCTTCCCTGGACGGGCTGGTCCCCGGGCTGTCCTGGTGGCCGGAAGAGCTCCCCTCCCAGGAGGAGCTGGACGCCGCCTGGGAAGCCTACCGGCGGGCCGGCGGCGCCCAGGTGATCCTCACCCACGACTGCCCCTCCTCCCTGCTGGGTTGCATGGCGGGGGAAGGTACCCCCAACCGGCTTCAGCTGTTTTTGGAGCGGCTGCGCCGGGAGGGAGGCTTTGACCGGTGGTACTTCGGCCGTTACCACCAGGACCGGCAGATCCCCCCTGTCTACCACGCCCTTTACCAGCAGGTTCTCCCCTTTTCCCCAGCGCTGCCGCGACGCTAGTCTCTGCGAGGCGGGCTTGTGGGCGGCTGCCCCCAGTTTCCCCCGAGGCTACCGCGGGCGGGTGGGAATCGGTAGTTTTCCGGAAAGATACCTTTGGGCCGCCTTCGGCGGCCCCTGCCGTATGCGGGGCCGCTCCGCGCCCCGCGCCCCCAGGGTGACTCTTTCTATGGAGAAAGAGT
>CAJFKV010000027.1 GCA_904387055.1 Candidatus Heteroruminococcus faecigallinarum | reverse complement strand
CCATTACCAGATCTCTGCCGGTAAAACGGTATACAACCTCACAGAACATTCGGGTAACCGCATCGCTGATCTCATGAGATTCAATTCCTGTATCCGCAGAAAAACGGAAAATTAAAATCATCCAGAATATCGTGAATCCGATGGCCAATACTCTTAATACTTTCAAATCGTCCTCCTCTCACATTCACACTGATCACTTTTTCGGACATTCTTTTGTTTACTTACTTTATCCCATTTCAAGAAAGAAATCAATATCCGGTTTCTTTTGTCCCGGAAATGAAGTATAATCTATTCATATCCTATACATTTCTCAAAAGGAGTATATATGCGTTTGCTATCTAAGTGTCCCAAATGGATTGTCAATCTGTATCTGTTTCTTATGCTTGGCGTTTTCCCCCTGTATTATCAGAATAAATATTATAATATGGGAGATGCCAAATATGCCTTTTTCAAATATGCCGCTCTGGGAATGTTCCTGCTGCTGGGGGCGCTCAGCGCCATGGAAGGGAAGCCCTTTGCCAACGGGACCATCGAGACGGTATCCAGCATGCCCTTCCTGCCCAACTTTGTCTTCGGGGTGATTCTGGCCCCCATCCTGGAGGAGCTGGTCTTCCGCAAGCTCCTTCTGGACCGGGTGCGCCATTGGGGGGACCGGCTGTCCATCCTGATCTCCGCCCTCTTCTTCGCCTGCTACCACACCAATCTGTTCCAGTTCTTCTATGCCTTCGCCGTGGGGGCCCTGTTTGCCTATCTGACCTTGCGCACCGGCACCGTCCGCTATTCCATCCTCCTCCACGGCCTCATCAACCTGGTGGGGGTCGGCCTTGCCCCTCTCCTGGAGCAATTTCCGCCGGCGGCGGCCCTGTCCGGCCTGTGGGTGCTGGCCTGCCTCGGGGTGGGCGGCTGGCAGTGCTGGAAATTTTGGAGGCGGCGGGTCCTGCTGGAGGGGCCTGCCCCCTACTCGGTGGGGCAGAAGGTCTCCCTCTTCTTCCGCAATCCCGGCACCCTGCTCTTTCTGGGCCTTTCCCTGTTGCTGTCCCTGCTGAACCTGGGCATCTTCTATTAACTCGAAACTATCCCCAAAAAAGCGCCGCGGGAGGCTCTCTCCCGCGGCGCTTTTCGCTGCCGGCCAGGGGCAGGACGCCCCGCTGCCGGTTTTTTGCTTCCCGGATATATGGACAGGCGCGGGGGCTACCGCTCCTTCCGCCCGCCCGTCAGCTGCTGGTCCTCCAGGAGGATCCGCTGGAATTCCACCCGGTAGCCGTTGGGGTCCCACAAAAAGAAGGCGTAAACGGGAAAGTTCGCCTGCTTTTGGGGCGGGGAGGCGATTGGGGCCCCCTTCGCCTTCATCTCCTCATAAAGGCGGTCCACATCCTGCTCGTCCCGGCAGTTGAGGGAGAGGCAGACGCCGGTGGGGCCGCCGGGGATGGGCCGGCCGTCCCCATACTGGCAGAAGCCCCAATAGCCGTACCCGGTGTCGTAGATGCGGCAGATGCCCCCCGACTGTTCCTGTACCTTCCGGAGCCCCACAATCCCCCTGTAAAAGGCATCGGTCTCCTGGATGTCACGGCAGGGGAAGAAGGCCACACTGTTCTCGATTGCCAACGGAATCCGCTCCTTTTTTTGCAACGTCCGGGGAGAACGGCACCCACCACCCGCAGCGGCCAATTTCTCTTCCGCCTTCCAGGAGGGCAGCGGTCTCCCGCCCCGGCACCTCCATTGTATCATATTGTATAAAAAATATAATATCCAATCGAGGGCGAATCCCTCACAGCTCCCAGTCTTTTCGCAGTACGGCGTACAGGTCGCAGTCCTCATATCCCACGTTGCTGAGATAGAGCTGGCGGCAGCGGCCCTCCCGTTCCATGCCGGCCTTCACCAGCACCCGGCCGGAGGCGGGGGTCGCCACCGAATGGGCCGCCTGGATCCGGTTGAAGCCCACCTGCTCAAAGGCGAACCGGATGACCATCTGGAGGGCTTCGGCGGCATAGCCCTTGCCCCAATCCTCCCGGCCCAGGCAATAGGCCACCTCCCCCACCCGGTCGTGGGGCTGGACCGTCCACAGGCGCAGCTCCCCCATCAGGCGGCCGTCCTCCTTCCGCTGGATGCCCCACAGGTAAAAATCCTTGCTGGAATAGGCGTCCAGCCATTTGGCCAGCCGCTTCTCGGTGGCCATGGTGCTGGGGTGGGTCTGCCAGCGGAGGTGACGGGTCACCTGGTCATCGTTGGACCAGTGGTAAAAGATCGAGGCCACGTCCCCCTCCTCAAAGGGCCGAAGAAGGAGGCGGCGGCTCTCCAGACGGACCGTTCCCTTGTGTTGCAGCATGGCAGGACACATCCTTTCCTCAAAATTCTGGGTAAAGTATACCACAATTTCCGGTGATGTGTAAATCGTTTTCGGTCAAGAAGACCAATTCTTGCCAAAACGAACAGACTGTAAACAAAGGGGGAACTTTTTTGAGAAGGGGGGCGGGTTTCAGTTTTCTTTTAGATTCGGCTTCTAGGATAAAGGCAACGGGAGGACGCTCCCCCGGGCCCGCTGCCCGCCTGACCAGCGCGCCAAAGGGCAGACCACCAGCTCCACTGTCCAGCAGTGTTCTTGATAGATCTGTGCTTTTTCCTCCTCCTTTTATCCTTATCCTTCTTTTCTTGAAACGCCGCCCGGAAACCGGCCCAGCCGGCCCTTCCGGGCGGCGTTTCCCCTTCCGGAAGCACAGCACCCGCTTGCAAGGGGCCGGGCAGCCGCTCCTTAGGTCATATTGGCAAACCGCTCCACCGCCTTGGTAAAGTTTTTGATGGTTTGGTCCGCGTCGCCGTGTTCAATTCCATCCCGGACACAGTGATTGATGTGCCCCTCCAGCACCACCTGCCCCACCCGGTGAAGGGCCGACTTAGCGGCGTTGATCTGGGCGAGGATATCCTCGCAGGGGATGTCTTCGTCAATCATCCGGTCGATGGCCTGCACCTGCCCAATGATCTTCCGCAGCCGCCGATGCAAATTCTCCGAATCCATGCACTGCCTCATCTGATAACCTCCATTTCTTCCCGGCAGGGTCTCTTGGTGATAGGATAGAGCCGGCGGGGGAATTTGTCAAGGGAAGGGGACTCACTTTGGTTTGACTTCCGATGGTTTTCCATGGTATTCTGATAGAACAAGATCATTTTCGTGGGAAATCGCGCCCTTTCGTGGGAAATTTCCCGAGGGGAGGAATTGTTTTGTCCATTCGCACCATCCGCACCTTTGACGATCCCATTCTTCGCCAGCCCTGTCAAGAGGTCATGGTCATCAACCGGCGGATCCGACGATACATCCGGGATATGGTGCAAACCCTCCGCCATACCCCCAACTGCTGCGGCCTGGCGGACAACCAGCTGGGGATTCCCTGGCGGATTGTGGTGATCGACGTGGGGGACGGTCCCATCACCCTCCTCAATCCCCGCATCCTGCGGACCGAGGGGGAGCAGATTGTGGAGGAGGGGTGCATGAGCTTTCCCGGGGTGTGGGGGTACAAGCGCCGCCCTGCCACCGTCTTTGTGCAGGCGGTGTCCCCCCACGGCAAGGACGTGGTCCTCAAGGGGACCGGCCTGCTGGCCCAGTGCCTCTGCCATGAGCTGGAGCACCTGGACGGGATCGTCTTCTGCGACCAGTTCCTCCCGGAAGAGGAGGTCCCCCAGCCATGAAGCAGCAGCGCCCCTATCCCCAGGTAACCCTGACCCGGAAAGGCGAGCTGGCCTTGCGGGGCGGCCATCCCTGGGTGTATTACAACGAGATACCCCAGGCCCAGCCCGCCCGGGACGGGGAGCTGGTGGATCTGCTCAGCCCCAAGGGGGCCTGGCTGGGCACCGGCTTCTTCAATTCCCACAGCAAGATCCGGGTGCGGGTCCTTTCCCGCAATGCCAACGATGCCTTTGACGAGGCCTTCTGGGAACGGCGGCTCCGGTATGCGGTGGAGTACCGCCAGGCGGTAATGGGGGAGGATTTCCCCTGCTGCCGGCTGATCTTTGGGGAGGCGGACCAGTTTCCCGGCCTGACGGTGGACCTCTTTTCCCATCTGCTGGTGGCCCAGACCCTTTCCCTGGGGATCGAGCAGCGCAAGGAGCTTCTCTTCCCCCTGCTGGTACGGATCCTGGAGGAGAAGGGGATCCCGATCCAGGGCCTCTACGAGCGCAACGACGCGGCCATCCGCCGCCTGGAGGGGATGGAGGAGGGAAAAGGCTTCTTCCCCCTGCCGGGAAAGCCGATCCCCTCCTCCCCCCTGGTCACCATCCGGGAAAACGGCCTCCTCTACCAGGTGGACGTGGAAAACGGCCAGAAGACTGGCTTCTTCCTGGACCAGAAGTACAACCGCCAGGCGGTGGCCCGGCTGGCCCGGGGGCGGCGGGTTCTGGACTGCTTTACCCACACCGGCTCCTTCGGCATGAACGCCGCCCTGGGCGGGGCCCAGCGGGTGGTGTCGGTGGACATCTCGGCGGCAGCGGTGGAGCTGGCCCGGGAGAACGTCCGCCGCAACGGCCTGGAGGACCGGATGGAGGTGATCGAGGCCAATGTGTTTGACCTCCTTACCCAGATGGACGAGGGCCAGCGCCCGGACATGACCGCCCATTCCTTCGACTTCATCATCCTGGACCCCCCTGCCTTTACCAAGAGCCGCCAGACGGTGGACAGCGCCCTGCGGGGGTACCGGGAGATCAACCGGCGGGCCATGCACCTTCTGCCCCGGGGCGGCTTCCTGGCCACCTGCTCCTGCTCCCATTTCATGACCGAGGAGCTGTTCCAGAAGATGCTCCGCCAGGCGGCGGCCGACGCGGGGGTCGCCCTCCGGCAGATCGAGGCCCGCCAGCAGGGCCCGGACCACCCCATCCTGTGGAACGTGCCCGAAACCAGCTACCTGAAATTCTACCTGTTCCAGGTGGTGTAGCCCCTGGAAAGCGGCAAACGCCGCGGCCCCTTTTGGCGGGGCCGCGGCGTTTTGGCTATTTTGCGGGCGGAGGATCCTCCCGGCAGGGGCCACCCCCCTACGCCGGCTGGTCCGGCCGCCCCAGCTCCCCCCGCAGCCGCACCAGGATCACCGCCGACAGGGCGGCGGCCAGCAGGGAGGTGGAGGCAAAGTTGAGCCAGATCCCCGTCAGGCCCAGGGGCCACAGAAGCAGGATCAACAGGACCGGGAAGATCAGCGCGGTGGAAACCGAGATGGTAGAGGCAGACACCGGCTTTTCCACTGCCAGCATGTAGCTTTGGGTGGCAAAGGAGAACCACCGGGTCAGGTAGGTGAGGGAGAAGAGCCGAAGGGCCCCCACCGCCATGGCGATCATCTCCCCGGTGCCGCCCGCCACAAAGAGGCGGACGATCTCCCCGGGGAAGGAAGCGATCACCCCGGCCGAGAGGAGGGATAACACCCCGCTGGCCACAAAACAGCACCGCTCGATGGCCCGCACCCGGGAGAACCTCCCCGCGCCCCAGTTGTATCCCACCGCCGGCTGCAGCGAGTCGCACATGCCGTAGAGAAGAGGCTGGATGAATCCCTCCACATACATGAGGATCCCATAGACCGAGACGGCGTCCTCGCCCCCGGCCCGCACCAGGATCAGGTTCATCAGGATGGAGGTGATCCGCCCGGCGATGTTGTTGAGGAAGTTGGGGCTGCCGCAGGAGACAATCTGCCGGATCATCCCCAGGGAAAACCGCGGCCCGCAGAAATGGAGCAGGGCCTTTCCCCGGAAGAAGGGGATAAAGGCCAGCAGGGCACAGAGGATCATCCCCAGGCAGGTGGCGGTGGCCGCCCCCCAGACCCCCCAGCCGAAGACCCCCAGGAAGAGGAACTCCAGCACGGCGCTGGAAACCGACATGAGGATGTTCACCACCATGCTTCCCCGGATGTATCCGCAGATCCGCAAAAAGTTATCCACCGCGAACACAATGGTGGTGAGAGGGGAGCAGATGGCGTAGACCCGCAGGTATTCCACCGCCATCCGGGCAAATTCCCCCTCGGCCCCCATAAACCGGATGAGCCAGGGGGCAATAAAGAAGAGGGCCCCGCCAATGAGGATGCCCGTCCCCACAATCAGCAGGCTGGCGCAGGTAAACAGGTTGTTTGCTTCCCGGTGCTGCCCCCGGCCAAGGGCGATGGCGATGGGAACCGAGGCCCCTACGCCGATCAGGTCGGCCAGGGAGAAGTTGATCACCACAAAGGGCATGGCCAGATTGACGGCCGCAAAGGCGGTGGACCCCAAAAACCGGCCCACAAAGACCCCGTCAATGATCCCGTATAGGGCAGAGGCCAGCATGCTCACCGCTCCGGGCAGGGCCGCCAGGAAAAAGAGCCTGACCGGCGGGGTCCGGGCGAAAAGCGCGTCGGAATGCATGGAAACTTCTCCTTTCGTCGTTCCAATGGATCAGGGGGCGGCGGATGACCGCTCCAGGGAGAGCTGCGTTTCGTACTGACCCATTTCTCTTTGAAGGGAGCTGGAATACCGCTTGGTAAGGGCCAGAAGCTGTTCCTGTTCCTCCGGTTCCAGACTTTCAAGGGCCCTTTTTTCCGCCAGGAACACCGGAACGATAGTCTCCCGGACCAGCTGCTGCCCGGTGCTTGTCAGCCGAACAATCTTGTTTTTCCGGCTGCCCGGCTGGGGGTCCAGCCGAAGAATTCCCTGCTTTTCCAGGGACTTGAGGGCGGAATTGACCGTCTGGGGAGGCCAGTGCCAGGCGGTGCACAGCTCCCGCTGGGTATAGGGGCCCTCTTCCTCACAGAGGGAATAGAGCAGCCAGAGGGCCGTATCCGATATATTCCTGTCCCGGGCATATTGATGATACACCTGGTCCATTTCTTTATACAGCTGATTGAACGCTGCCAGCCTGGCGGCGAGCTCTCCATCGGTCATCATGGCGCAGCTTCCCCTTTCCGCAGATGATGCAGGGGCATTATAATCCGAAAACGGATAAAAGTCAAGGGCGTTTCTATCCCGTGTGCAGAAAAAAAGGACCCGTCCCGGAACCATCGGGACGGGTCCTTCTCCGCATGGGGGAAACGGATTCTCTTGTATGGGAAAGGGGCCGGTCAGTTCAGCCCGGGGGGCAGGCCATACTGTCCGGTGATTTTTCCCGGTAAAGTTCCACCAGGTCGGCCAGGGTAATCGAATCCACCACCTGGTCCATCGCTTCCTTCAGCCGCTTCCACACCACCAATGTAACACAGGTCTCGGCACGGGGACAGTTGGTTGGGCCGTCCCCCTCCAAGCAAAGCACCGGCGCCATGCCGCCTTCCATCAGCCGCAGGATCATCCCCACGGTGTATTCGGCGGGATCGCGGGCCAGCCGGTAACCGCCTTGGGCGCCTCGGGCGCTCTTGACATATCCGGCCCTGGCCAGCACGGTAATAATCTGCTCCAGATATTTTTCCGAGATCTCCTGGCGGGTGGCAATGGTGCGAATCGGGATGGGCGCGCCGGTGCTGTGTACCGCTAAATCTAACATCAGCCGCAGTGCATAACGTCCTTTTGTGGATATTTTCATGCCAAAAACCTCCCCATAGATCGGAATTGGTATTCCGCCGCCTTCTTCCTCCCGAGAAGGGTGGAGGAGAACATCATCCCAGCCGGCGGAGGGCTGTCGCCCGCTGGCTGGATTTGCTTGGAACCATCCCCAAACGGTCCTATTGTCCATCCGGCAATCCGCAAAAACGTTTTAAGCGGATATACCCCTGGAGGACCAACGACCGGCACCCCCCAAATGGCCCCTGCCATCCTCTGCCAGGTCACTGGAATCCTCCATTTTGTCTTTACTAATATCATAGCATATCCTACTCGTAAAGACAATAGACAGAAATCGCCCTAAACACGCATAAATCGTTTGTTTTAGCCGAAATTTCCCAGCGGATAATTCCCCTGAATACCGATTGATTTACAGGTATTTTACCTTTTCCACTTATAAAAGTACAGTAGAAAACAGGGGAAAAGCGGCAAATTCCCATACTCTATAGGATTTTCTTTATTCGCAATAAGCGTAAAGTCAACGCAAACAAGAAGCTCCCAGGCAGGGAGCTTCTTGTCTTTTTCCTATTGGGAAACCGGCAGCGCGGCCTCCAGGGCGGAGGCGCCGTTGTCCATGCTGTGGCTGGTCATCCGTTCAAATTCCCCCTCGTCCACCAGGGCGGCCAGGGCGGGATCGATGGGCACCTGGGCCAGCAGGGGAATCCCCAGCTGGTCCGCCACCTCCTGGGCGTTGCTCTTGCCGAAGAGATGGATCACCTTCCCACAGTCGGGGCACTGGAGATAGCTGAAGTTCTCCACCAGCCCCAGCACCGGCACGTCCATCATCTTGGCCATGTTGTAGGCCTTCTTCACAATGAGGGAGACCAGCTCCTGGGGAGAGGTGACGATGACGATGCCGTCCAGGGGAATCGACTGGAAAACGGTGAGGGGAACATCCCCCGTTCCGGGAGGCATGTCCACAAACAGGTAGTCCACCTCGTCCCACACCACGTCGGTCCAGAACTGCTTGACCACCCCCGACAGCACCGGCCCCCGCCAGATCACCGGGTCCTCCTCGTGGGGGAGCATCAGGTTGACCGACATGATCTTGATGCCGTTTGCCGTCACCGCCGGGTTGATCCCCAGGTCGGAACCGGTGGCACGGCCGTGGATGCCGAACATCTTGGGGATGGAGGGACCGGTAACATCCGCATCCAGGATGGCGGTGTTGTAGCCCTTCCGGTTAAAGAGGACCGCCAGGGTGGCGGTCACCAGGGATTTGCCCACGCCTCCCTTGCCGCTCACCACGCCGATTACCTTTTTTACATGGCTGTACTGGTTGGTGCTTTCCAAAAAGCTCTGCTTCTGCTGGCTGTCGCAGCTGCCTGCCGACGGGCAGGAGCCGCAGTTTCCGCTGCATCCGCTCATGCTGCAATCACTCCTGTTCTCTTCACACAACGTTCCAGGAACCATTGTAAAGCCCCCCTGGGCAAATGTCAACCCATGGGGCGCCTCTGAGCGGAAAATCCCCATCGGGCAGCCGGGGAATCCCCCCGCCTACTCCAGCCGGGCCAGCTGGGCCGCCAGCTGGGCGCCAATCCGGGCGTTGTGATAGAGAATCTGGAGGCGAGCTTCCACCGTGGCCCCCTTGGTCAGCTGGGCCAGCCGCTCCAGGAGGAAGGGGGTAAGGAATTTGCCCCGCAGCTTCCGCTCCTCGGCCTCCTCCATCGCCTGGGCCAGGGCGGGCTGAAGAAGCTCCAGGTCCAGGGCGTATTCCTCGGGGATGGGGTTGGCCACCAGCAGGCCCCCCTCCACCCGAAGGTTATCCTTCACGTGGATCATGTTGGCCAGGCTGGCCATGTCGTCAAAACGGCAGCTCACCTGGCAGCCGCTGGAGGGGGTGTAGAAGTTGGGGAAGTCGTTGGTCCCCACCCCGATGACCGGCACCCCCTGGGTCTCCAGGTATTCCAGGGTGAGGGCGGGGTCCTGGGAAAGGTCCACGCCGGAGCAGACCACCGCCGCCGGGATCCGGGAAAGCTGGAACAGGTCGGCGGAGATGTCAAAGGTGTGGTCCCCGCCCCGGCGCACGCCGCCGATGCCGCTGGTCACCACCACCCGGATGCCCGCCGCCACCGCCAAAAACGCCGTGGCCGCCACGGTGGTCGCCCCTGTGTGGCGGGTGGCCACCACCGTGGGCAGGTCCCGGCAGCTGGTCTTGATGGACTTCTCGTCCGAGACGACCCGCTCCAGTTCCTCTTCCTCCAGGCCAACCCGGACACGCCCGTCCAGAATGGCGATGATGGCCGGGGTCACCCCCTGCTCCTCCATGATCTCCTGGGCCCGGCGGGCCATCTCCAGCCCCCGGCCGTGGGGGCCTCCCTGGGCCGCCACGATGCCCGAGTCCATGGCCGCTACCGGCCGCCCGGACACCAGGGCCTCCCGCACCTTCGGCTGCAAATCCAGATACTGTTTAAATCCCATGGTCTGTTCCTCCTATGATAGACGAACCGGGGAGGCCGTTTTCCGCCATCGAAAAACCCCTTCCCCGTTCGGTTTTGTCCTTTTCTTTTTATTGTAGCCATCGGGCCCAAAAAATCATGAACAGACCATGAATTCTTGTCAAAAGGCCGGGGAACAAGGGGATCAGCTGCAGAACAGGTGGTCGCCGATCCGCTTGATGACCGGCCGGGAATGCATAAAGGCATCGGAGGTCTTGTCCGGGTTAAAATAGAAGACAGCCCCGCCGGAAGGGTCCCAGCCGTTGAGGGCGTCCTGGGCCGCCCGGTAGGCGCTTTCGGCGATGGGCTGGTCAAACTGCCCGTCGTTGATGGCCGAGAAGGCGCCGGGCTGGTAGATCACCCCCGCGATGGTGTCGGGGAAAGAGGGGTGCTTCACCCGGTTGAGGACCACCGCCCCCACCGCCACCTGGCCGGTATAGGGCTCGCCCCGGGCCTCCGCCGAGATGATCCTCGCCAGGAGATAATAATCGGAATTGGAAACCGAGGTTGCCCCGTTGGAGGAGCCGGAGACCCCCAGCGCCGCCAGGGTATCGGGGCCGGCAATGCCGTCCACCGCCAGCCCCTGGTCCGCCTGGAACTGGCGGACCGCCGCCTCGGTCCGCTCCCCGTAGATGCCGTCCACCGACCCGGGGTCATACCCCCGGTTTTGCAGGGCGGTCTGGATCTGGCGGACCTCCTCCCCCCGGGAGCCCCTCTGGGACAGCGCTTCCACCGATTCTCCCGGTGCCCACAGGGCCAGACCGATGATGCACAGGTTAAGGGCCACCAGGATCAATATACGAACAACGTGAACCATCCGCCGCTGAGCAGATTGTTCCATCTTCATCCCTCCCATTCAGGTTTTGCCAATAGTATGGCGCGCCTGCTGGGCAAATATGTATTTCGGTTCTGTGGCCGGGCAGCGGCGGGACTCCTCTGCCGGCGTTTTCCCCCTCTTTCCAAGTCCTCCAAGGGGCCTTTGCCTCAAAAACGACACCCCGCGCCAGCGGGCAGAAAAAGGCGGCCCCGCAGGGCCGCCTGGCGGATTATTCGGACAGTTCTTTTAAGAACGCCACGGCGAATTTTTCGTAGAGGTTGAGGCCCTCCACGGTGATGTACTCGTTGGCGGCGTGGAGGCGGCCCATCCGGCCGATGCCGGCGGAGATCACCGGCAGGTTGAGGGGCTCCCGGTTAAAGGCGTAAAGGGGAACGCAGGCGTAGTACCGGGGCCAGAACACCGAGTCGTACCCCAGGTCCTTGCCGGCCCGGCGGGCGGCGTCCACACAGGGGTCGGTATCGGGGGTGTAGGAGGGGCCGAAGTAGCTGGTCACGTTCATCTTCACCTGGGGGAAGCCGTGGCTGTCCAGATGGGCGCGGATCTTGCGGATGATGTCCTCCGGGTCCATCCCCCGCACCAGGCGGATGTGCATCTTGGCCACGCCGGACCGGGGCAGGTTGGTCTGGATGTCGGGGCCGGTGTAGCCGCCGATGAAGCCGTCCACGTTGAGCAGGGGGCCCATCATGTACTCCTCCAGCCAGTCGATGCCCGGCTTGCCGTCCTTAAAGCAGTTGATCTCCAGGCTCCGCTTGGTGGCTTCCTCGTCAAAGTCGGCCTTCACCTTCTCCATCAGCTCCCGCTCGGCGGGGGTATAGGGGGCGATGTCGTCGTAGAACCCCTCCACCAGCACCTTGCCGTGGGTATCCTTCATGGAGGCCACCGCGTTGATGAGGATGAGCAGGGGCTCGTCCACCCAGGCGGCCTCCGGGGCAAAGAGGGACTGCTTCATGGGGCCGCCCCACTCCTCCCCTTCGCAGGTGAGCTCAAAGGAGATGATCCCCTTGGCGCCCCCGTAGAGGACCTGCCGGCCCTTCTCGTCGATGGCGGGGTTGCCGTACCACACGCAGCTGACGTCCTTCAGCCGGTCGGCATAAGCCTGGCAGAACCGGTCCAGGTTGAAGCTGCCGATCTCCTCCTCCCCTTCGATGACAAACTTCACGTTGACCGGGATGTCCCCGTCCACCTGGAGCATCGATTCCAGCGCCCGCAAGAAGCCCATGGTGGGGCCCTTCTGGTTCCGGGCGCCCCGGGCCACGATGCAGGGGCCGTACTCCTTGGGCAATTCCACAAACTCCGGGTCCACAATGTCGGCGGAGAAGGGCTCCACCTTCCATTCCGGCTCGTCCACCGGCATCACGTCGTAGAGGGAGTAGAAGGCGATGGTCTTGGCGCCGGGGGTCTTGGAGCGGAGCTCCCCGTATACCACCGGGTACCCCTTTTCACAGGGCATGATCTCGGCGGCGCCCCCCAGCTCCCGGATATAGCCGCAGAGCTTCTCGGCACATTCCACCACCCGGGGATTGTACCCGTCGCAGAGGGAAATGCTGTCCTGCCGCAGGTATTCCTGGAGCTTGGCGATGTGCTCGTCAAAGTGCTGGTCGATGTAGTCAAAATTCTTTTGAAGGTCTACCATGGATACTCTCCTTTGCAGTTGTTGGCTCTGGGTCCCGTTACAGCAGTACTTTGCTCAAGAAATCCGCCGTGCGGGCATTCTGGGGATGGTTGAAGATCTGGTCGGGGGTGCCTTCCTCGGCGATGACGCCCCCGTCCATAAAGAGGATCCGGTCGGAAATTTCCCGGGCAAAGCCGATCTCGTGGGAAACGATCACGGTGGTCATCCCCTGCTTCACCAGCTCCCGGATCACCGCCAGCACCTCCCCCACCATCTCCGGGTCCAGGGCGGAGGTGGGCTCGTCAAAGAGCATCACCTTGGGCTCCATGGCCAGGGCCCGGACGATGGCCAGCCGCTGCTTCTGCCCGCCGGAAAGGCGGGAGGGGTGCTCGTTCACCTTCTCGATCAGGCCTACCCGGGTCAGCAGGTCCCGGGCCTTTGCCTCCGCGTCCTCCCGGGACATCTTCCGCACCACCATGGGGGCGATGGTCATATTCTCCAGCACCGTCAGATGGGGGAACACATTGAAGTGCTGGAAGACCATCCCCATCTGCTGGCGGTACTGGTTGATGTCGATCCCCGGGGCGGTGATGTCCTGCCCTTCAAAGAAGATCTTCCCCTCGTCGGGGGTCTCCAGCAGGTTGAGGCACCGGAGAAAGGTGCTCTTGCCCGAGCCGGAAGGCCCGATGATGGAGACCACCTCGCCCTTCTCCACATGCTCGCTGATCCCTTTGAGCACCTGCAGCTTGCCGAAGTGCTTGTGCAGATTTTCCACCTTAATCACTGTACTTCAGCCTCCTTTCCAATACCCCGACCGCCTTGCTCATGGTGAAGGTCACCGCGAAATAGATGATGCCCACCACGATCAGCGGCTCCAGAGTCATAAAGATGGAGGCGTTGATCCGGCGGAAAACGGTCATCAGGTCGCCCACGAAGAAGGTGGACGCCAGGGAGGTTTCCTTCACCACCGCCACAAACTCGTTGCACAGGGCGGGCAGGATGTTCTTGACCGCCTGGGGCATCACGATCCGCACCATGGTCTGGCGGCTGTCCATCCCCAGGCTGCGGGCGGCCTCGGTCTGCCCGCGGTCCACCGCCAGGATGCCCGCCCGGATAATCTCGGCCACATAGGCGGTGCTGTTGATGACCAGGGCCATGGATACGCTGGTAAATTCCCCAATCTCAAAGGGCATGATCTTGGGCACCAGGAAGTAAAACACATAGAGCTGAAGGAGCAGCGGGGTGCCCCGGATAACCTCGATAAAGGCGGTGGCAACAACGCTGAGCGGGCGGAAGCGGGCCATCCGCATCAAGGCGATGAGGGACCCCAGCAAGGTTCCGCACACCACCGTAATCAGCGCCAGCAGCAGCGTGTAGCCCAGCCCGCTTAAAAACAGGGACCAGTACCGCTCCACAACAGTGACAATATTTTCTAACAAGAGACAACCCCTCCTACCGGTTCACAACGGTCTGTCTTGCAAAAGAAAATCTCGTGGGGCAGCAGCCGCCCCACAAGATTTTCTTCCGTCTTTATCTACCTGCCTGTTTACTGCTGCTGCATGCTCTGGGAGAGGGCGTTGGCCTCGTCCAGCCAGGTGTAGAACAGGCCTTCCTCGTTCACCTTGGTGGTCACCGCGCTGATGGCCTCCAGCAGCTCGGGCTCATCCTTCACCACCGCGGCGCAGATGTCCTGGCCGTTGAAGCCGGTGATGGTGGCCTCGGCAATCACCAGGTCCGGGTAGCTGGAGATGTAGGTCTCGGCCGGGGCGGCGGGCAGGATCAGGCCGTCCGCCTTCCCCTCCATCACCATGAGGATCCCGTCGGTAATCTGGTTGACGGGGGTCTGCTCCGCGTCGGGGAAGACGTTCACCAGCACGTCGTACTGGTGGCTGCCGTTCTGGGCGGCCAGGGCAGCGGTCTGGAGGGACTCCTGGGTGGTGAACTCAGAGGCCCGGTCGGCCCGGACCACCACCACCTGGTCCCCCTCCACATAATAAGGAGTGGTGAAGTCCATGGAGGTTTTCCGCTCCTCCTTGGCGGTCATCCCCGCCAGGGCGAAATCCACCGACCCTTCCCCCACGGCGGCCAGCATGGCGTCAAAGGTCATGGGCTTGATCTCCAGCTCCACCCCCAGCTCCTGGGCGATGTACTTGGCCAGCTCAATATCCGCCCCCACATAGGCGTCCTGGCCGGTCTTGGTCAGGTCCTCAAACTCATAGGGGGGATAGTCGGGCGAGGTGGCCATGGTGATCTTGCCGGCGGCCAGAATCTCCTCCAGGCGGTTGGAGGCCTCTGCGGTGGTCTCGCTGGCCGCCGCGCTGGACGAGCCGGATTCCGCCTCGCCGGACGCCGCCGCGGAAGACCCGGACGATCCGCAGGCACACAGGGTGGTCACCATGGCGGCCATCAATAAACAGGACAAAAACTTTTTCATCGAAGAGTACCTCCTTGCCTTGCAAAAAACCTTTGCATTATTATACATAATTCCTTCATGAATATCCATTGACAAATCGTCTATAAATGCCGTATTCGCCCACAAGATTCTTATACAAGATACAAAGACTGGTACTTTGCACCCTGCCGTCCCTCCCCCACTCCCCCCTCTGCGTAGGGAAAAGCCGCGGTTATCCAGGCAAAAACCGCTGTTTTTCTGTAAAGAAGGACAAATAACGGACAAAAAGAGGGGGCTGTTTAAAAAGAATGGGAACAAAAATCATCCAATCGTCACAAAGGCATCAGCTTTCGGTCAGCTTGCTGACGTAAGGTGGGGAGTGTAAAAAATTCCCCCTTTGGGAAACGAAAATTTGGGACAACAGGAGAGGATTACCATGACCAATCTTTGGAAAACTCGCAAGCTCACCATCGCCGTGGGCCTGGCCCTGGCGGGAGCGGTTCCCCTGGTGGCCCTGGCCGCCCCCGGAGGAGGTGGCGGCGGTATGGGCGGCGGTATGGGCGGAGGAGGGATGGGCGAGATGGCCGAGATCGGCGAGAGCCAGATTACCGTCTCCACCACCGCCCCGGAAATCGGCGATATTTCGGTCACCACCGAGTATATCGGCAAGATCGAGCCGGATACCACCGTCAACATCTACCCGAAAACCTCCGGCCAGGTAACCGCCGTCTATGTAAGCGCGGGGGACACCGTCCAGGCGGGGGATCTTCTCTTTGAAATCGACAGCAGCGACCTGGAGGACCAGCTGGAAAGCGCCCAGGCCCAGTACGACTCCACCGTGGCCCAGATCAACCAGACGCTGGGCAGCAGCCTGACCCAGAGCATCCTCAACGCGGAGAACAACCTGCAGACCTCCGAGCGCTCCTACAACACCGCCAAGGACAACCTGGACGAGCTGGAAGAGCTGGAGGACGAATACAAGGACGAGCGGGACGACGCCAAGGACGACTACGAGGACGCCCAGGATGCCTTCAACGACTACGTCAACAACTACGAGATGCCGGACGTCACCCAGACCGAGCGGTACCAGGAATACCAGCAGGCAGTCGACGAGGCCCAAGCCGAACTGGCGGCAGCCGACCCTAGCGATCCCGGCTATGCAGACCTTACATCCGCCTTGGCGGTTGCCCAGGAAGACCTGGAGCAATATGTGACCGATTATAACAACACCTACGCCGTGGAAAACACCACCGAGTACGCCCGGCTGGAGGCGGCCCTGGAACGGGCCCAAAGCGCCTACGACTCGGCCGACTCCACCTACGACCAGTTTGTCACCACCTACGACGCCACCTACGAAAGCTACCGGGCCGAGAAGGCCAACGCCGGCTACACCTACAGCTACAACCAGGAAATTTATGACCTGACCACCGGCCAGGCCCTGGAGGAAACCCAGGCCATCGCCCAGGCCCAGCTGAACTCGGCGGCGCTCACCCTGCAGGACGCCCAGGAAGCCCTGGAGGACTGCCTGGTCTACGCCCCCATCGACGGGGTAATCGAGGACTGCCTGGTGGCCCAGTACGACATGGCCAGCACCGGCACCGCCGCCGTTACCATCGCCAATAAGAGCAACATGGCGGTCTCCTTCAACGTCTCGGCCGACGGTGCCTCCACCATCCAGGTGGGAGATACGGTGACGGTGACCAAGTCGGGCACCAGCTACACCGCCACCGTCACCGAGGTTTCCTCCAAGGCGGACGACCAAAGCGGGCTCTTCCCGGTCAAGGCGGCCCTGGACGATTCCTCCTCCGGCAGCCTGTCCGGCGTCTCGGTCAAGGTGACCGCCAATACCTCCAGCGCCGAAGGGGTTCTCCTGGTGCCCAACGACGCGGTCTACTACGAGGACGACGTCCCCTATGTGTATGTCTACGAAAACGGAACCGCCCGCCAGGTGACCTTTACCGCCGGCCTTTCCAACTCCCAGTGGGTGGAGATGGTGGACGGCCTGTCCGGTGACGAGCGGATCATCACCACCTGGCACCCGGATCTGAAGGACGGAGCCGCCGTCACCCTCCAGGAGGGAGACGAGGCGGCATCCCTGGAGGCGTCTTCGGAGGACACCGCCCCTGACGAGGAAAACGGCAGCGCCTCCGCCGGCTCCGCGGATGGTTCTGCGACCGAAGCCGGCGCCGAGGAGGCCCCGGAGAGCAGCGCCGCTTCCTCCGAAGGCGACGCCCAGGGCGATTCCTCCGCCGGCGAGGCCGGCGCCACTGCCCCCCAGGAGGGGGAGGAGGGCGGTGCATCCGCCGGACAGGAGGAATAGCCGTCTATGATGCCTGCCAATTTTTCGGTCCGGCGGCCGGTCGCCACCATGATGTGTGTGCTGACCTTGATCGTTTTTGGAGTATCCTCCATCTTTGACATGGAGATGGAATCCACCCCGGAAATGTCCATGCCGGTCTTTATGATTTCCACCCGATACGAGGGGGCCACCCCCGAAGAGGTGGACGAGATGATCACCGACGTGATCGAGTCGGCCCTGGCCTCGGTGAGCGATGTGGAGAGCATGACCTCCCGCTCCTCCGAAGGCTCCTCCATGACCACCCTGGAATTTGACTACAACGTGGACATGGACGAAAAGTACGACGAAATTGAGGACGCCCTCCAGATGGTGCGCCTGCCGGACGATGTGGACGACCCCACCATCATGGAGATGGCCATGGACTCCACCTCCATTATGAACCTGTCGGTCCAGGCCGTCTCCTCCGACGACAACATCTACTCCTACATTGAGGACACGGTTGTGCCCCAGCTGGAGAACATCGCCGGGGTGGCCTCGGTGGAGATGCAGGGCGGCACCCGGGAATACATCCGGGTCACCCTCCGGGAGGAGGACCTGGACCAGTACGGGGTCACCATGAGCGACGTGGCAACCGCCATCTCGTCGGCCGATTTCACCGTTTCGGCGGGGGAGATCGGCCGGGGCAACACCGACATCTCCCTCCAGGGAGGAATGAGCCTGGACAGCTACGAGGACATCCCCTCCATCCCCATCTCCCTGGCATCGGGGGACATCATCCATATCTCCGATGTGGCGGATGTGGAGATGGCGGAGCAGGACACCTCCATGGTGAGCAAATACAACGGCATGGAGAACATCTCCATCTCCATCTCCAAAAATCAAAGCGCCAACACCGTCTCCATCTGCAACCAGGTGGTGGAGCGGATCGAGGAGATCAACAGCCAGGGCCTGGGCCTGGCCATCACCGTCACCAATAATGAGGGCGAGACCATCTATGAAAACATCATGAGCGTCTTCTCCTCTCTGATCCAGGGCCTGATCCTGGCCATGGTGGTCCTCTTCCTCTTCCTGGGAGAGTGGCGGGGCGCCATCATCGTGGGTGTGTCCATGCCCATGTCCCTCTTTGCCGCCACGGTGCTCATGTCGGTCACCGGCATGACCCTCAACATCATGTCCCTGGGGGGCCTGGTCATCGGCATCGGCATGATGGTGGACAACTCCATCGTGGTGCTGGACAGCTGCTACCAGGTACAGCGGGAGATCGGCGATTTCCGGGAAGCCGCCATCCGGGGCACCCGGCTGGTGGGCACCTCCATCATCGCCTCCACCGCCACCACCGTGGTGGTATTCCTGCCCATCTCCCTCATGTCGGGCATGTCGGGGCAGCTGTTCAAGGAGGTGGGCTTTACCATCGTCTACTCCCTCACCGCCTCCCTGGTCTTTGCCCTGACCCTCACCCCCATGCTCTTCAGCCGCCTGTGTCCCCGGGAGAAAGAGAACACCTGGGTGTCCCGGAGGGTACACTGGCTGGAGGACAAATACGCCCTTGGCATCGACTGGGCGCTGAACCACCAAAAGTCGGTCCTGCTCATCGCCGTTGGACTGGTGGTGGTGGCCGTCCTCTCCTACACCACCCTGGATTCCGAGCTGATGCCCTCCTCCGACGAGGGAACCATCAGCGTGTCGGTTACCACCAAAACCGGCCTGAACGACGAAGCTACCCAGGAGATTATGGACCAGGTGGAGACGATTGTGGCCGGCGTGGAGGGGCTGGACAGCTATACCCTCCAGGGCGGCGGGGGATCGGTCTCCGCCCGGATCACCCTTCTGGACGACCGCACCTCCTCCACCGACCAGGTGGTGGACAGCCTGCGGGACCAGCTGGGCCAGCTGGAAAACTGCTATGCCGAGGTCAATCAGCAGAGCTCCATGTCCTTTGGCAGCGGCGCCCAGCTGAACCTGACCGGCAGCAACCTGGCCGAGCTGGAGGAAGCTGCCGAAACCCTGCGGGAAGCCTTTTCCTCCATCGACGGGGTGGCCACCGTTTCCACCAGCCTGTCGGACGGGAGCCCCCGGGCCGAAATTGAAGTGGACCCGGTGGAAGCGGCCGCCATCGGCACCACCCCTTCGGCGGTGCTGAGCACGGTGCAGAGCATTCTGTCCGGGCAGGACGCCGGCTCCATCCAGGACGGCGACCAGGAGTATTCCATCACCGTCACCTATCCGGAGGACCGATTCTCCGACGTGAGCGACCTGTCCGGCCTGATGATTACCACCTCGGGCGGAGGACAGATCCCCCTCACCGACATTGCCGAGATCCGCTTTACCAACAGTCCCTCCCAGATCCAGCGGAGCGACGGGGAGTACCAGGCATCGGTGAGCGCCGACCTGGACAGCGGCGTCTCCTCCACCGAGGTTTCCAACCAGATGATGACCATCGCCCAGCAAACCAACCTCCCCGAAAGCGTGGAACTGGCGGTGGGCGACACCATGGCCTCCACGAACCAGGAGTTCTCCTCCATCTATGAGGCGCTGGCCACCGCCGTATTCCTGGTCTTTGTGGTGATGGCCTTCCAGTTTGAGTCGATCCGGCTCTCGCTGGTGGTCATGTTCTCGGTTCCCTTTGCCTTTACCGGTTCCTTTTTGGCCCTCCAGCTCACCGGCATGAGCATCAACATGTCCTCCCTCATCGGGCTGGTCATGCTCATGGGTACGGTGGTGAACAACGCCATCGTCCTGGTGGACTATACCAATATTCTCATCCGGGAGGAAGGGCATCCCACCCGGAAAGCCCTTGTGGAAGCGGGAAGGCGGCGCCTGCGCCCCATCCTGATGACCACCCTCACCACCGTGCTGGGCCTTTTGCCCAACGCCATGGGCTGGGGCGGCGACGTGGAGATGATGCAGGCCATGTCGGTGGTTATGATCGGCGGCCTGAGCCTCTCCACCCTGGTTACCCTATTCTTGATCCCCACCGTCTTCCTGATGACCGACCGGCGTGGCAAGCCCCGTGCCGGCAGCCGCATCCGGGGAGCCGGGCGGCGGATGGGCGGCCTGTTCCGCGCCTTCGGGCGCCGGCTGGCCGCCGTGGGGGAGGAAGGGGAAGAGTAGTCCATTTCTACTATACAATCCTCTCTTGCATCTCTCCAACCGTTCTACCCTCTTCCCGCACCCCATTCCCCCGCAAACGGCCCGGCAGTTCATCTGCCGGGCCGTTTTTCTGCGGATGCCGCCGCATACCTGGGGGTTTGTTTCCCAGCCGGCCCTCGGACCAGAGGAGGGAAGAGCCGTCGGCTCTCCGCAGGGCACAGGCCTGGCCGCGGCGGGTCTTCTGTCCCGGCAGATGGCCGTCCCCCGGGCGTCAGGAGGGGACGGCCCGGATGAGCTGGACAAGAAAAAAGACCGCCCGGTGGGGCGGCCCATAGGGATCGTCCGGGCGGGCATCGGCCGCCCGGACGGACGGAAGGGACCCAAAATCCTATATCCATTCCTGAAGCAGATACAGAAGGAAAAGATGAACGGGGTAGAACCAGTAGAAGGCCCACTGGATGGCCTTGCTGCGGCGCCCCCGGCGGCCGTTGTACCGGCGCAGGAGGGGGATGGAGAGGAAGATCCCCACCCGGGAGATCAGGGAGGTGCCGTAGGTGAGGCCCTGGGCCAGGTACAGCCCGCCGATCCCCAGATGGGCGGCGGTCTGCCAGTTCTTGATCTGGTGGAAGATGCCGAAGAAGAGGATCATCAGCACGCCCACATAGTTCCAGTCGGCCGGGTAGGCCAGCAGGCAGCAGAGGAGGATGCCCCCCACCCGTTTCCAGGAGGGCCAGGCCTTCTGATGGTAGACGGCCAGGGCAACCAGGCCGAAGAGGAGGGACCACATTACGTCGGTGGCCTGCCAGAAGGCCCACACCTCGTACCCCAAAAAGAGGGTGAAGGGCAGATGGGAGATCACCGCCATGAGGAGGAGGCGGCCCATATACCGGCGGAGGTTGGAGGTGTGGTAGTAGCCTTCGGCCACCAGAAAGCACATAATGGGGGCGGTGAGGCGGCCCAGAAGGCGGAGGAAATCGTAGGCCAGCAGATTGTGGGGGGCAAAGGCGATCATGCAGTGGTCGAATACCATGGCCACCACGGCGATCATCTTCAGCTGATTGGAGGTCAGCGTCCACTTCTGCACCCCTGCTTCATCCATCCCCACATTTCTCACCCTCATTGCCGCCTCTGCCATTGTCCATCATCCCCCTTGCGTATTGGCTGGAACCGCCCCTATGTCAGGCTGGCGGGCTGGCTGGACGCGCAGGTTACCTCCCAGGCGTCCTGATCCCCCGGGAAGAGGATCACCGCCGAGGCGCTCTCGGCCACCAGGGCCGGCGTGGCGTAGATTACACCCTCCTCCCCCAGGCCGGGGTCCCCCATGGCGCTGGTTCCCCACTGCCAGTAGCGGGAACGGGACTGGTAGGGATCTTCCATCAGAAAGTAGCCGGTCCCGTCGATCTCCACATAGTCGGCGATGACCATGTAGTGCTGGGCGGGGGTGAAGTTGGCGCTGCCGTGGGTCTCGTGGACGATGGCCATGGCGTTGTTCTCGTCAATATACTGCCGGATGTACTCCCAGTCGATGGTCTCCTGCCCGTCGGCAGGGGACTGGTAGTAGAGGGAGGGCTCGTCCATGGCAAAAAGCTCCGCCGCCACCGGCATAAAGGTATCGTCCACCCCCGAGGCGGTAATCCGATACCCATTGTCCAGCACGTAGTCAATGAGATAGGTGGGGTCTACCTCCCGGTGCAGGTAGGTGGAGGCCACCATGGTCATGGACATCACGCCGCAGGACCGGTCAATGGCGGTGTCGTTCACCTCGTTGGGGCTGTCCGGATTGGGGAAGGGATAGTCGGCCCAGTCGGGATCGGTCTGGGCCATGTAGTACAGCCCCAGGCTCTCCCCGGTGCACAGGAGGGAACCGTCGATGCCCGCTTCAATCATCCGGGATTTGTAGACGGTGTAAACGTCCCGCTGCATCTCCTCCGGGAGGGTGGGCAGGGCCTCCAGCAGATAGACGGTCAGCTCGTCCAGCACCGGCTCCTGCTCCAGCTGGCAAAAGTCGTACAAGGTGCCCACCAGCGTCTCCAGGTGGTCGTCAAAGTAGTCCAGCACCTCCGGCCGGGACTGGGAGTGGGACACAAACTCCAGCTCCTCGTTCTCCCCCTGGGCCAGCAGCGACTTGACCGAGGAGACCGTCTCGGACCGTTCCCCCGGCAGGGTCCCCTCGCCGGTGGCCAGGGTGTCCAGCAGCTCCTGGGAAATCTCGATGGGGTAGAAGTCCACGCCGTCGATGGAGATGGTGCCCGCCGCGGCGGCCTCCTCGCCGCCGGCATCCCCGGTCTCGGCCTGGCTCTGGGAAGAGGATTCTTCCCGGGCAATGGGGCTGCGCTCGCCGCAGGCCGCCAGGGAGAGCAGAAGGGTCGCCGCCAGAGCGGCTGCCAGTAATCGTTTCATCCTGTGAGAACAACTCCTTTCCAGATGGCGGCGGCGAGGGAATCCGTCCCCGCCGGCCGGCACAGGGCCCCGCGAGCGGCGGAAAAGGGGCCGGGCCCTATTTCCTATTAGTATAATCCTACATCCTTAAGCGGACTCTAAGTCAAGAGATCCCGGAAAGAAAAATTCCCGTTTTTCCCGGATGGCCCGGCAGGAATGCCGCACTGCTCACCCATCCCTGCGGGGGCCCTTCCAGGCTTGACGGGGGCTTTTCCATGGGATACAATTTGAAGAAAGACGGCCTGCCTTCTCCAGGGGGCGGGCGAGGAAGAAGAAGGGGGAATCGCCATGAACGGCGCGCAGGCAGTTGTCCGAGCCTTGGAGGAGCAGGGGGTGACGGTGGTATTCGGGTATCCGGGGGCCACCGTCTGCCCCCTGTACGACCAGCTGGCCCACAGCGGCATCCGCCATATCCTGGTGCGCCAGGAGCAGAACGCCGGCCACGGGGCCAGCGGCTATGCCAGAATTTCCGGTCGGCCGGGGGTCTGCCTGGCCACCTCCGGCCCCGGGGCCACCAACCTGATTACCGCCCTGGCCACCGCCTACATGGACAGCATCCCTCTGGTGGCCATCACCGGCCAGGTGGCCAGCGACCTGCTGGGGCGGGACGTGTTCCAGGAGGCGGACATCACCGGCGCGGTGGCCCCCTTCATCAAGTACGCCTATCTGGTGAAGGAGCCGGCCGACCTTCCCCGGGTGATGGGGGAGGCCTTCCTCCTGGCGGGCACCGGCCGGCCGGGGCCTGTGCTGGTGGACATCCCGGTGGACGTGCTGCTGGGGGAGCTGGACTGGAAGGACCCCGGCCCCATCCAGATCCGGGGATACCGGCCGGCGGGCCGGGGGCACCAGGGGCAGGTGCGCCGGGTGGCGGAGGCCATCCAGGAAGCGAAGCGGCCCCTCCTCTGCGCGGGGGGCGGGGTCTTTGCCTCCCCCGGAGGGGTGGAGGCCCTGCGGGCCTTTTCCCGGGAGAGCGGCCTGCCGGTGGTCACCACCATGATGGGGCTGGGGGCTCTGCCCAGCGCCGACCCCCTCTCCCTGGGAATGTTGGGCATGCACGGCTCCCCCCGGGCCAACCAGGCGGTGGCCCAGGCGGACCTTCTCCTGATTGTGGGGGCCCGGGTGGGGGACCGGGCGGTGAGCGCCGTGGCGGTGGAGCGGACCAAGATCGTCCATATTGACATCGACCCGGCAGAGATCGGCAAGAACATCGGCACGGCCATCCCCCTGGTGGGGGACGCGGCCACCGTCCTGGGCCAGCTGCGGGAGCTGCATCCCCAGGCGGGGGGGACCGGGTGGTGGAAGGAGCTGTCCTGCCGCCGCCCGCCCCGGCGGGGAACCGGGCTGGACCCCCAGGGGGTGTTTGCCTGCCTGTCCCGCCGGCTGGAGAAGGACGCGGTGTTTGTGGCCGACGTGGGCCAGAACCAGATCTGGGCCGCCAACTGGCTGGAGATCCGGGAAGGGAGGTTCCTCACCTCGGGGGGGATGGGCACCATGGGCTATGCCATCCCCGCGGCCCTGGGGGCCCAGCTGGCGGCGCCCCACCGCCAGGTGGTGGCGGTCTGCGGGGACGGGTCCTTCCAGATGACCATGAACGAGCTGGCCACCTCGGTGCAGCACCAGATCCCCCTGAAGCTGATCGTGATGAACAACCACACCCTGGGCCTGGTGCGGGAGATCCAGACCAATTCCTTTGGGGACCGGCGCTTCGGGGTGGACCTGGGCGCGGTGCCGGACATTCCCGCTATCGCCGGGGCCTACGGCATCCCCGCCCGGCGGATCGCCGAGGACAGCCAGGTGGAGGAAGGGGTCCGCTGGCTGCTGGAAACCCCCGGCAGCTGCCTGCTGGAGTGCCAGGTGGACCGGGAAGAGGCCTCCCATTAACAACAAACCCATACGGAAAAAGGAGCTGGACTTGATGAAACAGATTCTTTCGGCCCTGGTGGAGAACCGCTCCGGCGTGCTGGCCCGGATCTCCGGCCTGTTTGCCCGGCGGGGCTTCAACATCGACAGCCTGGCGGTGGGGGAGACCGAGGACCCCACCATCTCCCGGATGACCATCGTGGTGGATGGGGACGACAGCGTGGTGGAGCAGGTGGAGAAGCAGCTGAACAAGCTGGTGGATGTCATCAAGGTGAAGCGGCTGGACACGGCGGCCACCACCCGCCGGGAGCTGCTCCTCATCAAGGTGGCGGTGGGCGCCCAGAAGCGGGGCGAGGTGATCGACATTGCCCGGGTGATGGACGCCAAGATTGTGGACATCTCGGCCACCACCCTCACCATTGAGCTGTGCGACCGGCCGGAGCGGGTCACCCTGATGACCGACCTCCTCTCCCCCTACAAGGTGCGGGAGGTGGCCCGTACCGGGACCGTGGCCCTGGAAAAAGGGGCCGGAGACATCAACTACCGCCCGTAGCGGGGGGAGGAAGCCGCGATGGAGCTGACCATTCTGGTGGAGAATACCACCCTCATCGATCACTATTACAAAGGGGAGCCGGGGTTCTGCTGCCTGCTGGAGGACGGGGAGGAGAAAATTCTCCTGGACACCGGCTACTCCGGCCTGTATTTGGAGAACGCCGCCGCCATGGGCATCGACCTGTCCCAGGTGGGGACCATCGCCCTCTCCCACGGCCACGACGACCACACCGGCGGCCTGGCCGCCTTCTTCCGCGCCTTTCCCCGGTGGCAGGGGCGGGTGGTCTGCCATCCGGATGCCCTGGAGCCCAAGCGGAGCGGCCGCCATCCGGTGGGCAGCCCCCTCTCCCGGCAGGAGGTGGAAGACCGGTGCCGGCTGGTGCTGTCGCGGGAGCCGGTGGTCCTCTCGCCCCATGTGGTCTTCCTGGGGGAGATTCCCCGGCGCACCGCCTTTGAAGCGACCCGCCCCCTGGCCAAGCGGTGGGACGGGGAAGGCTGGGTGGGGGATTTCCTCCCCGACGACACCGCCCTGGCCGTGGAGGGGGAGACGGGCCAATGGGTGGTGACCGGCTGCTCCCACAGCGGGGTGTGCAACATTCTTCTCCGGGCGCAGGAGGTGACCGGCCGGGAAACAGCGGGCCTGCTGGGGGGCTTTCATCTGATGGCCCCCGGTCCCCAGACCGAGGAGACGGTCCGCTTCCTGAAGGAGCAGGCTCTTCGCCGCCTGATCCCCTGTCACTGCACCGGCTTTGAGGCCCGGGTGGCCATGGCGGAGGCAGGCCTGCCGGTGGAACAGATCGGGGTAGGCAGCCGGCTGACGCTGTAGTGCCGGATTGGGCCTGCCCGCGGCACGGCTGCAAAACAAGGGAATCCCCATACCAAAAAGGGGCGGTCTCTCTGCCGGTTCCCGCAAGAAAATGCGGGCGTTTCCCGGCAGCAGAGCCGTCCCTTTTCTAGAAAAGGAACCGTTCCCGAACAGACAGCTTCCTCAGTCGAAGAGGAGAAGATAACACAGCGCCAGGATCAGGACAGGGTCCTCCTCCTCCCGCAGGAGCAGGAAAAGAAGGGCAAGCAGGAGAAGCCGGTCGCTTCCCAGCGCGGACACAATCCCCGAAAGGGAGGAGGGCCGTCCTCCCAGCAGTCCCCCCAGCAGCCCCGAGGGGGGCGGAGGGGCAGGTCCCGATTCCCGCCGGGCGCCCGGCGGCGGGCCGGAGAGGCCGGCCTGGCCGGTGGGCGGGGCGGCGGTCTCCTGGGAGGGGCCGGCGGGGGCGGCCGCCGGTTCCTCTCCCGGGGCGGCGGTGCCGGTTCCCTGCCAGCCTTCCTGGGCGGTGACGTTGGCCTTGGCCCGTTCCTGCATCTCTTTGACCCGGGCGATGGCATCCTGCTGCATCCGCAGCAGCTCCCCGTCGGTGTATCCGGAGCTGCCCGCCTCCTTGATCATCGCCGGTCACCTCCCAACAGCCCTCCCAGCAGCCCCGAGTCCCGCAGGGCCGGCAGCAATCCCAATAGCTGGATGAGGCGGATGGCGTCGTCCACCCGGCTTTGCCGGGCGGGGGACATGTGGGGCCGCAGGGCCCGCAGCAGCTGGACGTTCTTGTCCTCCGCCCCCTGCCGGCTGCCCAGCAAGCCCCCCAGCAGCCCCAGGGTTCCCAGCGAGCCCAGGCCCCCGGTGGGCGCGGGGGAAGGGGGCGGCGGCGCGGTCTGGGCGCTGGCGCCCAGACCGCCGAGAAGGGCGGCCAGGCTGTTCAGATCCAGGCCCCCGGTGGAAGAAGCTGGGGCTTGATTCTGGGGTGGATTTTGAGTATTATTAACTGTTGTGGAGTTTTGCCCCAGGCCCAGGGCCGCAGCCATGCTTTGCAGCTGGGCCATGCTCTGGGGATCGCTCAGAATCTGCCCCAGGCGGGCGTTCAGATCATCCATCTCCATCCCCCTTCCCCGTTGGGATACGCCCCCTTGTTACCGGCCTTTCGGCCCCAGCAGGGAGCCGAGAAGCCCCTTGGCGCTTTCTCCGCCCATCGCCTGGCGCAGCCGCTTTGGGTCGGAGAGGAGCTCCTGGATCTGCTGGTTGTCCGGCCCCTTCAGGCTCTCCAGCGACCCCTGTTCCAGCTGGGAGCGGAGGGTCTGCGGGTCCACCCCCAGGCGGGCGCCGGCCAGCTTGAGGAGCTGGTCCACCTGCTGGGGCGACAGGTTCCACGGATTCTGTTCCATTGTCCATTCCCCCTTCCCCGCATCCCCTGAGGGGATGCGATTGGTTTATCATTATGCCCGGCGGCTTTCGCCTATGCCACTGCCGCCCTTAAGAAAGGAGCATCCCTGCCCATGCGCATCGTCGTCATGTCCGACAGCCACACCGCCTTCGGCCGGGTCTACCACATTGTGGAGACCACCCAGGAGGACGCCGACCTCTACATCCATCTGGGGGATGGGGAGGAGGAGTTTCAGGAGGTGGCCGCCCTCTTTCCCGCCAAGCGGTTTCTCCAGGTGCGGGGGAACAACGACTACCAGTCCAGCGCCCCGGTCCAGCTGCTCCTGGAGGAGGCGGGGGTCCGGATCTTCTGCACCCACGGGGACCGGTACGGCGTCCGGTGGAGCCGGGACCGGCTGCTGGAAGCCGCCAAGGAGCACCGGGCCCAGGTGGCCCTCTACGGCCACACCCACGAGGCCATGACCGAATACCTGGATGGGATCTATCTGGTCAATCCCGGCTCGGTGGCGGACAGCCGCCTCACCCCCGCCGGTTACCTGGTGCTGGACCTGACCCCCCAGGGTATTGTCCCGGTTCACCGGAAGGTGGGCCCCGCCCCGGAAGAATACCGCTGACCGGCGACAGCGGGAAGAACGCCCTTATTCTCAGAATACGCCAAAAGCGCCCGGCCGGTTCCCTCGTTGCGGCAAAGGAACCGGCCGGGCTGTTCAACCAGGAAAGGATGTGGACCAATGGTCCGTTTGGGACAGAAGGAGATTCCCCCCCGGGCAATGCTGGCCCCCATGGCCGGCGTGGCCGACCGCGCCTTCCGGGAGATCTGCGTCCAGTGGGGGGCAGTCTATGTGGTGGGGGAGATGGCCAGCGCCAAGGGCCTTACCATGCGGGGCGACAAAACCCGGGAACTGCTGGAGCTCTCCCCAAAGGAACGGCCGGCGGCGGTGCAGCTCTTTGGCAGCGAGCCGGAGGTCATGGCCGCCGCCGCACGGGAGGCCGAGGCCTTTTCCCCCGACGCCATCGACATCAACATGGGCTGCCCGGTTCCCAAGGTGGCGGGCAACGGCTGCGGCAGCGCCCTGATGCGGGATCCCCAGCTGGCGGGGCGGATCATCCGGGCGGTGGTGAAGGCCACCACCCTGCCGGTGACGGTGAAGATCCGGGCCGGCTGGGACGACCGGTCGGTCAACGGGGTGGAGATCGCCCGGATTGCCCAAGAGGAGGGGGCGGCCGCGGTGACCGTCCACTGCCGCACCCGCCAGCAGATGTACCAGTTCCCGGTGGACTGGACCATCATCGCCCAGGTCAAGGAGGCCCTCTCCATCCCGGTCATCGGCAACGGCGGTGTCCAGTCTCCCCAGGATGTGAAGGCCATGTATGACCAAACCGGCTGCGACCTGGTGATGATCGGCCAGGCGGCCCTGGGGGCCCCCTGGATCTTCCGGCAGGTGAACCAGTTTCTGGAGACCGGGCGGTACGACCCCGCCCCCTCCCTGGAGGAACGGCTGCTGGTCCTCCGCCGGCAGGTGCAGGCCATGGCAGACTATAAAGGGGAAGCGATCGGCCTGCGGGAGGCCCGCAAGCACGCCGGCTGGTACCTGAAGGGCTGCCGGGGCGCGGCGGCCCTCCGTCGGCAGGCGGGGACCATCGCCACCCTTGCCGATCTGGACCGGCTGATCGATCACACCCTGGAGCTGGACCGCCCCTTCTAACCTCTTTGCAGAGGCTGCCGCGGGCGGGTGGGGATCGGTAGTCCTCTGCCGAGGACGGGGGTGGGCGGCTTCGCCGCCGCTGCCGTGCGGGCCTGCGGCCCGCCTGCCGGTTTTTGCCCGCTGGCGCGGGCGGGTGGGAACTGGTAGTCTCTGCGAGACGGACTTGTGGGCGGCTCCGCCGCCCTCTCCCGTGCGGGCCTGCGGCCCGCCTGCCGATTTGTGTGGAGGCGCTCCGCCCTCCACACCTCCCGGGGTTACGGCGGGGCCGCTCCGCGCCCCGCGCCCCCAGGGTGACTCTTTCTATGGAGAAAGAGTCACC
>CAJFKV010000026.1 GCA_904387055.1 Candidatus Heteroruminococcus faecigallinarum | reverse complement strand
GCTGGCAGGCCAATAGACGACGCACTTGTGCGTAGCCTGTAGTATTAGGGCTTTGCCCGAAACTGAAATACCCCCCGCTTTGCGGGGGGATTTTTATTTGCCTTTCGGCGGTGGGAAAAACCAGAAGAATGGGTGCCCGCTGCTTCCAGGGACGGCAGAGACTGGCCGCCGCTGCCGCCAAGAGGCGGAAACCTTGCCGGGGTGTGGAAGAAAGTTGGCAAGGTGCGGACAAAATTCCAACATTATGAACAAATAAAAAGGCGGATTGGCAGGATAATCCTGTGGACAATGACGAAGATTCCTCCTATAATGGCGTTGTACCCGCGAGGGACAAACCAAGAAACCCTACAAACAGGAGGAAGAAAACTATGAAGAACGTATTGGCCCTACTGCTGGCCGTGGCGATGATGAGCAGCCTGTCCCTGACTGCCATGGCGGCCGCTGTGGAGGAACCCCAGCCGCAGGCCGCCGCCCAGGAGCAGGTGTCCGACTCCCCGGTCAACGGGCTGGTGATCGGCGCCGACGAGAACGGCCTGGAGCTGAAGGAGGATGTCCTGCTCACCCCCGGCGAGACCTATCGCTTCCCCCTCTCGGTCACCCGTGAGGACGGCACCAGCGAGGCGGTTACCGACGATCTGCTGGATCTCTACCGGATCAATGTGAGCAACAACCGCTCCTCCATCTTTGAGGAAGTGAAGATGGAGAAGAGAAGCGGCGAGTATTTCCTCACCGTCAAGACCGAGGCCGGCTGGCCCACCTATCTCACCGATGCCACCATCCGCGTCCGCCTGCTGGACCGGGAGAGCTCCAAGGAGCTGGCCAACATGGAGATTGACCTCCAGGTGGGCTATGCCCAGATGGACGACGAATACATCGAGGCTCTGGGCCAGGGGGAGAGCATCCTGGTAGATCCCGCCGCCCCCGTTATCACCGAGGAGCAGTTTGAGACCATCACCAAGGTGAACAACTACAAGGCTGCCACCTTCAACTACGGGGACTGGAGCTTTGAGGTGCGCACCAACGGCGCCGGCACCATGAACCTGGTGAGCAATTCCAACATGATCGACGACATCATGGTGAAGTACGAGGATAACCAGTTCAAGTTTGTCACCTTCCCCGCCGGGCCTTCCTTCCGGTACGATGCCACCGTCACCATCGACGTCTCCAACGAGGCGGTGGATTTTGACGACACCTTCTATCTGTACCGGTACAACGGCCGGGAGCTGATCCCCATGGATGCCCAGTACAACCAGGACGAGGGTACCCTGGTCTTTGAGACCAAGGATCTGGGCCGGTTTGTCATTACCGATAAGCGCATCTCCGACACTACCGTCATCGAGAGCGGCGTGGCCAGCGACCGGGTGGAGGAGGACGATGTCTCTTCCGGCAGCGGCAACGTGTCCAACCCGGACACCGGCGCCAACGACGCGGTGGGCGTGGCGGTGGCCCTGGGGGCCGCTTCCCTGGTGGCTGCCGCGGCCGTCTCCCTGAAGAAGTCCCGTTAAAGTCCCTGGGATTTCCCTCCCTCAAGCAAAACCCAATCGCCAAGCATCGGCGGGCCCTTCCCACGGGAGGGCCTGTTTTTTTGCGGTGGAAAGGGGCATGGCCGGCGGGACAACCGCATAGATTGGTGCAAAGAGGACACAAGGGAGTTGATACGGATGTTTACAGCAGTGGTGATGGAAGAAAGCGGCCGCAGAGGGCTGTGGGGAAGGGTGGCCGACCGGGTCCGCCCCGCCCTGCCCCGGGAGGAGGAACAACCCTTGCCGGGGGAGGGGGAGGGGTTTCGGCTGATCCACTGCCCCATGGTTCCGGGGCAGCGGCATTGGTCCCGCCTTGCCCGGCAGGCGGGCGACGCCCGGGAAGAGCTGGTGGTGGACCCCCAGATTCCTCTGCCGGAGGGGGAGGGCCTGGGGCGGTTTTGGCCCCGGGAGTTCCCCCTGCTCCTGGCGGCCAATACGGCGGTCCAGTCGGTAGAGGCGGCGGGGGTGGAGCTGTCCCGCCGGCGGATCGGCCTGATCGACCGGGACGGACGGTACCAATGGCTGGCCAAGCAGCTGGTAAGGGAGTTTGCCGAGGTGCGGGTAGCGTGCCCCCATCCCCAACGGTATGAGGAGACGGTCCGGGAACTGATGGAAGAGCACGGGGCAGCCGTGCCGGTTACCGGGGAGGAGGGGCTGGCCGGCTGCCTGCTGGTGCTGGACCCGGAGCGGGCCCCATCCCGCCTGCCTGCGGATGGGGAACTACTCCGCCTGGCCCCCTTCCAGACCGGGGACCAGGTGGTCAATGCCCTGCGATGCACGGCGCCCGCCGGTTACGGCAGGGTCATCCCCATGGGGCTGGAGACCACCTACTTTTTGGGAGCGGCCTACGAGCTGGGAGGCCGAAAGGAGCTGGGGCAGTGTGCCGCGGCCCGCTGCCGCATCGGCGGCCGGGAGACCTCCACCCAGGAATTGGCCGCCCGCCTCCGCCGCCGGGACAGCTGGCTGTAGCGTCCCCGGGGAGAATCGGCCCCGGCAGGGGGGAGAAGATGCCCTTCCTGGGCGAAGTTCCCCCTCCTTCCTCTTGACAGGGGAAGGAGAGTTGTCTATAATAATAAGCATTGTAAACGCCCCGCCTATGGGGCGTGCTGTGCGAAGGGAGCGGATAATATTGGCACAGGAAATCCTGATGACTGCCGACGGCTTCGCCGCCATGAAGCAGGAACTGGAAGAGTTGAAGACGACCAAGCGGAAGGAAATCTCTGAAAAAATTCGTGTTGCCAGAGGCTTTGGCGACCTTTCGGAAAATAGCGAGTACGACGAGGCGAAAAACGAGCAGGCGGTGGTAGAGGCCCGCATCCTCCTGCTGGAGGAGCAGCTGAAGCATGTGAAGATTGTGGAGGCCGACGATATTTCCAGCGATGTGGTGTCCATCGGCTGCACCGTCAAGATTCTGGATATGGAGTTCAATGAGGAAACCGAATACCGGATCGTCAGCTCGGTGGAGACCAGCGGCATGAACACCATTACCGACGAGTCCCCTGTGGGCAAGGCCCTCTTGGGCCACAAGGTGGGGGACGTGGTGGAAGTGGTTGCCCCCGGCGGCAATTTCCAGTTCCAGGTGTTGGCCATCGGCAAATAGCTTGATCGCGGTGCCCGCCGGACAAACAGGCGGGCGCTGTTTTTTTGGTTCCAAACAGCCAAGAGGCAAGGACGAATAACAATACAGGGGGAAGAAGAAACGATGGCAGACCACACCCAGCAAAACCCTGCTCAGGAGGCGCAGGAGCCTGAGCTGTCCGAAATTCTGCAGATCCGGCGGGACCGCCTCGCCAAGCTGAAGGCGGAGGGGAAGGACCCCTTTGCTGTCACCCGTTTTGACCGCACCGCCTATGCCGCCCAGGTGATCGAGCGGTTTGACCAGCTGGAGGGGCAGCAGGTGTCCCTGGCCGGGCGGATTATGACCTGGCGGGATATGGGCAAGGTGTCCTTCCTGGACCTGCGGGACGGCAGCGGCAAGATCCAGCTGTACATCCGGCTGGACAACATGGGGGAGGAAGCGTATGCCTGCCTGAAGGACTGGGACATCGGGGACATTGTGGGGGTCACCGGTGAGGTGTTCCGCACCCGCCGCGGCGAGATCTCCATCAAGGTGTTCCAGGCGATGCTCCTGTCCAAATCCCTGCTGCCCCTGCCCGACAAGTGGCACGGCCTCAAGGATACCGACCTGCGGTACCGGCAGCGGTATGTGGACCTGATCGTCAACCCGGAGGTGAAGGAGACCTTCATCAAGCGCAGCCTGATTCTCCGGGAGCTGCGGGCGTATCTGGACAGCAAGGGCTTCCTGGAGGTGGACACCCCCATCCTCACCCCCTTCGAGATCGGCGCCTCTGCCCGGCCCTTCTACACCCACCACAACACCCTGGATATGGACATGGTGCTGCGGATTGAGACCGAGCTGTACCTCAAGCGGCTGGTGGTGGGCGGCATGGAGCGGGTCTACGAGGTGGGCCGGATCTTCCGTAACGAGGGGATGGACACCAAGCATAACCCGGAATTCACCACCATCGAGCTCTACCAGGCTTTTACCGATTACAAGGGGATGATGGACCTGGTGGAGGAGATGATGAAGACGGTTGCCCAGAAGGTGTGCGGCAGCCTGCAGATCACCTACCAGGGCCGGGAGATCGACCTGGGCCACTGGGAGCGCCTTACCATGGTGGAGGCGGTGAAGAAGTATTCCGGGGTGGACTTTGCCGCTGTTGCCACCGACGAGGAGGCTATTGCCCTGGCCAAGGAGCATCACGTCCAGCTGCCGGAGATGGCCACCAAGGGCCGCATCCTGGCCGAGTTCTTCGACACCTTTGTGGAGGAAAAGCTGATCCAGCCCACCTTTATCTATGACTATCCGGTGGAGATCAGCCCCCTGGCCAAGCGGAAGACCGACGATCCCGCCTTTACCGAGCGGTTTGAGTATTTCATTAACGCCACCGAGTTTGGCAACGCCTTCAGCGAGCTCAACGATCCCATCGACCAGAAGGAGCGGTTTGAACGGCAGGTGGCCGAGCGCCGGGCTCTGGACCCCCATACCAAGGCCCAGGTGGACTACGACTATGTCACCGCGCTGGAGTACGGCCTGCCCCCCACGGGCGGCCTGGGATTCGGCGTGGACCGGCTGGTGATGCTCCTGACCGACAGCGCCTCCATCCGGGACGTGCTCCTCTTCCCCACGATGAAGCCACTGGATGTTCCTCAAAAGGAGCAGAAGATGGAGCTGGGCCAGGCGATGGAGCAGCTGGGCAGCGCGCTGAAGACGGCCATCGAGGAGCTTCCCGCGGTGCCGGTTTCGCCCATCGATTTCTCCAAGGTGGAGATCGAGCCCTTGTTCCAGGACTTTGTGGACTTTGATACCTTCTCCCGGTCCGACTTCCGGGCGGTGAAGGTGAAGGAGTGCCGGGCGGTGCCCAAGAGCAAGAAGCTCCTGGAGTTCCTGCTGGACGACGGTTCCGGCACCGACCGGACCATCCTCAGCGGCATCCATGCCTATTACGAGCCGGAGGAGCTGGTGGGCAAGACCCTCATCGCCATTACCAACCTGCCCCCCCGCAAGATGATGGGCATTGATTCCTGCGGGATGATTATCTCGGCCATCCACAAGGAAGAGGGCGAGGAACGGCTCAACCTGCTGATGGTGGACGATCGGATCCCGGCAGGGGCCAAGCTCTACTGATTGCCGCAGCCAGGCAGCGGCCCGCCGGTGTTTCCCTCTATGGGGGGAGCCGGCGGGCCGTTTTTGCGTTATAAAAAAGAGATTCATACCTTGTCTCTATCTTTTTGATTTCGCTTATGGTATAATAGGCACAGCGCCGGCCTGGGAAGGCTGGCCCGCGGGCAAAAGCCCGCCCAGGAAAAATGGATTCCCTGTTCTTCCTGATGCTGTACCCATGAACTTTTGTCTCTTTGGGGTTGTAGTGCAGGTCCAGGCCCTGTGTCGACCCGCTTGTGGGAAGCGGCGGCTATATGGAGGGCCTGAGGGAAAACCGCACCGGTTTCCCCTCCCGGGAGAGAAAATTTTCCCCTTTTGCAAGAAAACCGCCGTTGGCGGCCACTGATGCAGTAGAGGACCTGTCCCATCGGTGGATATCAATCGGATTAGGAGCTGATCGTATGTGTGAAAAATGGAAGAAGATGGCTGCCAAGCTGCTTATCTGGATGACCATGCTGTGGACGCTGGGCCTGCCGGTCTTTGCCGGCAACCCGGATACGGGTGACGGCAGCGGCACCATGATCGCCATTATGGTGGGGGTCATGATTGTGGCAGTGGTGGTGATTGTCATCTTCTTTGCCACCGGAAAGAAAAAATAAAGATGGGGAGAAAAAGGGGAACGGCTGTTCCCCTTTTTCGCAGCCGGAAAACCGGGGACAGGAGGAAAACGCCTCCCATGACATGAGCCAGCCGGGCAGCAGAAAAGGGGGAGGAAGAGCTTGGCCCTTCCTCCCCCTTGGAGCATCGGCATTGGCACGGTTACCGGTAGGAACGGCGGAGAATCTCCACCACCTCCTGGAAGGACAGGTCCACCGGGTCGGCCTTGAACATGTTGGGCTGGGTGTCGAAGGCCCGCTGGGCCACCTTTTCCAGCTCGCCCGCGTCCACCCCATAGTCCGAAAGGTTCAGCTGGTCCACCCCGCAGGCGGCCATCAGACGCTGAAGGGCGCGGACAAAGTCCATGGGGTCGTCGCTCCCCTCCATCCCCATGGCGCGGGCCATGGCCACAAACCGCTCGTCGCAGGCGTGAACCTGGATCAGATGCCGGTAGTAGGCCTCTCCAATCATAATGAGCCCGGCCCCATGGGGAAGCCGGGGATGGAAGGCGCTGAGGGCGTGCTCCATGGCATGGGCAGAGGTGGAGTTGGACAGGCACTGGACCAACCCGGCCAGGGTGTTGGAAAGGGCCATCTTCTCCCGGGCAAGGGCGTCCTGGCCGTTCTTGACGGCCCGGGGCAGATACTGGGCGGCCAGCCGGATGGACTCCAGGGCGAACAGCTCCCCCGCCTCGTTGGGAATTCGGTTGATATACCCCTCGGTGCTGTGGAAAAGGGCGTCAAAGCCCTGGTAGGCGGTGAGGGAGGGGGGGACGGTCATCATCAGGTCCGGGTCCACAATGGAGAGAACGGGATAGGTCTTGTCGTACCCAAAGCCGATCTTTTCGTCGGTGTCGGTATTGGAGATAACCGCCCAGGGGTCGGCCTCGGTGCCGGTGCCGGCGGTGGTGGTAATAGCCACAATGGGAAGCGGGTCGTTGGGGATGGGCTTTCGCCCGCCGGTGCCGGAGGGAATGTACTCCCAGTAGCTGCCCGGATTGCAGGCCGCCACGGCGATGGCCTTGGCGCTGTCGATGGAGCTGCCGCCCCCCAATCCCAGGACGAAGTCACAGCCGGTTTCCCTGGCCAGGGCGGCCCCCTCCATCACGTGGCGGAGGGTGGGGTTGGGCAGGACCTTGTCAAAAAGGACATGGGCCACCCCAGCCTGGTCCAGGAGGGCTTCCACCCGCTCCAGATAGCCGAACCGGCGCATGGAGCTGCCGGAGGAGATGACCAGCAGGGCCTTTTTGCCGGGAAGGGGCTGGGTGGCCAGCTGGTCCAGCGTCCCTTTCCCAAAGAGGATCCGGGTGGGGATAAAATAGTTGAAGGACATGAGAGGGTTCATCCTTTCCGCAGCCCGGCCGCCGGGGCCGGGGATTTTTCTCTTCTTGGTTGTATTATGAAGGATCGTCGACAGGAAGTCAAGGCCGGGGCCCGGCAAGGAAGGCCCGAAGATCCGCCAGGAAGCGGGCCTGCTGCCGCCGCAGATACCCCTTGAGGAATGGGGCCATCCACCACCGCTTGGGGGAGACCGCCTCGGTGAAGGTTACCTGGGTGCCCTTCTCCCAAGGGGAGAAGAGGCCGGTCCACCGGCCGGTGATCCGCTGGTTTTCCAGGGAGAATTCCCACCGGCGGCATGGGTCGGTACAGGTGACGGTGAAGCGGGTGGCGATGCCCTCCCGGCTGTGTTCCACAAAGGTTCCCTCCTGGGGCAGGTCGACCCCGGCAAGGTCGCTGCGCCACCGGGGATACCGGTCCACCTGGGTGACGGCCTCCCATACCGGGGCCGGAGGATAGGGGAGGCGGGCGGTAATGGTGGAGGTGACCATGGGCGATGCTCCTTTCGGAGGGATTGGTTTTCTTGTTTTCATTCTAGCACCAACGGTTCGGCCCCGCAAGGGGAGGACACCCGGTGGGCAGCAAAGGCAAGGAGGGCAAAGACTGGTGAAACAGGTCTTGTTGAGCCATGACAGCAAGGTCCGGATGTATGCGGTCCCGGACGAGGTGGCGGATCATCTGGAGGAGTACTGCCTGGACTTCGCGGTCAATTGGATCTGGAAGGACCCGGAGGGGCGCAAGCTGCTGCGGAAGATTGGGGGCGTGGAGGTGGCCGTTTACGGAGCCCCGGAGTTTATCGACTACCTCAACCGGTGGAAATTTCCCCACCAGCCGTCGGTGCTGGTGGGGGAGCTGGATTGGTACGACTACGAGCTGCCGGAGGAGTATGCCGGGTATCCCCAGTTTCATTTTTGACGGCGGCGGACCGGTTTCCGGTTCGCCGCCTGGCGGGGTGAAGGAGGAAAAGGGGGTGGAAAGATTCCCTTTCGGAATCTGGAGGGATTGTCTTGTCAAACTTCCGCAAATGGGATAGAATAGTAGACCGAGCTGCCTCCCCGGTTGGGAGGCGTACCCCGTGACAGCAAAGGAGTTTGGTACCATGGAACATCGTTACCGCACCGTTTTGTTTGACCTGGACGGCACTCTGGCCGATACTTCCCCCGGCATCCTCCGCAGTGTCCGCCACGCAGAGAAGGAGATGGGATTTGCCCCCCTGCCGGAGGAGGAGCTGGATCAGGTGATTGGCCCGCCCCTGGCCCAGTCTTTTCCCCAGATGTACGGCATCGACCCGGAAACCACCCAGCGGATGATCCAGGTGTACCGGGCCTTTTACTGGGAAGAAGGGGTGCTGGACATCCGGGTTTTTGACGGGATGCGGGAGCTGCTGGACGCGCTGCAGGAGCGGAAGGTCCACCTGGGGGTGGCCACCATGAAGCTGCGTCCCTACGCGGAGAAGACCCTTTCCCATGCGGGGCTCCTGGAGTATTTTTCCACCATCTCCAGCTTTGCGGATGGGGAGGAAAGCACCAAGGCTCGGCTGATCCGCCGGGCGATGGCGGATCTGGGGGAAAGTGACCCCAGCCGGGTTCTCATGGTGGGGGACAGCGTGTTTGACAGCCAGGGTGCCGCCGAGGCGGGGGTGGATTTTGCCGCCGTCACCTGCGGGTTTGGCCTGTCGGACCCCAAAGCGCTGGCCCGGTACCCCTACGTGGTGGCAGCCGGGGATATTCATCAGCTGGCCGATTGGCTGCTGCCCCGGGTCGAGGCGGGGGAATAATCGGCCTTTTTCCGGCCTAGGATAGAAAACAGGAAGGTTTTGCCCGGCGGATGCAAGAAAACACCGCCGTCGGCCCACTGTTAGGATAGAAGGCCTTCTTGTTATCCATGACCGGAAAGGGGAATCCAAGATGAAGCGTTTGGCGGCAATGATAGCGGCCCTGCTGCTGCTGGCCGGCTGCGGAGGAGCCGCGCCGGAGGCGGCGGCCGACCCGAACCTGGAGGAGCTGGTGGAAACCCTCTCCCAGCAGTACGACCTGACCATGCCCAGCCCGGTGGACGACCAGTTCCTTCAGGAGATCTTCGGCATTTTGCCGGAGGATGTTCTCCAGTATGCGGGACGCCTGTCCATGTCCGCTGCCTCGGCGGACAGCATCCTGGCGGTGGAACCGGCGGAGGGGAAGACGGAAGAGGTGCGATCTGCTTTGGAGGACCGGCTGGCCTTTGTGCGGGAAAGCTTTCGCCAGTTCCAGCCGGAAAGCTATGAAAAAGCCCGGGCCGGCGTTGTTTGCCAGGAAGGAAACAGCCTGTTCCTGCTGATCTTGGGGCGGGAAGGAAACGACCCCGCCCAGGAGGTGGAGGCGGCGATGGAAACTCTAGCCGGCTGGATGGAGGATCACCAGGAAGCCGGATGACGGGGGCGTACTTTCCCCCGGACAATCAAAAGGCGCGCCCTCCTGCTTTGGGGCGGGAGGGTGTGTTTTTTTGTTGCAATCGGGTAGGATTTCTGGTATTGTAAGAAGGATATCGGATTTTTTTGACAACAAACGGGCGGGCGGCCGCTCAATACCAAGGAAAAGGATTACAACATTATGGTTTTTAGCAGTATCTTGTTCTTGTTCCGGTTTTTGCCGGCGGCCTTCGTGCTGTATTACCTGTGCCCCAGGCGGTTCCGCAACGGCCTGTTGTTTGTGCTGAGCCTGATTTTCTACTCCTGGGGCGAGGTGCGGTATTTTCCCATTATGATCGCCTCCACCCTGGTGGATTATATCGCCGGCCAGGGAATCAAGCATTTCGGCCAGAAGAGCCTGGCCGCCCGGCGGGGCTTCCTCATTATGTCGGTCTTCTTCAATCTGGGGATGCTCTTCTTCTTTAAGTACACCAATTTCTTTATCGAGAATCTCAACGCCATTGCCGGGCTGAGCATTCCTCTCCAGAACATCACCCTTCCTCTGGGCATCAGCTTCTACACCTTCCAGACCATGTCCTATACCATTGACGTGTACCGGGGCGATGTGGAGGTAGAGGATAACATCATCAACTTCGGCGCCTATGTGGTGCTCTTTCCCCAGCTGATTGCCGGCCCCATCGTCCGGTACAGCGACGTGGCGCGGGAGCTGAAGGAGCGGGTCATCACCCTTCCCATGGTGGAGGAGGGCGTGGCCATCTTCATCCGGGGGCTGGGCCGGAAGGTCCTCATTGCCAACAGCTGCGGCGCCCTCTGGACCGAGGTGGGGGCTCTGGGGTATGGAGCCATCTCCTCGCCTCTGGCCTGGCTGGGCATTCTGGCCTACAGCATCCAGATCTACTTTGACTTTTCCGGTTACTCCCTTATGGCCATCGGCCTGGGCAAGATGCTGGGCTTCCAGTTCCCCCAGAACTTCAACGACCCCTATGTGTCCAAAAGCGCCACCGAGTTCTGGCGCCGCTGGCACATGACCCTGGGCTCCTGGTTCCGGGAGTATGTCTATATCCCCTTGGGCGGCAACCGGTGCAGCCCGGCGCGGAACATCTTCAACATCTTTGTGGTGTGGTTCCTCACCGGCCTGTGGCATGGGGCTTCCTGGAACTTTGTTCTGTGGGGCCTTACCTTCTTTGTGCTGTTGGTGATCGAGAAACAGGGCTTCCTCCAGGTGCTCAACCGGCATCCAGTCCTCAGCCGCTGCTACATGATCCCGGTGATCCTTCTCAGCTGGAGTCTCTTCGCCATCACCGATTTCTCCCAGCTGGGGACCTTCCTTGGTCGGCTGTTCAGCTTCACCGGCGGGATCGACTGGATCTATTACCTGCGCAATTACGCCATGGTGCTGCTCATCGGCATCCTGTTCTCCACGCCGCTGATGAAGAAGGCGGGAGACTGGATCGAGCAGAAGACCGGCTCCCGGATTCCCCGGCTGGCCGGATTGGTCCTGGTGCTGGTGTTGTCGGTGGCCTATCTGGTGGACGCCACCTACAATCCGTTCCTGTATTTCCGCTTCTAAAGGAGGAGAGACGATGAACAAAGTGAAAGAAATCCTCCACTACCCCCTGCTGCTGATCTTTGCCGGGCTGATCCTGATTACCACCGTTCTGGATCTGGCCACTCCGGCCAAGTCGTTCAGCGAGATGGAGAACCGCTACCTGGCCCAGCGGCCGGAGATGACTATCCGTTCCCTTATGGCCCAGGACGAGGATCAAAAGTACAGCATCCAGTATGAGGAATATACCAACGATCAGTTTATCGGCCGGGACGGCTGGATCACCTTGAAGAGCATTGCCGAGTCGGCCCTGGGCAAGATTGAAAACAACGGTATCGCCTATGGGGACGACCATTATATGTTTGCCAAGATGCAGTACTTCAGCGATCTGCAGAACCGCCAGTATCCCCGGAACATTTCCTTCATCCAGCAGATGGCCGAGAAGTACCCCCAGATGAAGATCGCCTTTGGGATCATTCCCAACTCTTATGCGGTCCTGTGGGAGAAGGTTCCCTTTGGCCTGGAGAACATCAACCAGGAGGCGGGTATTGCGGAAATCTACCAGGGGATTACCGCTCCCAATGTGGAGAAGCTCTATTTCCTGCCTCTGCTGCAGGAGCACCGGGACGAGTATATTTATTACCGCACCGACCACCACTGGACCACCCTGGGCGCCTACTACGGGTATCAGGAAGTTGTCCGGTCCCTGGGGATGGAGCCGGTTTCCCTGGAGGAGCTCGCCCCCCTGGCCCATGAGGTGAACGACTTCTACGGCACCTACTACAGCCGGGCCAAGGCCTACAATGCGGTGCCGGATACCATCACCTGGTACGACATCCCGGTTACCTCGGTCAAGGTGGGGGACGAGGAGAAGGGAGCCCTCAACGATCTGGCCCAGTTTGAAAAGCGGGACAAGTATGCGGGCCTATTGTGGAGCAACAACGGCCTCACCGTCATCAAGAGCGACAACAACCGGTACCACGAGGACGGCAAGACCTCCCGGATCCTCTATCTGAAGGATTCCTACGGCAATTCCTTCGCCCCCTATCTCACCTACCACTACGACGAGGTGTGGGTGGTGGATATGCGGTACAACGCCATGCTGTCCCCCATCCTGGAGATGGCGGAGTTTGACCAGGTGCTGGTGATGTACAACTACACCACCTTTACCGAGGAGAGCAACATCTATAAGCTGGTCAGCTGACCTTGCCCCAAAAAGGGCCCCTGCGGGGGCCCTTTTTCGATGGCGTGGGCGGAATTGACAGCCCCCTTGGCCAGGGGTATACTAAGGGCAGATGCAGCCCGGGAAGCCTTCCCGGGCGGATGGAAGGAGGAATCCCTTTATGGAACTGCAGCTGGCGCTGGACCTGCTGACCCCCGATCAGGCGTTGGAACTGGCCGGGGCGGCCGCCCCGTGGTTCGATCTGCTGGAGGTGGGGACCCCCATGGTGATGGCCTACGGAATGGAGCCGGTGCGGCTGCTGCGCCGGGCGTTCCCCCACAAGGCGATCCTGGCGGATCTGAAGATAATCGACAGCAGCCGGGCCGAGACTTGCTGTGCCCTCCAGGCGGGGGCCGACTGGGTGACGGTGCTGGCGGTGGCCGGGGACCTGACCGTCCGCCGGACGGTGGAGGCCGCCCGGGAACTGGGGGGACGGGTGATGGCCGACCTTACAGCCCATCCCCAGCCGGCCCGCCGGGCGCAGGAGCTGATCGAGCTGGGGGTGGACCGGGTCTGTGTCCACACGGCCCGGGACCTGGTGGATCAGGGGGCCGATCCCTGGGAGGAGCTGGAACAGGTGGCGGCTCTGGTGGCGCCCCGGTACCTGGCGGTAGCAGGGGGAATCTCGCCCCAGACGGTGGGCCAGGCGGCCCGCCTGGGGGTGGGGGCCGCCGTGGTGGGCGGCGCGGTGACCAGATCGCCGGACCCGGCTGCCGCCGCTGCCCTGCTGTGGACGGCAGCGGGAAAGGGGGCGGAAGGATGATGGACCATCTGCCGGCGATCCTGCGGGAGCAGGAGGAGCTGCTGGGGAGGATCGCCCGGGGGGAGGAAGAGGCCTTCCGCCGGGAGCTGGAAAAGGCCGGCCGACTCTTCTTTACCGGCGCCGGCCGCACCATGCTGATGCTGCGGGCCATGGCCATGCGGCTGATGCAGCTGGGCCGCACCGTATACCTGGCCGGGGACACCAACACCCCCGCCATCGGCCCGGGGGACCTGCTGATTGCGGCTTCCGCCTCCGGGGAGACGGGGAGCGTCCTTCTCAACGCCCGCAAGGGTTTGGAGGCCGGGGCCAGGCTGGCCGTTCTCACCGCAAGCCCTGCCTCGTCCCTGGCGGCGCTGGCCCACTGCCGGGTCTGGGTTCCCGTCGCTGCCGAGAAGGGCGGCGGAAAAGGGGCCCTTGCCAGCTTCCAGCCGGGAGGCAGCGCCTTTGAGCAGTGCCTGCTGCTGTGGGGGGACGGGCTGGCCCTCTCCCTGCTGGAGGAGCTGCCGGAGGGCAGCTCGGTGATGACCCTGCACGCCAATCTGGAGTAACGGGAAAGAAGGATCCCGCTGGGGCCAAAAGAGGCGCCATGCCTGGGACTGCTCCATCCGAAATCCAAAGAGAGGGGAAATTCCTGAGGAATTTCCCCTCTTGCTTGTTTCCAAAGGGCGCCCTGCCCAGGCGGTTCCCCGGCAGGTGGGGAAGGGGTGTTGCCTTTTCACTGCTGCCGGGTTGTGGTATACTGGTCCTTGGAACGGCGCCACGGAGCCGGCGCGGGCCTGCCGCCCGCGGGACAGGAGGAAAACCATGAAGATACTGCATACATCGGACCTGCACCTGGGCCTTCGCCTGCACGGGGTTTCTCTGCTGGAGGAGCAGCGGGCGATGGTCGACAGCCTGCTGGAGACGGCCGGCCGGGAACAGGTGGGGGCGGTGCTGATCAGCGGGGATGTGTTCGACCGGGCGGTGAGCCCTCCCGAGGCGCTGCGCCTCTACAACCGGCTGGTCACCGGCCTGTGCGGGGAGCTGGGGATCCCCACCGTCATCATCGCCGGCAACCACGACGGCGCCGAGCGCCTGGCCGCCTGCAACCGCCTGCTGGAGGGGGCGGGGCTCTACATCCGGGGGCGCTTGGGGGAACAGCGGGAGCCCATCCGGGTGGGCGACTGTGTCATCCACACCCTGCCCTTCTTCAACGGGGACGAGGCCCGTGCCCTCTTTCCTCAGGAGGAGCTACACTCCACGGCCCAGGCTATGGCGTACCTGTGCGGCCGGGAGGACTGTTCGTCGGAGGGGTTCCACGTCCTGATGGCCCATTGCTTTGTGGGCGGGGCCGCCTTGTCGGAGAGCGACCGGGCGGCGGCGGTGGGGGGAGCTTCCCAGGTGCCGGCCGGGGCCTTCGCCGGGTTCGATTATGTGGCCCTGGGCCATCTGCACCGGAGCCAGGAGGTGGCGCCGGGGGTGCGGTACAGCGGCTCGCCCCTCCGGTACTCCTTCGGCGAATGGCGGCAGACCAAGAGCGTTTCCCTGGTGGATACGGCGGACGGCTCGGTCCGGGAGATTCCGGTGCCGGCGGCGCGGGAACTCCGGGTGGTGACCGGTCCCTTGGAGGAGCTGCTGGAGGCGGCTCGCCGGGACCCCCGTCGGGAGGACTATCTGAAGGTGGAGCTGACCGACTGTGTCCCCACCATGGAACGGGTGGAGCTGTTCCGGGCGGAGTATCCCAACCTCCTGCTGGTGACCGGCCGCCAGTCCCAGCAGGCGGGGGAGGACGGGGGCATCACGGTGGAGGAGCTGGAACGGATGTCTCCGGAGGATCTGGTGCGCCGGTTCTGCCGGGAGGTGCTGGAGGAAGAGACGGATGAGGAGACGATGGCCTGGTTCCGGCAGGCGGTACAGGCGGTGGAGAAGGAGGGAGCGGAGCAATGATCCCGATCAAGCTGTGTTTTTCGGCCTTTGGGCCCTATTTGGAGCGACAGGAGATCACCTTTGCCCCCTTCCTGGCAAGCGGCTTAGTCCTCATCCGCGGGGAGACCGGCGCCGGCAAGACGGCCATCCTGGACGCGATGACCTACGCCCTCTATGGCCGCAGCAGCGGCGGCGGGCGGGGAGACCTGGCATCCATGCGCTGCCTGGCGGCCCAGCCGGACCAGGAGACCCGGGTGGAGTACCGGTTCCAGGTGCGGGGAAAGGAATACTGCTTTGTCCGGTGGCTGCGGATCAAGAAGAAGAGAAACGGGCAGATGGAGCTGGAGCCGGCCCAGAACGTCTTCTACCGGGACGAGGAAGGGGTGGACGTCCCCTTCTTTGCCAACCCCAAGATGCGGGACCTGGAGGGGAAGGCCCAGGAGTTGATCGGCCTTACCTACGACCAGTTCCGCCAGGTGATGATCCTGCCCCAGGGGCAGTTTGAGCGGCTGCTGACCTCCAAGTCGGACGAGAAGGAGGCCATCCTCACCACCCTGTTCCACGCCCAGCGATGGGAAGCCGTGGCCCAGTGGCTTTCGGACCGGGCCCAGGAGAAAAAAACGGCCCTCCGGGAGGAGGAGTCGCTCCTGGAGGGGGCGCTCAGCAGCTGGGAGGTGTCCACCTTGGAAGAGCTGGAGGCGCTGGCGGCCCGCCACCGGGAGGAGCGGCAGGGCACCGCCGCCCAGCGGGAGGAGAAGGCCCGCGCCCTGGAGAGGGAACGGCGGCAGCTGGAGGGGGAGCAGCGGCTGGAGGCCCTGTTCCTCCAGAAGGAAGAGGCGGAGGCCACCCTGGCGGACCTGGACCGCCGCAGGGACGAGGAGGAGACCTGCCGCCGGAAGGCGGAGCGGGGGAAGGGCGCCTCCCGCCTGGAACCGGTGTGGAACCAGCTGGAGCAAGCCGGCAAAGAAGCCGCCCGCCGCCGGGAGGAGGAAGGGCTGGCCGCCGCCCGTGTTCGGCAGGCCCAGGAGCGGTGGCAGCAGTCTCTCCGGCAGAAGGAAGCCGGGGAAAAACTGGCCGCTTCCCGGCAGGAGCAGCAGAAGGAACTGGTGCGCCTGGAGGAGCGGCTCCCCGACTATGCCCGCCTGGATCAGGCGCGCCGCCAGGCCCAGGAGGCCCTGGCCCGGTTGCAGGCCCGGCGGGAGGAGTACCGGCGGGAACAGGCGGCGGCGACCGCCCTTCGCCGGCGGCGGGAGGAGCTGGCCGCCCGGCGGGAGGAGTGGTTCGCCCGCTATGTGAAGCCGCTGCCGCTGCTGTCGGAGGAGGAGCAGCGGCTGGCCCGGGGGGAGGACCTGGCCCTCCGCCTGGGCCGTGCCCAGGCCGCCCTGGAGGAGAAGAACCGGCGGGAAAAGGAGCTGGACCGGGAGCGGGAAGGGGAAACCGCCGCGCTGGAAGAACTGCGGGGCCGGGTGGAGCGGGCACGCTCCGCCTACCGGGAGGAGACCCTTCTCCAGCTGGCCGGCCGCCTGGAGGAAGGCGAGCCCTGTCCCCTCTGCGGGAGCGTCCACCATCCCCGCCTGTACCAGCGGGAGGAGGCCCGGCTTCCTGAGGAGGCCCCGGAGAATCTGGAGAAGGAGCTGCGCCGCCAGGAGGAGGCGGTCCGCCGCCGGGACCAGGAGTTGCTGGCGGCTAGGGTGGAGATCCGTTCCCTGGAGGAGGAAGCCGGACGGCTGAAGAAGGAGGCGGACGGCTGCCCCGCCGAGCCCAGGCGGCTGAAGGAGCTGCGGGAGCAGCTGGCCCAGGCGCGGAAGAAGGCGGCCTCCTTTGACCGGCTGGAGAGGGAGTTCCGCCAGGCGGAAGAGGCATGGAACCGGGCCCAGGCCACGTTGGAGAAGCTGCGGCAGGAAGGGATGGCCGCCAACGAGGAGGAGCAGCGGGTCCGCGCCCAGTGGGAGACCCTCCAAAGCCGGATGGAGCCGGGAATCCCCACCGAGGAAGCCCTTCGGGAGCGGGTGGGCCGGCTTCGGCGGCAGGTGGAATCCATGAAGGAGCAGCAGGAGAAGCTCCAGTCCCAGCTGGACCAGGCCGCTCTGGAGAAGGAAAAGACAGAGGCTGCGGCTCTCCATGCCGCCCAGGAGCGGGCGGAAAGCGACCGGCGGCTGGAACAGGCCCGGCTGGACTGGGAGGCCGCCTGCCGGCGGGAGGGCTTCGCGGGGGAGGAGGACTTCCGCCGGTGGCGCCTTTCGTCCCAGGAGCTGGCGCAGCTGGAGGAGCAGAACCGGGCAGCGGCCCAGGCCCGCCAGCTGGCCCGTCAGCAGCTGGAACAGGCGGTGCAGGCCATCGGCGGCGGCGAGAAGCCCAGGACCGCCCTTCGGCGGGAAACCATCGCCCAGCTGGAGGGAGAGATCGCGCGGCTGGACGGCCTGCTGGGGGCGGCTGACCAGCGGCTTGGCCAGCTGGACCGGGTGATGGAGGAGAGCCGCCAGCGGCTGGAACGGCTGGGTTCCGGCCGCCGGGAGGCGGAGAAGCTGTCGGCCTTTGCACGGGGACTGCGGGGAAGCAACGGGATCAGCCTGGGGCGGTTCGTCCTGGGGGTGATGCTCTCCTCGGTGACCGCCGAGGCCAACCGCCTGCTGGAGCAGGTCCACGGGGGGCGGTACCGCCTTTACCGCACCAGCGAAGGCACCGGGCGGGCCCGGCGGGTTGGGCTGGAGCTGGAGGTGCTGGACGGCTTTTCCGGCAAGCGGAGGAGCGTGGCGAGCCTTTCCGGCGGCGAGAAATTCCTGGTGGCCCTTACCCTGGCGTTGGGTCTCTCCGCGGTGGTGCAGGCCCAGAGCGGCGGGGTACGGATGGAGACTCTTTTCATCGACGAGGGATTTGGCTCGCTGGACCCGGCCTCCATTCAGGATGCCCTGGGGGTGCTGGCGGCGGTGGCCGGTTCCCGCCGCTTGGTGGGGATCATCTCCCATGTGGAGGCCCTGGAGGAGAGCATCCCCGCGTCGATCCAGGTGGTCAAGGGCCGGGAAGGGAGCCGGCTGCGCCTCCGGGTTTGACCCTCCCGGCGGCGCGGCCCTCTGGGGCCGCCATCCGGTGAGGGGAAGGCCCCTTGTGCAAATCCCACAAGAGTAAAGAGAAAAGGGGAGAGGGATTCTGCCTGGTCTGGGGAGAATTTTTTGCCGAAAGGATGTCCCCTCTGGGGGAAATGTGGTATAATAAATTGATTTGCGGCTGGATACCGGCCGCCACCACTGTGGGAGGTGCTTTTGTGTTAAAACATTTGATCGACCCATTGGATCTGTCCCTTCAGGAGCTGGATCAGTTGCTGGAGCTGGCGGGCCGCATCGCGGACAATCCCGGCCGGTTTGCCCATGTATGCCAGGGGAAGAAGTTGGCGACCCTGTTTTACGAGCCCAGTACCCGCACCCGTCTCAGCTTTGAAGCTGCTATGCTGAATTTGGGGGGCAGTGTCCTGGGCTTTTCTTCGGCCGACAGCAGCTCGGCTGCCAAGGGAGAGACGGTGGAGGACACCATTCGGGTGGTTTCCTGCTACGCCGATATCTGTGCCATGCGTCACCCGAAGGAGGGAGCGCCCATGGTCGCCTCCCGGTATTCCTCCATCCCGGTGATCAACGCGGGGGACGGGGGCCATCAGCACCCCACCCAGACCCTCACCGACCTGCTCACCATCCAGCGCAGCAAGGGGCGGCTGGGCAACCTGACGGTGGGCCTCTGCGGGGATCTGAAGTTCGGCCGCACCGTTCATTCCCTGATGAAGTCCCTGGCCCGGTACGAAGGGATCCGGTTTGTACTGATCTCCCCGGAGGAGCTGCGGGTGCCGGACTACATCATCGAGGACACCCTCGTGGCCCAGCAGATTCCCTATGAGGAAGCGAGACGCCTGGAGGACGTCATCGGCAAGCTGGATGTGCTGTATATGACCCGTGTCCAGCGGGAGCGGTTCTTCAACGAGGAGGATTATATCCGCCTCAAGGACAGCTACATCCTGGATATGGACAAGATGGCGATGGCCCGGGAGGATATGGTGGTTCTGCATCCTCTGCCCCGGGTCAACGAGATTGCCGCCGCCGTGGACAACGATCCCCGGGCCCTGTATTTCCAGCAGGCACAAAACGGCGTCTATGTCCGCATGGCGCTGATTATGACGCTTTTGGGGGTGAAGGAATGCTGAAGATTGACAGTTTGCAGAATGGCATGGTGATCGACCATATTCAGGCCGGCCGGGGAATGGAGATCTACAACTACCTGGGATTGGACCGGCTGGACTGCAGCGTGGCCATCATCAAGAACGCCCGCAGCGACAAGATGGGCCGGAAGGACATCATCAAGATTGAAGACGTTATCGACCTGGATCTGGAGGTTTTGGGCTTTATTGACCACAAGATCACCGTCAACATCATCAAAGAGGGGCGGATTGTGGAGAAAAAGAACCTGACCCCTCCCCGGCAGGTGACCAACGTGATCCGCTGCAAAAATCCCCGGTGCATTACCTCCATCGAGCCGGATCTGGATCAGATTTTCACCCTTTGCCAGAACGGGGAACACCACACCTACCGCTGCCTGTACTGCGAGCAGGAATATAAGAAGTAAGCCGTTTCCCAATCTCCGCCCCCTCTCCTGGAAGGACAGACCGAGCGCCTTTCGTCCTCTGGGGAGGGAGGTGGGGAGCGCCTGTGGTGCTAATGACGAAATTTGTCCCATATATTTTTTTATTTTAGAAAAAATGCTAATCTTTTTTGGCTTGCTGGGGGGAAGAAATGAAAAGAACTTGACACCCCTTTCAAGACACTATAAACTGAATACTATCCCTTGGTAAAAAGGGAATGTGCTGCTGTGGCATAGATGCCGCAGTTTTCGGATTGGAAAGAGAAAAGGAGGACAACGATCATGAAGAGAATTCTTGCGGTGCTGCTGGCGTCGATGCTGGTGCTGGCCGGCTGCGGCGGTGGCAGCAGTTCCGCTGCTTCGTCTTCCCAGGCGGCGGACGGCGCCACCTCGGAGGCTGGGGCTGCTTCCGAGTCTACGGAGGCTGTTCCCGAGACCACAACCTCCGGCGTGCTGGTGGTGGGGATGGAGTGCAACTACGCCCCCTTTAACTGGACCCAGCTGGAGGAAGAGGAGTACACCGTTTCCCTGGGTGATGCCGGTGTAGCCGGCGGCTATGATGTGCGCATCGCTCAGGCCATTGCCGATGAGCTGGGCATGGAGCTCCAGATCAAGAAGCTGGAGTGGACCGGCCTGGAGCCGGCGCTCTATGCCGGCGAGATTGACGCCATCATTGCCGGTATGACCGATACCCCCGAGCGCCGGGCCAATGCGGACTTCACCGGGCCGTATTATGAGTCCGAGATGGTGTGCATCGTCCGCGGCGACGACGAGCTGGTGAACGCCACCACCCTGGCGGATTTCTCCGGCAAGACGGTCCAGGGCCAGCTGAACACCCTGTACGATGAGGTAATCGATCAGATCCCCGATGTGACCCATGCCACCCCTCTGGCCAGCTATCCCTTCATGGTGGTGGCTCTTCAGAACGGGGAAGTGGATGCGCTGACGGCGGAGCTGCCGGTGGCCCGGGGCGTGGTGGCTGCCAACCCCGACCTGGCTATCGTCCAGTTTGCCGAGGGCGAGGGCTTTGAGGCGGATACCTCCGTTTCCATTGCGGTCAAGAAGGGCAACACCGCCCTGCTGGACAAGATCCAGGGAGTGCTGGACGGCATTTCTCAGGATGAGCGCAACGAGTGGATGCAGTACGCGGTGGAGCATCAGCCCGCCCAGGAGGAGTAATTCCTTCTTCCCAGTGCTGTGAAGATTACCCCGGCTGTCCTCCCTTGAACGGCCGGGGTTCTCATCTGTTCTGCCCCCTTGACAGGCGCGGGGGACAATTTCCAGGAAGGATTTGATGAACAACATGGATTTTGCAGTTCTCGCCATCACGCGGGACAACGGCATGCTGGCCGCTGCCGTCGAGATTTTCCAAACCTACTGGCCCCTCTTTTGGAACGGCATCAAAATTACCCTCCTCATTGCCCTCAGCGGCACCATCATCGGCCTTGCCATCGGCCTGGTGGTGGGGGGCATTCGGGCTGCCGCCCAGCCGGATATTCGGGATAGTGGTGCCGCCCAAGTGGCAAAGCGGGTGGTGCTTTTTGTAACCGGGATCTATGTGGAGGTGATCCGTGGAACCCCCATGATGGTTCAGGCCATGTTCCTCTACTACGCCCTTCGGCCGGTGCTGGGCTGGACCCCCATCCCTGCCGGCGTGGTGATTGTTTCCATCAATACCGGCGCCTATATGGCGGAGATTGTCCGGTCGGGCATCCAGTCGGTGGACCGGGGGCAGACCGAGGCGGCCCGGAGTATCGGTATGAACGCCGGCCAGACCATGATGCTGGTGGTGTTGCCCCAGGCGATCCGGAACGCCTTCCCCTCCATCGGCAACGAGTTTGTGGTGAACATCAAGGACAGCTCGGTGCTGAACGTGATCTCGGTAACCGATCTGTATTTCCAGTCTCTGTCCATCTCCGGCAGTGTTTTCCTGGTGCAGGAGACCTTCCTGGTAACTGCAGCCATCTACTTTGTCCTCACCTTTACCACCACCCGGATCCTGGGAATGATTGAGCGGCGGATGAACCGGTCCAAGTCCAGTTATCCCGCTTCCCAGACGGTTCCCAAGATGAATATGCTCAAGGAGGAAGGGAAGAAGTAATGGCGCTGATTGAAATTAAAAACCTGAAAAAGAATTTCGGCCATCTGGAAGTCCTGCGGGATATTAACTTCAATATCGACAGCGGCGAAGTGGTCTGCCTCATTGGCTCCTCCGGCAGCGGCAAGAGCACCATGCTTCGCTGCCTGAATCTGCTGGAGACTCCTTCCGGTGGGGACATTCTCTTCCACGGGGAGAGCATCGTTCACGGCCATGTGAACGTGAACAAGCACCGCACCCGGGTGGGGATGGTGTTCCAGTCCTTCAACCTGTTCAACAACATGACGGTGTTGAAGAACTGCATGGTGGGCCAGACCCGGGTCCTCCACCGCAGCCCCAAGGAGGCGGAGGAGCAGGCCATGACCATGCTGGAGAAGGTGGGCATGGCGGATTTTGCCGGCGCCTCGGCCCAGCAGCTGTCCGGCGGCCAAAAGCAGCGGGTGGCGATTGCCCGCGCCCTCTGCATGAACCCGGAGGTCATGCTCTTCGATGAGCCCACATCCGCCCTGGACCCGGAGATGGTGGGCGGCGTTCTGGCGGTTATGCGGGAGCTGGCCAAGACCAACATCACCATGGTGGTGGTTACCCACGAGATGGCCTTTGCCCGGGATGTGTCCGACCGGGTGGTCTTTATGGACCAGGGCGTCATTGTGGAGGAGGGAGAACCCGAGGTGTTCTTCACCAATCCCAAGAATGACCGCACCAGGGAGTTCCTTTCCCGTTACCTGGAGGCCTGACGTTTTTTTCCTCTTTCCAATCCAATCTATACAAAAGTGCCCCTCTCATTTTGAGAGGGGCACTTTTTGCTGTGGTAAAAGTTACGGGAGAAGGATCTGGGGCAAAAAGCTGTGCCCGGCAATGGAGCGGTGATCCAGGGAAAAGTAGTCGGCCACCGTGGCGCCAATGTCGCAAAAGCCCATCCGGGTGCCCAGATTGACCCCCCGCCGCGCTGGCTGGCCGTAGACCAGCAGCGGCACATACTCCCGGGAATGGTCGGTGGAGGGGGTGCCCGGGTCGCAGCCGTGGTCAGCGGTGACGATTACCAGGTCTTCCTCCCGGAGGAGGGGGGCGAGGCGCTCCAGCTGCCGGTCAAAGGCGGAGAGGGCTTTGGCATAACCATCGGGGTCGTTTCGATGGCCGTAGGTCATGTCGAACTCCACCAGGTTGACAAAGCAGAGACCGCAGAAGTCCTCCCGGGCCAGCTGAAGGGTCTTTTCCATCCCGTCGTCGTTGCTGCGGGTGCGGAGGCTGCGGGACAGGCCGCTGCCGGCGAAGATATCCCCGATCTTCCCCACGCCGATGGTCTCCAGCCCCGCCTGCTGCAGCAGGTTCAGCACGGTGGGCCCCGACGGGGGAAGGGAGAAATCGTGCCGGTTGGCAGTGCGGGTAAAGTTGGGGTAACGGCCCACAAAGGGGCGGGCAATCACCCGGCCGACTCCCCATTTCCCCACCAGCAGACGGCGCGCTGTTTGGCAGATCTGGTAGAGCTCCTCCACGGGGATCCGCTCCTCGTGGGCGGCAATCTGAAAGACACTGTCGGCCGAGGTGTAGACGATCACCTTGCCGGTTTGCAGGTGCTCCTGCCCGTAGTCCCGGATGACCTGGGTGCCGGAATAAGGCTTGTTGCAGAGGACCCCCCGGCCGATTTCCCGGGAAAACTCCTGGATCAGCTCCTGGGGAAAGCCCTGGGGGAAGGTGGGGAGCGGGGTGGGGGAGATCAGGCCCGCCATCTCCCAGTGGCCGGTGGTGGTGTCCTTCCCGGCGGAACATTCCCCCAGCCGGCCAAAGCAGGCCTGGGGATCGGCTGCCGGCTGTCCCCAGCCGCACTGGTCGATGTTTGCCAATCCCAGGCGCAGCAGATAGGGGATCTGAAAAAAGGGGGAGCGGCTTACCGACCGGAGGGTATTGCTTCCCTCGTCCCCATAACGGGCGGCGTCGGGCATTTCCCCGGTGCCGACGCTGTCCATAACCAGCCAAAAGACTCGTTTTTTCATGAAAAGGCTTCCCCCTTTACAGACCGTTGGGATGCTGTTTTTTCACCAACTGGACGATTCGGCTGGTCCCCAGGCGGGAGGCCCCCAGGTCCAGCAAGGTGCAGGCGTCCTCCAAGGTTCGAATCCCCCCTGCGGCCTTCACCTGTACCCCAGGCCCCACCTGGTCCGCCAGCAGCTTGACGTCGTGGGGGGTGGCGCCGCCGGTGGAAAAGCCGGTGGAGGTCTTGATAAAGTCGGCCCCCGCCTGGGTGACCACCTGGCACATGGCGATCTTTTCCTCGTCGGTGAGCAGGCAGGTCTCAATGATGACCTTCAGTATCCGGCTGCCGCAGGCTTCCCGCAGCCGGCGGATCTCCTCCAGCAGGGAGTCATACCGATGGTCCTTGATCCAGCCGATGTTGGCGACCATGTCGATCTCCGCCGCGCCCATGGCAATGGCTTCCTTCGCCTCAAATTCCTTGGCGTCGGTGGTGGAGTATCCGTTGGGGAAGCCCACCACGGTGCAGACCGGGAGTTTCCCGTCCAGATAACGTGCTGCCTGCTGCACATAGGCGGGGGCGATGCAGATGGAGGCGGTTTGGTAGGCGACGGCATCGTCACACAGGGCGCGGATCTCTTCCCAGCCGGCGTCAGGCCGGAGCAACGTGTGATCCACTGTTTTCAAAAGTTCACACAATTCCATTTTTTTCGTCCTCCTTCAACGATTTTTTCCCCTTTTGGGACAAGAAATGCCCCGAAATATTGCAATTTTATTCGGCATTTTTCACAATATGAACAATTAGACGTCGATTTCATTTTGGATTTGGGATATTCTTCCTACCAGAAAGGAGGTGTACCCATGTCCTTAAAGCGTCATTTCTCACGGGACATTCTTTTTGCCCGCACAGAGATACGCCAGTTGACCCAGCAGCAGGTTGCGGATGCCGTTACCATCTCCTTGCGGGAATATCAAAAGATCGAAAAAGGGGAGCTGCTGCCCCGGACGGAGATCTTTCTCCGCCTGGTTTTCTTTTTTGACCTGGAGATTCAGTCGTATCGAAAGGAGGTGACCAAACATGCTTCGGTACATTCCCGTTGAGGAGGAATGTTTTTCCCCGGAGATCGGCCCGTACCGTTCCTTTGGCATTGCCGCTGTTCGGATTGCCGGCGGCGAAGAGGAACGACTGGCCTATGTGGCCGACGTTTCCCCCGACCGGGAGATGGTTGCGCAGCTGGCCACCAGCTGTACAACCGCTCAACTGGACCCTGTCCACCTGATTGAGGTGGTGCTGGACGCCCTCTGAGGCAGGAAAGCAGGTGTTCCCCTCTGTTATAGTAGCAGAGAATGGAGAGCGAGGCAATGGGAAAGCAGATGTTTTTTCCTCCCCGTAAGAAGGGGTGCCGTGATCGCTGCACCGAGTAAAACAACAGGCCCCTGTTTGTGGACGGAAACAGATCCGTTTCAAACAGAGGCTTGTTGTTTTTTGCCGATTAGGAGCGGGGATGCCGCCGGCGCAGGGCGACGATCAGTACCCCCAGGGAGAGCCAGAAGGCCGGGGAGAGGAAGAGGGACAGAATTCCCCAGAGGGTCGCCGCCCCCGCCCCAAGGAGGGTGTGGACCTGCCAGCCAAAGCCCCACAAAAAGACGGCCAGGCCCCCGCCGCCCAGAAGAGCGGACAGCCGGTAGATCCGGGGGGAACCACCCCGGCCTGCCCGCGCCAGCAGGTAGGCGCCTGCCAGCGCCAAACCGGTCCCCAAAGGGGAGAAGGTGAGGAGATCCAGCAGGTAGGGCTGCTTGCTGGCGACAAAGATGGCGGTGGGCCCGTCGGCCCCGCCGATGATCCCGATGGAGGCGTTTTCCTGCTGGGTAACCTGGATCTGGACCTCTTCGCTGGAGATCAGCCGGGACAGCCCGGAGGCGAAACCGTTCCAGTAGACCGCCTGCACCAGGCAGCCCAGTACCAGCAGCACAAGCAATCCCAGGAAAAGGAACCGCAGGCGGCTGCCGGCGGGGGCGGTCATCTCCCGGTTGAACTGGTCGGCCACCTGCTGGGGCGTTCCCATCTCCTCCATGATCTCCTCGTAGCTTTCCCCCGCCTCGTGCCGGGCCGAAACGGTGGACATCAGGTCGGACATCACCCGGGCTCTTTCCCGCCAGGGCAGGCGGAGACGGCGCTCAATGGCGTTCATGTACCGCTTGATGGGGGGCAGAAACTGCGTTTTCATCGTTGATCTCCTCCGTCCTCAAATCGCGCCACACAGGCGCAAAATTCCTTCCACACCGCCTGCTGCCGCGCCAGCTCCTCCCGGCCTTCCGGGGTGGGGGTATAGACCTTTTTGGGGGCGGCGCGGCCGTCCGCCTGCCAGGTCGACTGGATCAGGCCGTCGTCCTCCAGCCGGTACAGGATGGGATAGAGGGTCCCTTCCTTCAGCTGGAGAAATCCCCCCGACCGGCTGGCGATCTCGTTGAGCAGCTGGTACCCGTGGGCAGGCCGCTGGCACAAAAGGCCGAGAACCAGCATCTCCAGCACGCCCTTTTTCATCTGTCGTTCAAAGCGGCTTTCCATGGCAGCGGTCCCTCCCCAAATATTTAGTATTACTAAATACTAGTATAGCTGGAATAGAAAACTTGTCAAGTCTCTTTCCACCGGATGGGGGAATTTTCCGCCTCCATTGACAAGGGAGAGGAAAGACGATATAATACTGTCCAGATGGAGGGGGCGTTGCCGTCCCGTTTCCATACAACTGAATCCGCATTCGACAGGTTGCCGGCTCGCCGCCGGCAAGCAAAAGGGAAGCAGGTAAAAAGCCTGCGCGGTCCCGCCGCCGTAAGGGGGAGCCCGCTGTAAGGATGTCACTGGGGAGAAGATCCCTGGGAAGGCACAGTGGGGCGATGAATCCGAGCCGGAAGACCTGCCTGCCCGAATATGAGAACAGCTTTCACGGGAGATGGAAGGTGTCACCTCATTGTGGGCAATGGGCGGCACTGGGAATCGTTCCCGGTGCCGTTTTGATATGTTGAGGGCGCGCTTGGCAGGGAAAACCTTGCCGGGAGCGCTTTTTTGTTGGGCGGAGAGAAGAGAGGAGGAAAGCCCGGTGCTTCTGCTGGTCGTGGGCGGCGCCAAAAGTGGAAAAAGCATGCTGGCCCAATGCCTCTGCCGGGCGCTGGCCGGGGAAGGGGGGCGGATGGTGTATCTGGCCACCCTGGATCCCTGCGATGGGGAGGACCGGCAGCGGATCGCCCGCCACCGGAGAGACCGGGACGGCTGGGGGTTCGAAACGCTGGAAGAGCCCTATGACCTGGAAAAGGCGGCCGCCGCCCTCCGGGGGGACGAGGTGGTGCTGCTGGACAGCCTGACCGCCCTGCTGGGGAACCGAATGTTTGGCCCCCGGCCCCAGGAGAACCCGGTGGCGGATCTGGACCGGGGGCTGGAAGTGCTGTGCCGCCGGGCCGGAGGGGTGGTGGCGGTCACCGATGATCTTTTTTCGGATGCAGCCGTCTACGAGGGGATTACCCTTCGGTATCGTCAGCTGCTGGGGGAGCTGAACCAGCTGGCAGCCGCCCGCAGCCAGGTAGTTCTGGAATCTGCTGCCGCCATGGTGCAGGTGCACAAAGGCGATGAGGCCTGCCTGCCCCAGGCGCTGGCGCTCTTTTCCCGGCTGACGGGAAGAAGGGAGGGGGTGGAGCCGTGAAACAGGAATGGAAGAGCATCCTCATCGCCCTTTCCACCTTTACCATCCTGCCGGTGCCGTCTTTCCAGTGGGAGGATGAGCCCTTCCGGCGCGTGCCCCGGCAGCTGCCCCTGGTGGGGCTGGTGGTGGGCCTTTTGTGGGGAGGGGTTGCCCTCCTGCTGGACCACAGCTCCCTGCATCCCGCCCTCCAGGGGGTGGTGCTGGCCTTTTTTCCCTGGGTCCTGACCGGCTTTCTGCACCTGGACGGGCTGATGGACGTGGCCGACGCCATGCTCTCCTGGCGGGAACGGGAGGAACGGCTGCGAATTCTGAAGGATCCCTGCTGCGGTCCCTTTGGGGTGGCCAGCTTTGGACTGACGGCCCTTGTCGCCTTTGCCGCCGGCTGGGCCGCGGCGGAGAAAACCATCCCCTGGCTGGTCCTGACGGCGATTCCGGTGCTCAACCGAGGGATGGCCGCCCTGGGGATGGAGCTGCTTCCTTCCCTCTCGGCAAGCGGCTTCAAGGCGGGGATGGCCCCGGTGACCGACCGGCTCACCGTTTTGGCAGCAGCCCTCTGGACCGGGGCAGCCGTCCTCCTTCTTGTGGGGGCGGGGGGCCTTCGCGGCGGGGTGACCGCCCTGCTGCAAGGGGGCGTTTTCTGGTGGATCTGCAGCCGCTGCCGGCGGGCCCTGGGCGGTGTCAACGGTGACGTGCTGGGCTGTGCCATTGTCCTGTGTGAAACAGGCGGACTGCTGGTATTGGCGGTATAAAGGGGGGAAACGAGATGATTTTGGTATTTGGCGGGGCCTGCCAGGGAAAGCGGGCCTTTGTACAGAAGCAGTTTTCCCTCCGGGAGGAAGAGATTGGCTCCCTCCGGCGGGATGGGGAGGGGGACTGGTCCCAGCCGGCCCTCGGCGGCCTGGAGGAGTACCTGCTGGGCTGCCTGGAACGGGGCGAGGACCCGGCGGCCACCCCCCTGGAGGGGGAAGGCGTGGAAGGGAAGATCCTCATCTGCCGGGAGATCAGCAGCGGCATCGTCCCCATCGACCCCCTTATGCGGCGGTGGCAGGAGGAGAACGGCCGGCTGCTCCAGCGGCTGGCCCATCGGAGCAGCCAGGTGTGGCGGGTCTTCTGCGGCATCCCGCAGCGGCTGAAGTAAAAAAGGAGACAACAGGCGTTGCCTGAAAAACAAGAAAAGGAGAACAAACCAATGAAAAATTCCACCAAAAAACTGGTTCTGGCAGCTTTGTTTGTGTACAAATACGCAGGATTTGTGTACCGCGTCTTCACCGGAAGGGCTCTGGCTCTGGTCATCCTTATCCCGATCGCCAGCATCAGGATTCCGTTTCCAGGGCTGTTCTTCAGAGCTGGAGGTTTCCTGTTTTGCAGTATTATCTTCCTCCTGCCCGTTGCTTTCACCCGAGTCTTCTTCCGGTCCATTCCGTTTCCAGGGTTCCTGAGACTCGTTCGTCTGTTCTGGGCTCTCCGTACGCTCACCACCATCTTTTTCCCAAGGTTGTCGAGACTGCGCATTGGCGTTATCAGTCTCATGCCCATTGGCCTGCTCTTGGCTGGTTTCCTGATCCTTTTCAGGCTGTTGCCCTTCGTCTCCCTCAGCCTGATCTTCCGACTCCGTCCGATCCTTCTGACCTTCCTCGACTTCTTCCTGGTCTGACTGCTGAGACTCATCCTGAGCGTGCGTCCCCTGCTGTGACGCTTCCTCGGTTTCTTCGGGTGCCTCTCCCTCCCGGCTCTCCGACTGAGCCTGGCTGGCTTCCTGATTCTCCTGTTCAGGCTCAGGTCGTTGCCCTTCGTCTCCCTCAGCCTGATCTTCCGACTCCGTCCGATCCTTCTGACCTTCCTCGACTTCTTCCTGGTCTGACTGCTGAGACTTATCCTGAGCGTGCGTCTCCTGCTGTGACGCTTCCTCGGCTGCTTCGGGCGCCTCTCCCTCCCGGCTCTCCGACTGAACCTGGCTGGCTTCCTGATTCTCCTGTTTAGGCTCAGATCGTTGCCC
>CAJFKV010000025.1 GCA_904387055.1 Candidatus Heteroruminococcus faecigallinarum | reverse complement strand
TCCACCCAGTCGGGAATGGTTTCCAGGGTGTACCGTTCCCACTGGCCGGTGGTGGCGTTGATCACCACCGCGCCCGTGGCCTCCGGCAGGGAGAAGCCCGCCCGGTTCCGGTAGGTGGTGACCACCCAGTAGGGCTGGCCGCTGTCGTCCAGCTCGAAGGAGTAGTCGGTAATCCCCTGGAAGAGGGAAGAGGTAAACCGGACATAGCGGGTGAGGTTATCGAAGAAGTACCCGTTGGGCTGGTACTTGATGGGGTAATCCTCCACATAGGTCACGTCGTTGACGTTGGTGGCCGACACCACAATATAACCGGGGGTCCCCTCCAGGTTGGTGATCCATTTGAAGAAGCCGGAGTGGTAAAGAGGCACCACCCACACCAGCTCGCCGTTCACCTGCTGGATGGTGGGCTCCCCCAGGACGGCCTGGCTGCCCAGCCCGGGCCGCTCGCCCAGCTTCTTGTTGGCCAGGTTGTAGGCCAAATCCCGGTCCACAATGGGCACCTGGGACAGGTCTACCGCCTGCATATCGTCGGAGAAGGTTTTGATCTCCGGCTGGCCCAGCTGGTTCCGGTAGGCGTTCCAGCTGATGAGAGGGGAGGAGATGACGCTCATCACCAGGATAAATCCCCAGATTACCAGAAAGGAAACGATGGTCCACCGGGGAACGGTGAGGCGGAAAGCCCCAAACGGATTGTCCCCGTTCTCCTGCCGCATCTGGAACAGGGCTCCGTTGCGCAGGAAGGTGATAATCAGCAGGAAGACCGACAGCACCAATCCCCAGAAGAAGGCTCCCTCCCGGTACAGGGGATTCAGGTTGACCGATTCGATCACCACATAAAGCGCCAATAGGACCACCGCCAGCAGAAAGAGCAGCGGCGCCTTCTTTTTTCTGTTCAAATATGTCCCTCCTTGTGGCCCTTGGGCCAATATCTTGTAACACAATATATCATATTACAAGATAGTTTTCCATCCCTTTTTGGAGATTTTCCAAAAAGAGGCCGGCAGATAAAACCGCCGCCCAACGCCTACGGTTTGGACGGCGGCTGATCTTTTTGCAGGCGGGAGAGAATCTTTTGATTGAGGAGGATGCCGGCAATTCCCACCGCCCCGATGGCGGCGAAGATTACCAGCGAGACCCACAGCTTGCCTTCCCCCAGGGTTGCACCGGCCAGAGTGGAGCTGAGGATCGATGGAATGCGAGCCACCGTGGCCAGGAAAAGAAACCGTCCCGGCCGGATGGGGGTGAGACCGGCCACATAGGTGAGGATGTCCTTGGGGGTGCCGGGGATAAAAAAGAGGAGGAAGACGATGGCTTCCAGCCGGCGGGTGTTTTGCAGAAAGGCAAACTGCCGGATGTGTTTCCGCTCAAAGAAAAGCTCCACCACCGGCGCGCCGTACCGGCGCACCAGTTGGAAGACCGCCAGCTGCCCCACAAAGACTCCCCCTTGACAGAGAAGAAAACCGCCGATGGTACCGTAAAGAACGCCGGCCAGAATCTCCACCGGCTCCCCGGGGATGAACGCCAGAATGATCTGGAGAACCTGAATCGCCAGCATGGCCAGCACGCCCCAGATATGGAGGTCGGCAATCTGCCCTTCAAACCACTGGCGGAAGGACGGCTCCTGGAGGCGGAGGGCCAGCTGGCAGCCGAGGATGGTGAGCACCGCCGCGGCGATCCCCAGGCAGAGCAGGGCGCCCCACCGGAGAACACGCCGCCATCTGGGGGGAAGATGGACGGGACCCAATGCAGTCACCTCCCGAGAAGATCCATTTCTTTTGTCAGTATACCACGCAAAGGGAAGAAAATTGCAACGAAACCGTGAATAAACCCTCTCTTTTCCATGCCGGTCCTCCCAGGGCAGGGAGGGAGATTCCTTGGGGAGAACAAACAGATGTTGCCCTTGTCCACAGGTGCAAAATGTTGTATACTAACAATAAGCGGAGAGTCCATCGCCGCCCGGAGGCGGCAGAAGGAGGAGCAGCGTGGAACAAGCGGCATTTACCGGCGGCATCCGGCCAGGCGGCCTTACCAAAAGCTACGAAGTGAACATCCTGATCTGCTATATCCTGGCCCAGGTGGGGGAGCCGATGACCTTTGCCCAGCTGGCCGACACCACCCAGCGGGACCAGTTGGTTAACTATTTTGAATTTGCCCAGGCGATGAGCCTATTGGAGAAGAGCGGGCAGCTGGAGCTGCGCCGGGAAGAAGACGGGCGGGAAGTATACGCCCTGACCGGCAGCGGCCTCCAGGCGGCCAATACCTTCGGAAAGGACCTGCCCCGCTCGGTGCGGGAGCGGGCGGTGGGGGTGGCCAGAGGCATCCTCACCCGCCAGCGGCGGGAAAAAGAGATTGTCACCGATATTCAGCGGGTGGAGGATGGCTACCGGCTGGTTCTGCGCCTGACCGACATCGGAAGCGACCTGCTGGACATCGGCATCTTTCTTCCCAGCGAAGAAGCCTGCCAAAGGGTTCGTCAGCGGTTTTTGGACGACCCTATGGAGCTATACAAGGGAATTCTGGACCTTCTGACCGGGGGCGAGAGCGCCTCTCCGGAAGGGAAATCCTCGATCCAAGACGTATCTAAGGGGGAACACAAATGACAATTCAAACGGTATTGGGACCCATCGACAGCAGCCAGCTGGGCGCCACCCTGATCCACGAGCATGTGACCTGTGCCGACTGGTCCCTTCGGATGGGCCTGGAGAGCCGGTATTTTGAGACGGATGAGGTGGCCCGGATGGGCAGGGAGTTCTTCTCCCGGGCAAAGGAGGAGTGCGGCATTGCCACGGTGGTGGACGGCACCCCCATCAATCTGGGCCGGGATCCCCGCCTGATGCAGCGGGTTTCCCGGGAGAGCGGCGTGCAGATCATCGCCTCCAGCGGGTTCTACTATCAGCAGGATCCCTGGATGGGGGACCGCCCCTTTCCCGAGGTGGAGGAATGGCTTATCCGGGACTGCCAGGAGGGAATGGGGGACACCGGGATCCGTCCTGGGATTATGAAGGCGGGGGTGGCCATGGACGGCATTACCCCCAACCTGGAAAAGGTGCTGACCGTCAATGGCCGCGCTGCCGCCGCCTGCGGCATTCCCCTCTTCTGCCACCATGCCGTTCGCCTGAAGAACGGCGGCCAGATTCTGGACCTCTTTGAAAAATGCGGCCTGGATCCCAAGCGGGTCATCCTGGGCCACAGTGGGGACACCGAGGACCTGGAGTACCTGGAGGAGATGCTCCGCCGGGGATGCTGGCTGGGGATGGACCGGTTTGCCTTCTGCGACATTATGCTGGGGCTGGAGCCTCGGGTCAAGGTCATCCTGGAGCTGTGCAACCGGGGATGGGCCGGCCGGCTTCTCCTTTCCCACGATTTTTCCGCCTATCTGGGCTTCTGGGGCGACTGGGAGGAAGAGAAGAAGCGGGACTGCCGCCATCAGGAGGTGGATCTCACCTATATCCACCGGCGGGTGCTGCCCCTCCTGCGGGCCGGCGGCATGACCGAGGAGGATCTGCGGGGGATGCTGGTGGACAATCCCCGCCGCTTCTTTGAGGGGAATCCTGCCTGCTGACGCCCGCCTGCTCCCGAAGGGTTGGCAACTGTCGAAAAAGATGCTATAATGGAAAAACCGTCCCAAGCGCGGTTGGCGGCCGGTGAAACGCCAGGCCGCGGGGTCCATTTCCCGTTCCTGGAAGCGGAATGCTGGAACGGGCTGCGGGCAGTGCCCAAGGCCGCCGATTTGGCAACAAGAGCCACGCCGTGCAACAGCCAGGCTGCGGCGGGCAGAGCGTTCTGTTATCGAGCCCCCTTTCTGCATAGGGGGTCGGCCTGCGCTGGGGAGAAAGGGGTTTTCCATCTTGTTAAAGAAAGTAATGTTTTGGGTGATGGTACTCTTTGCCCTGGAGCATTTGGCGGCCATTGTGTACATCATGGCCCGGGGCTATACCAATCTGCCTGCCTTCTCTCTGGTGGTGGCCAGTATTCTGGCCACCATCCTGACGGCCACGGTCATCCGCCATCTGATCAAGCGGCTCCACCGCCGCCAGCTGGAGCTGGTGTACCTTCTAAATGGCGTGATGGTGGCGGTCAATCTGCTGTTTCTTCAGTTCGGCACCATGGCCACCATCGATTTTGTGGAGATGCTGGCGGTGGGAACCTTGTTTGACGTGCTGGTGAGCATTGTGTTGGTGGTGCTTTCCCGCCGCCATTCCCGGTATGTCAAGTTCTATCGTTCGTAATCTGCTGCCTGCGGGCCGGTTTCCCAGTGGGGTGCCGGCCCGCCTTTTTTGCCGGGGGAGGAAGAATTTGAGAAATGTTCACAGTTGCAGGGGGGAAGTGTGGTATACTATAGTATGGATTTTTGCGGTGAGGGGACAGGGATGAACCCCCGTTTCCTCCCGACCAAATACTTTGGAACAGGAGATGAACGGATGAATCGCATGCTTTCTCGGGAGCCGGTTGGCCAGGGAGTCTTTTTCTCCAGTGTTTCGGACCCGAAATTCAAACATAACCGCATCTCGGTGCGGTGGATTATGCCTCTGGAGGAGGAAAGCGCCTCGGCCAACGCCCTGGTTCCCTTCCTGCTGCGGAAGGGATGCCGCAGCTGCCCGGATTTCACCCAGCTGGAGGAGCGCCTGTGCAGCCTGTATGGGGCCTCCCTGGGGGCGGATACCAGCAAGTTCGGCGGGTACCAGATGATGGGGGTGTGGATCCAGTCGATCGACAACCGGTTTGCCATCGACGGGATGGACATTGCCGGGGAGAGTGCCCGGCTGCTGGCGGACATTGCCTTTGACCCCAAGATGGGGGAGGACGGGCTGTTTGACGCCAAGGATTTTCAGCTGGAGAAGACCTTCCTGCTGGATGCCATCGCCTCCGAGATCAACGACAAGCGGGGGTATGCCATCTCCCGGTGCGTGGAGCTGATGTGCGCCGGGGAGCCCCAGGCCATCCGCCGGTACGGCACCCTGGAGCAGGCAAAGGGGGTTACGCCCCAGGACGCCGCCCGGGCCTATAACCGGATGATGAAGGAAGCCTCTATCGAGATTCTCTTTGTGGGCTGCGGAGATCCCGTGCCGGTAAAGGAGCTGTTCCGGGGAATCTTCCAGGGGAAGGAGCGGTCCGCCGTCGACTACCTCCCCTGTCCCCGGAAGGAACGGGGGGGCGAGCCCCGGGAAACGGTGGAGCCGATGGAGGTGGCCCAGGGCAAATTGGTGCTGGGCCTGCGCACCGGCCCGGCCATTCCCCAGCAGGAAAACGGTCCCATGCGGATGATGGCGGCCCTTCTGGGCGGGACGCCGTCCTCCCTGCTCTTTGCCAATGTGCGGGAAAAGATGTCCCTCTGCTACTACTGTGCCGCCCGGTACGACACGGTGACCGGCCTGATGCTGATCGACAGCGGCATCGAAGGCGCCAACAAGCAGGCCGCCTGCGACGCGATTCTGGCCCAGCTGGAGGCGGTGCAGAAGGGAGACTTTGCCGATGATGTTCTGGAGGCCACCCGGCTGGCGATGGTGAACGCCCTGCGCACCACCGGCGATTCCCTGGGCGGCATCGAGAGCTGGTATCTGTCCCAGATCCTGCAAGGGGAGGAAGCCGCCCCGGTGGAGGAGATTGCCAAATTCCAGAAGGTCACCCGGGAAGAGGTGGTGGAGGCGGCCAACCAGGTCACCCTGGACACCATCTATTTCCTGGCCCCTGCCGGTCAAAAGGAGGAAGCCTGCCATGAATAAGAACGTCATCCGCTCCCAGCGGCTGGGAGAAGAATATCTCCGCATCGATCACCCCACGGGGCTGACCATGCTCCTCTGCCCCATGAAGGGGTTTTCCAGCGCCTATGCCATGTTCGGCACCAAGCTGGGCTCGGTGGACACCACCTTCAAAACCGACGAAGACAAGGACTTTGTCACCGTTCCCGAGGGAATCGCCCATTTCCTGGAGCACAAGCTCTTTGAAAGCGAGGAGGGGGACGCCTTTGAGCGGTATGCCAAGACCGGCGCCTCGGCCAACGCCTATACCAGCTTTGACCGGACCTCCTACCTCTTCTCCTGCACCGACCGGTTTGAAGAGTCGATGGAGATCCTGCTGGACTTTGTCACCCATCCCTATTTTACCCAGGCCACGGTGGAGAAGGAGCAGGGGATCATCGGCCAGGAGATCCGGATGTACGACGACGATCCGGAATGGCGGGTGATGTTCAACCTGCTGGGGGCCCTCTATGCCAAGCATCCGGTGCGGATCGACATTGCCGGAACGGTGGAATCCATCGCCCAGATCGACGCGGACCTACTGTACCGCAGCTATCGCACCTTCTACAACCTGCACAACATGGTGCTGGTGGTGGCGGGGAACTTTGACCCGGAGGTGGTGGTCCGCCTGGCGGACAAGATCCTCAAGCCCGCTCCGCCCCTGACCATCCAGCGGAAAAGCCCGGAAGAGCTGCCGCAGGTCCATCAGCGCCGGGTGGAGCAGAAGCTGGAGGTCGCCACCCCCATCTTTGAGGTGGGATTCAAGGGGACGCCCTCCACCCCCGCCGAAAACGTAAAGCGGCAGGTACTGGACGAAATCCTCCTGGAGATCATCGCCGGGGAATCCTCGCCCCTGTACCGGCGCCTCTACGACGAGGGGCTGATCAACGCCACCTTCGAGTACGAGGTGATGGGGGGCCGGGACTATCTGGCGCCCCTGTGCGAAGGGGAGAGCCGGGATCCGGACCAGGTGTTTGCCCAGCTGTGCAGCGAGGTGGAGCGGCTGCGCCGGGAAGGGATCGATCCCGAGGCCTTCCAGCGGTGCAAGCGGGCCTCCTACGGCCGGTATATCGGTATGTTCGGCCGGGTGGAGGCAGTGGCCGGCCTGATGATGCAGACCCACTTTGCCGGGATGGAGAATATGTACCAGCTGGTGGACTGGGTGGCCGACGCGACCCTGGAGGAGCTGACCCAGCGGCTGTGGGAGGACTTTGATCCCCAGCGGGCCGCCTTGTCGGTCATCTCTCCCGCCCGGGAGGGCTAATCTAGAACACACAACGGCGGGGCGGGGCTGCAGGGCTTCGCCCCCGGATGGAGGCATTGAGACAAATGGAACAGACCCTTCGCTTCCCCGGGTTGGGGTTGGAATTTACGATGAATCCCATTGCGTTTTCGGTCGGGCCGGTGGAGATCCACTGGTACGGCATCATCATCGCCGTGGCCTTCCTGGCCGCCATGGCCTATGCCCTTACCCAGTGCAAAAAGTTCGGCGTGAATCCGGACCGGGCCCTGGATGTCATCATGGGCAGCTTTGTGGCGGGGCTGATCGGCGCCCGGCTCTACTATGTGGTGATGGAATGGCCCATGTATGCGGACAATCCCATCTCGGCTCTGTATATCTGGGAGGGGGGAATCGGCATCTATGGGGGGCTCATTTTCGGGTTCCTGTTTGGCATTGTCATGTGCCGGTGGAGAAAGGTGCGGATGCTGCCCATGATGGATACGGCCGGCCCGGCGCTGCTGCTGGCCCAGGCCATCGGCCGGTGGGGCAACTTTGTCAACATCGAGGCCTACGGCGGCAATACCACCCTTCCCTGGGGAATGACCTCCGATAAGATCACCGCCGAGCTGACCGCCCGGCTGGAGCATCTGACCCGGATCGGCATGACCATCGATCCTACCCAGCCGGTGCATCCCACCTTTTTGTACGAGTCCCTGTGGAACCTGCTGGGATTCGTGCTGATTGTGTTCCTGCTCATCCCCCGGCGGCGGTTTGACGGGCAGGTGTTCCTGGCCTACTGCGGCTGGTACGGCTTCGGCCGGTTCTTTATTGAGGGCCTGCGGACCGACAGCCTGATGATCGGCAACATCCGGACCTCCCAGCTGGTGGCGCTGGTCTGTGTGGTGGCGGCCGGTGTTGCGATGGCGGTGGTGCTGAAAAAGATCAAGGAGCACGGGGACGATCCGGACTATCTGCCTCTCTATGTCACCACTCTGGAAGGACAGATGGCCGTGAGCGGAGAACTGTATAGCCGCAGGAAAACGGACGACGGCGAGATCCTTGAGGAGGCCCAGGCGGATTTGACCGCCGAGGATGCTGCCCCCGCGGGCGGGGAAGCGTCCCCCGAGGAAGAGGCCTCTCCCGAAGATTCCGCGGATGAGCAGGCTCCCGCCGCTGAGGAGGACGCCCCCGTCGAGGAGGACGCCCCCGTCGAGGAGAAAGCCTCCGCCGGGGAGGCCGTTCCCGATGAAGAGGACCCTGCCGGCAAAAAAGAGGAGCCGGAAGGGTAAAGGCAGGCCTTGACAAGGCTTGTCCCCCTGTGGTAAACTAATAAGGCCGCATGTTCCGGGCTCAAAGTGTGTCCTTTTGCAGGTGCCGCCTGGGGAGCAGCGAGACTGTAATGAAAGAGGTTTAGCAGATGTACGCAGTGATGAAAACTGGCGGAAAGCAGTACCGCGTCCAGGTGGGCGATGTGATCTACATCGAGAAGCTGGCGGCGGAGGCTGACAGCGAGGTGACCTTCGATCAGGTCCTGGCCATTGGTTCCGAGGAGGGAACCCAGTTCGGCGCCCCTGTGATCGACGGCGCCAAGGTGACCGGCAAGGTCATCAAGAACGGCAAGGGCAAGAAGATTACCGTCTTTACCTACCGCCCCAAGAAGGACAGCAAGCGGAAGCTGGGTCACCGTCAGCCGTATACCAAGGTTGAGATCACGGCGATCAATCAGTAATTTGGAGGTGAATGACAGATGGCACATAAAAAAGGCGTAGGCTCCACCAAAAACGGCCGCGATTCGGAGGCCAAACGGCTGGGGGTCAAGAGAGCAGATGGTCAGCATGTGCTGGCCGGCAACATCCTGGTTCGCCAGAGAGGCACCCACATTCACCCCGGTGAGAATGTTGGCATCGGTTCCGACGATACCCTCTTCGCCCTGGTGGACGGCAAGGTAAGCTTCGAGCGGATGGGCCGCGACCGGAAGAAGGTTTCGGTGTATCCTGCCTAAGGAAGCCGCAGCATCGCGATAGGAATGGATCAAGAATCCCGGGGCGCCAGCGCCCCGGGATTTTGCGCAGTAAGGACAGAAAGGAACCGGTATGTTTGTAGATAAGGCAAGGATTTCGGTCCGGGCGGGGGACGGCGGGAACGGCGCGGTCTCCTTCCGGCGGGAAAAGTATGTAGCGGCCGGCGGCCCGGACGGCGGCGACGGGGGCCGGGGCGGCAATGTGGTATTTCAGGTGGACGAGCACCTTTCCACCCTGCTGGACTTCCAATACCGCAAACGGTACACGGCGGAGAACGGCCAGGCGGGCGGCGGCCGCAACTGCAGCGGCCGCAACGCCCCCGACCTGGTCATCAAGGTGCCCAAGGGGACGGTGATCCGGGAAGCCCAAACCGGCCGGGTCCTGGCCGATCTGTCCACTCCGGAACCGGTGATTCTGGCCCGGGGCGGCCGGGGCGGCTGGGGAAACGCCCGGTTTGCCACCGCTACCCGGCAGATCCCCCGGTTTGCCAAGCCGGGGCAGAAGGGGGAAGCCTTTGACCTGGAGCTGGAGCTGAAGCTCCTGGCCGACGTGGGGCTGGTGGGTTTCCCCAATGTGGGCAAGTCCACCCTCATCTCGGTGGTCAGCTCGGCCAAGCCCAAAATTGCCAACTACCATTTTACCACCCTGGTGCCGGTGCTGGGGGTTGTGGGGATCGAGGAAGGCAAGAGTTTTGTCATGGCCGACATCCCCGGCCTGATTGAGGGCGCCAGCGACGGGGTAGGCCTGGGCCATGCCTTCCTCCGCCATGTGGACCGGTGCCGGCTCATTGTTCATGTGGTGGACGTCTCCGGCTGTGAAGGGCGGGACCCCAAGGAGGATTTCCTGGCAATCAACCGGGAGCTGGAGCAGTTCAACCAGGAACTGGCCGCCCGCCCCCAGCTGGTGGCGGGGAACAAGTGCGACATTGCCCAGCCGGAGCAGGTGGAGGACTTCCGTCGGTTCGTGGAGGAAAAGGGGTACCAATTTTTCCCCATTTCGGCGGCGACCCGGCAGGGCGTCAAGGAGCTGATGGGCCAGGTGAGCCGTCTGCTGGACACCCTTCCCCCCATCAAGCAGTATGAGCCGGAGGCCGCTCCCTTGCCGGAGCTGCCCGACGGGACCGACGACTTCACCGTCAAGGTGGAGGACGGGGTCTACTTTGTGGAGGCCGGCTGGCTGATGCAGGCGGTGGGCATGGTGGACCCGGACGATTACGAATCCCTCCAGTACCTGCACCGGGTGCTCCAGGGCCACGGCGTGCTGGAGCGCCTGGAGGAGATGGGCATCCAGGACGGGGACACCGTGGACATCTTGGGGTTCCAGTTTGATTATGTAAAATGATCCGCCGCTGGGGCGGAAGGAGGATGGAACATTGACCCCTGAAGCAAAGGCAGCCGGGGATCCCCGGTTGCTCAGTCCCCTGGCGCTGGCGTTTGTGGGGGATGGGGTATATGAGCTGCTGGTGCGGGAAATGCTGGTGGCAGGAGGAACCATGCCGGTGCGGGAGCTGCACCGGCGGGCGGTTGCCCAGGTGCGGGCGGCGGCCCAGTCCCAGGCCTACCAGGCGATCCAGGAGCTGCTGGACGAGGAGGAGATGGCGGTTTTGCGGCGGGGAAGAAATGCCCACGGAACCCGCCCGCCCCGCAGTTCCGACCCGGCCGATTACCGGCGGGCTACCGGTGTGGAGGCTCTGTTTGGGTACCTGTACCTGTGCGGGCGGAATGGCCGCATCCGGGAATTGTTTGGGGAAATCTGCCGCCGCTGCCCGGCGGAGGCACAGGAAGAGAACGGCCAAGAGGAAGAATAAGAAAGGAAGGCAGAAGGGATGGCGGAGGAGAGAACCGGTCGGAACAGAAGGCTGTGGACCATCTTGGCGGACATTGCCTTTGACATCGCGGGCTGCGGCCTGCTGGCGATCGGCATTCAGGTGTTTACCGCCCCCAACAACATTGCCCCCGGGGGCGTGTCGGGCATTGCGGTGATCCTCAACCACCTGACCGGCCTGCCCATCGGCGGGATCTCCTTCTTGATCAACCTGCCGCTGATGGCGCTGGGGCTGCGCTTTTTGGGGAAGAGATTCACCCTGCGGACCTTCAAATCGGTGGTGATCCTGAGCCTGATGGTGGACTATGTGGTGGTGCATCTTCCCGCCTACCGGGGGGACCTGATCCTGGCCTCCCTCTTTGGCGGGGTGACAATGGGCGCGGGATTGGCACTGGTGTTTCTGCGCGGTTCCACCACCGGCGGCACCGACATCGCCTCCCGCCTACTCCAGCTCAAGTTTCCCCACATCTCCATGGGGCGAATGCTTTTTTTCCTGGATGGGGCAGTGTTGGCCCTGTCGGCGGTGGTGTTCGGCAGCCTGGAGACCCTCCTCTATGGGATGGTAGCCATCTTCTGTTCCCAGCAGGTGATGGACGGCATCCTGTATGGCCGCGAGTCGGGCCGGATGGTGGTCGTCGTAAGCGAACGGGCCCAATCGATTACCCAGCGGATCCTCATCGAGCTGGACCGGGGCGTCACCCTGCTGGAGGGCCGTGGCGGTTACTCCAGCCACCCCAAGGAGGTGATCCTCTGCGCGGTCAGCAGCCAGCAGTTCCCTCGCCTGCGGGAGATCATCCACCAGGAGGATCCGGAGGCCTTTGTAATCCATGCGGATGCCCGTCAGATTTTGGGGGACGGGTTTCTTCCAATCCAACGGGAGCAAGGGTGAACAACTTCCCATTTTGGATAGAAATGGACAAAAAAGTTCTGAAAATGTGAGAAAAAAGTTTACATTTGCCTCTGCAAGAATCCAGCATGGGGGGAACACTACTAAAAGGACCGGGACAGTGAAGATGCCCCGGGAATCTTCCATCTGGATTTTAAAAGGAGATTGTCATGAAAAGAATTGTTGCAATGCTGTTAGCCGCTCTGGTGGTGGCTTCGCTGGCCGTTGGCTGCGGCCGGGACGAGAGTTCCTCCGTTGCCCCCGGCAGCTCCAGCAGCGCCAGCCAGGGAAGCTCCGCCTCTCAGGAAGCAGAACCGACCCTGGAAGAGCTGCATACTGCGGTGAAGAACGCCTATGGCGATAACTATCTGCCCAGCATGTCCCTGGATGCAACCGCCATGACCGAGCAGGTGGGGCTCACCATGGATAACGTGGAGGAGTTCATCGCCGAAGGCCCCATGATCTCGGCCCATGTGGATACCTTTATCGCCATCAAGGCCAAGGAGGGCAAGGGCGCCGATGTGGAGACGGAGCTGAACACCTACCGGGATTATCTGGTCAGTGAGAGCCTCCAGTACCCGGGGAACATGGCCAAGGTGAACGCTTCCCGGGTGTTCCGCCACGGGGATTATGTCTTCTTCATCATGCTGGGGGCAATGAACGATGCCGCCGAGACCGATGAGGAAGCCGCCACGTTTGCCGAGGAGCAGACCCAGATCGCCGTGGACGCCATCGAGGCTGTCTTTAACGGGGAGGAGCCGCCGGTGGCCGAGAAGGCCGGTTCGGACGTCAGCTCGGCGGTGTCCGACGCGGGCGACGCGGTTTCCGATGCAGGTGATGCGGTGTCGGATGCGGTTTCCGGTGCTGGGGACGCGATTTCGGATGCCGGGAGCGCTGTTTCGGACGCGGCTTCGGATGTGGGCGAGGTCCTCACCGGCAATTAACAAGGTCGATCCAAACAAGGAAACAGAAAAGCGGAAAGGCAGCCACCTTTCCGCTTTTTTTGTAATTCTCAATTGGAAATGGCGGCTGGGTGAAGAAGGAATGAAAAAATCGTAAACAATCCCCCAAGCGGTTGACAGCTCCGGCGGTTCCGCCGTATCATGGAGGAAAGATTCTGCATAGAAAGAGGGAACTGGTCCAATGAACTGGAAACGCCTGCTGCCGCTGGCTCTTTCCCTGGGGATGCTTTGCTCCATGGCTGTGGCGGCCAAGCCATTTGCCGACCCTGGGGACGAGCTGGATTCGGACACCACCTACGACATTCTCACCGAGGACAACGTGGATTTTGAGGGGATCGGCCGGGAGACCGACGACGGACGCTTCCTGGTGGATGACATCAACGCCGGCAACTATACCCTGGAGTACCAGCTGACCGAAGGGGAAGAGGCGGTGAAGACCATCCGCATCAATGCCTACGACGGAACGGTGGAGCTGGTGACCCCGGAGGTGATTCCGGTGGATGGACTGGTGCCCATCCGCGGGGAGCTGACCCTCACCAGCCGCAAGCGGACCAATGGGGACGGCAGCTACAAGACCCTGGTCTATGAGATCGATTTCTCGGCCCGGGGAGACGGGGCCGATGCCGCCGAGGAGGCGGAGGAGGACGACCTGTCGCCTTCCCAGCAGCTGCTGCAGGAATGGGGGTATCCCCTCTCCTCCAGCCAGGCCTCCGGCGAGACCGCCACGGCCGGGGAAACCGCCGGGGAGACCGCCCGCAATCCCAGTACCGGCCGCGGACCGGTGGCGGAGGCGGCGTTTGCCGGGATGCAGGAGCTTGTGACCCCGTAGGCCTTGGTTTTTCCAACAATTTTTGAGAGAGAAATCCGGCTTTTATTGACAAAAACGCCTGCCGCGGGGTATAATATTGCTGATTCGGAAACCGCCGTCGAGGCGCGTTCGATGATTTGAGAATCTGGAGGGTTCAAATGATGAAAAAGATGGTAGCCGTGCTGATGGCTTGTGCGATGATGATGGGCCTTTCGATGGTGGCCTCGGCGGATCTGTATGGGGAGCTGTACCCTGGTGAGGAGTATGTCATCAAGGCCAGCGTCCAGGTGGATGTGACCTATACAAACGATGACGGCGAGGAGAAGGCCTACCGGAAGTCCAGCATTACCCGGTCCAACTTTAAGATTACCGACATCGACTGGGAAGAGGGCGGCGGCCTGGTGGAGTATGTCCGCATCACCGACGACGGCCTGGTCCTGAAGCTGAAGCCCCGTGACTCGGCGGTGGCCCGCGACTTGGTGGGCACCGTGACCATCGAGTCCCGGGTGGACACCGAGCGCACCGGCCTCAGCAAGGGGGACGAGTTTGAATTTGAGATCGACGCCATCGTCACCTACGACGAGGAGGAGATCAACCGGGGCGACGAGGTAAAGAACGATCAGTCCAACGAGTATTACCATGCCTCCGAGGGGGGCTGGGTGGATTTCACCAGCACCTATGCGGATGTCCGCGCCTATGTGGTGCGGGGGGAGGACTATTACGTCTACTGCTCCAACGACCCCATTGAGGAGATCGAGAATCTGTATCCCGATGCCAAGGACCATGCCCTCTATGTAAGCTTCCCCGGGCGGCCCACCTTTACCGAGTCGGCCACGATTCGGATTAAGGTGGACGAAGAGGGTTACCTGTATCAGTATGTAAACGGCCAGCTCAAGGAGCTGGATGCCGTTTGGTTCCCCAATGGGAACAGCGGCCTGGAGTTCCGCACCAGTACCCTGGGGACCTATGTGTGGTCGGATGTGGAGCTGGTGGCGTCCTCTTCCGGGTCTTCCACCTCCAGCACCTCCGCTTCCAACACGGCGGCAACCACTACCGGAACCACCACGACGACGCCGGCAACCTCCCAGAACCCGGATACCGGCAGCGCCGTGCGGGCTGTGGCCCTGGCGGGCAGCCAGGTGCTCGGCCGGTTCTAAAAGAAGAATCCTTTTTGCCGCCCGGCAAGGCTTGGGCGGCGTTTTTTTTGTATGTGGCCCTCCGCTTTTCCAGAGCTCGGCAGCTTGTGCAGACATTTCCGACGGAAAAAAGGATACATGTCCCCTTTTTTTCTTGTATTTTACACAGGCGGTTGATATAATGAAATAAAATAGCGGCGCCAGGGGGAGGATATTTCCTTTGCGGCCGGCGCCCGACGGTCTCTTTCCATCTTTGGAAGGGTCGATCAACAAGGAAATGAGGTGGCTCTGTGGCGGAGCAGATGGGGTTTAAGTCGAGCATGTTCGGCTTTGATAAGAAGATGGTCATGGATTATATCTATAAACTGGGGGAGGAAGCCAGGCGTCAGGAGGAAACCTACAACGCCAAGCTTGCCCAGCTGGAGCGGGATCGGGACGCGGTTGCCCGCCGGGCCGGGGAAGCGGAAACCCAGCTCCAGGAGATGACCGCCCAGCTCCAGGAGGAGAAGAGCGCCGCCTCCGAGGCGGCCAAGATGATCCAGAGCCTGTCCGATGAGATTGAGCGGCAGAAGCGGATCTCCTCCGAGAAGGAGCGGGAGATCCAGATCCAGAACGAGCGGTGCCGGCAGCTGCAGTTCCGGGCCGAGAGCCTGGAGAGCCGCAGCCGCAAGTACGAGGAGCTCTCCCGGAATGTGGGGGAGATTCTGCTGGCGGCCCAGTCCAGCGCCGAGGAGATCGTGGCCAAGGCTAGGGAAGAGGCGGACGGCATTGCCCAATCGGTTACCCGGGCCACCATCCAGTTTGACGAGGAGTACCGCCAGGTAAAGGAGGGACTGGCCCTGATGAAGGAAGGGGTCATGGCCGCCTTTGACGCGATGGATAAGCGGCTGGAGGCCCTGGACGCGGCGCTGGCCGAGGCTACCGGCGACGAGCAGAGCCAGCCCCAGGAGGGGGACGGTTCCCCGGAGGAACCTGCGGCGGCACAGGCGGCGGGGGAACCTTTTGACAACCTGGTCAAGGAGGTTGTCCAGGAAAAACCGGCCGAGCAGCCCAGCTTTTTTCGACCTGCCTCCCAGGATTGACGACGGCTCCCCGGCGCCGTCCCATAGGAGGCAGCTGAAGAAATCCGTCCATCGGGGCGGGTGTGCCGGCGTGTGGAAACGCCTGCGGCGGGAGTTTTTCTCCTTTGGAAGAAAAGAATAGCGACGGTGTGGAAGGCGCCGGGGCAGCTGCCCCGGCGCCTTTTGTGCCATCGGGGGGCGGGGCGGCATAGGATGGGAGAAAAAAGGTTTGGTGATCCCCATGATGCGATCAACCCTTTTGGTAAGGTCGGTGACCCAGGCCGTCAAGGGTCAGCAAGCGCTGGCTCGCTGCGGCATTGGGTCCCGCATTGTGCGTAACGCGTATCACACCTCCGCCAGCGGCTGTGGGTATGGCCTGCTGGTGGAGTGTAATCCCACCGTCGCCCAGGGGTGCCTGCAGCGGGCCGGCATTTCGGTGACGGGAATTGTCCGGGGGTGAAGAAGAATGATCTATTTTGACAACGGCGCTACCACCTGGCCCAAGCCGCCGTCGGTGCGTCAAAGCGTTCTGGAGGCTATGGAACACTATGGGGCCAATCCGGGCCGGGCAGGCCACGAGATGTCCATCGCCACGGCCGTCATGGTCACCCAGACCCGGGAACGGGCAGCACAGCTGTTTGACCTGCCCCAGCCGGAACAGGTGATCTTTACCCAGAACTGTACCCATGGACTCAATATCGCCATCCAAGGGTTGCTGAGGCCGGGGGATCATGTGATCATCTCCGATCTGGAGCACAATTCGGTGCTGCGGCCGGTTTATCGCCTGGCCAAGGAGGGGACGATTTCGTTTGACATTGCTGTCACCGTTCCCGGCGATCCGGACGCCACGGTGGAGGCATTTGCCCGGTGTATCCGTCCCTGCACTCGGCTGATGGTCTGTACCCATGGGTCCAACGTGTTCGGTTTTGTTCAGCCTGTCCGGCAGCTGGCCGGCCTTGCCCGGGAAAAGGGGATTCTGTTCCTGGTGGACGCGGCCCAGACCGCCGGCCTTCTGGAGATCCCTATGACCAAGTGGGGGATCGACTACCTGTGTACCGCCGGCCACAAGGGCCTTTATGGACCCAGCGGCACCGGGCTGCTGCTGGTGAACAACGAGCAGCTGCCCCGCCCGCTGATGGTGGGGGGCACGGGCAGCCTGTCGGCCAAAGGGGAACAGCCGGATTTCCTGCCCGACGCCCTGGAAAGCGGGACGGTCAACACCGCCGGCATCATCGGATTGGGGGCGGGCCTGGCCTTTCTCCAGGAGAAGGGATTGGAGTCCATCCGCCACCGGGAGATGACCCTGGTCCACCGGCTGTGGCGAGGATTGGAGTCGCTGCCGGGGGTGGAATTGTATGGCGATGCTCCCCAGCTGCCGGTGGTATCCTTTACTGTTCGGGGGCAGGCCAGTGAGGAAACCGCCGCCGGTCTGGATCAGCGGGGTGCAGCGGTCCGGGCGGGGCTTCACTGTGCTCCCCTGGCCCACAACAAGATGGGCACCATGGAGCGGGGAACGGTGCGGGCCAGCCTGGGCGCTTTCAACACTGCCGACGAGGTGGATGCCTTCTGCCGGGATGTGGCATCTCTCCTTCCATAAGTTTGCCCGGCGCGGGGCCATTCCGAGACGGCAGGGCCCCGCCGCTTTTTCGGTGCAGGGAGGGACAGGCTGCCGGCCTCTTTTGGGGATGGGGGAGGAAAGTTTCCATTGTTCATAGTTTTAGGATTTTTTTCGAACAAAAAATATGGTACAATGAAGTACACTGTTTTGGGATGCGGCGGGAACAGCCCGCCGGACTTGTAAAGGGGAGTTGCAACAATGGACGCTTTCAGCACAGCATGGTACCGACTGCGGTCGCTGGTGAACATCGTCGAGGTCTCGGACGTGCTGGATGTTTTGGTGGTGGCTTTTATCATCTATCAGGTCATCAATCTGGTGAAAGAAACCCGGGCCCAGCAGCTGATCAAGGGCTTCGTGGTGCTGATGGTGCTGTATATCTTTGCCGACTGGCTGGGCATGGATACTCTCCGATTCTTTATGCAGACAGTCTTGGGCAATATTGTGCTGGCCGCCTTCATTGTGTTCCAGCCGGAGATACGCCGGGCCCTGGAACAGGTGGGCCGCAGCCGGTTCAGCCGTTTGGGGGAGAGCCTCAATGTGTTTTCCAGCAGCCAGGAGGAATCGGGCGGGAGAATGCGGTGGATCCGTTTTATCGACGCCCTTTGTGACAGCTGCGTCTACCTGTGCAAGCAGAAGTTCGGCGCGCTGATTGTGATTGAGCGGCAGACCAAGCTGGGGGAGATCATCAAAACCGGTACTGTCCTGGATGCGGACCCCAGCAGCAACCTGATCGGCAATATCTTTTTTGTCAATTCCCCCCTTCACGACGGAGCGCTGGTGGTACGGGGAGGAAAGCTGTATGCGGCGGGGTGCTTTCTTCCCCTGTCGGATAATATGACCATCAGCAAGATGCTGGGAACCCGCCACCGGGCGGGGCTGGGAATGAGCGAGAACTCCGATGCCATTGTGGTCATCGTTTCGGAGGAGACCAGCGTCATTTCGGTGGCCCGCAACGGCCAGCTGAAGCAAAACTATACCATTGACCAGCTGGGCGCCCTGCTGCGGGAGGAGCTGTTGGAGGACAACAAGGGCGAGACCGAGAAGAAGATTGGTTTCTGGAAGGTGAAAAAGCAATGAAAAATTGGGTCGATAAGCTGTTCAAAGACAAGCGGATGATTCTGCTCATCTCGGTGGCGATTGCCATCATCTCCTGGGTGGCGGTACAAAGCAACTCCGACGAGCCCCGCAGCCAGCGGATTACCGACATTCCCATCGACTTTTCCACCGGCAGCGAGATTTCCAGCCAGATGGAGCTGCAGCCCATCGGGGTGGAGGATCTGACCTGCCAGGTGTATGTGGAGGCGGTGCCCACCGTGCTGGGCACCATTACCGCCGACGATATCTCGGTTACCCCCAGCCTGACAAATGTAACCGGCGCGGGGACCTACGATCTGCCCCTTACCTATCGGAACATCAGCAACAAGGATTTTACCATCACCCGGCAGAGCCCGGAGACCATCCGGGTGAACTTTGACCGGCTGCTGACCCGCACCATCCCCATCGAGGCGGATATCAACGGTCTTACCTATCCGGAGGACTGCCTGGTGGAGCAGGAGATCATCAACCCCTCCCAGGTGACCCTCACCGGCCCGGAGATCGACCTGGCCAGCGTGGACCGGTGTGTGGTGGAGCTGGACCTGTCCGAGCCCATCAGCAGCCCCAAGGTGCTGCAGGGGGAGATCAAGCTCCTGGACGCCGAGGGGAACGAGGTGAGCAAGGAGAACATCTCGATGGATGCGGAGACAGCCGACGTGACCATCCCCGTCAAGCGGATGGTGGAGCTTCCCCTGCGGGTGGAGTTTATGAACGTGCCCAGCGGCTTCCCGGTGGAGGAGCTGGAGGAGCGGATGACCCTATCCCACGAGACCCTCCGTGTGGCGGCCAATCCGGATATTATCCAGAACTATACCGAGATCCACCTGGGCTATATCGACCTGAAGACCTTGGACATGAGCCAGGATTATACCTTTGACGTCACCAGCCAGCTGCCCGACACCTTTACCAACATCGACAATGTGGAGACGGTGCTGGTGCAGTTTGATGATACCAACATTGGCACCCTGGACCTGTATGTGGACAATTTTGTGCTGGTCAACCAGCCGGAGAACCTCCAGGCCACGGTGGTGAACGCCCGCCTGAGCGTCCGCCTGATGGGGGACAACGACGTGCTGGCTACCATCACCGGCAACGATGTGGTGGCGGAGATTGACCTGTCCGACCGGACCGTCCGGGAGGGGCAGTTCAGCATCCCGGTCAACGTCTACCTGCCCAACAAGGGCCTTGTGTGGGCTGTGGGAGATTACAGCGCGGTGGTTCAGGTAACCAGCGAGCAGCAGTAAGGATATTCCGGCATGTGGGAAGAGGGCCTGTCCCAAGGAAGGACGGGCCCTTTCTCTGCCGGGGAAGGGAGAAAAGGGCAATGGCCATTCTTGTGCGCAACGTGATCGTCCCCGTGGGCGGGGATCAGGAGCAGGCCTTTCAGCAGGCGTTGAAGCGGGCCGGCCTGCACCAGGGCCAGGTGAAGGAACTGTATGTGGTGAAAAGCTCGGTGGACGCCCGCCGGCGGGGAAAGATCAATTTTGTGTATACCATCGGCATCGAGACCGAGGGGGACGAGGCGGCGCTGGTAGCCCGGCTGGGCCGGCCGGATGTGAGCATCCTTACCCGGACGGAGCCCCAGGTCCTGCTGGGGACCCGTCCCCTGAAGCACCGGCCGGTGGTGGTGGGTTTTGGCCCGGCGGGGATGTTTGCCGCCCTGATGCTGGCGCGCCACGGATACTGCCCCCTAGTGCTGGAGCGGGGCGGAAGCGTGGAACACCGGGTGCGGGCGGTGGAAGAGTTCTGGCGGGAAGGCCGCCTGGACCCGGAGAGCAACGTCCAGTTTGGAGAAGGGGGAGCCGGCACCTTCTCGGATGGAAAGCTGACCACCCAGATCGGCAGCCCCCTGCGGGACTATGTTCTGCGCACCTTTGTGGAGTTCGGCGCGCCGCGGGAGATCCTGCAAAAGGCAAAGCCCCACATTGGAACCGACCACCTGCGCCAGGTGGTGAAGGCGATCCGCCAGGAAATCATCCGTCTGGGGGGCGAGGTGCGGTTTGACACCCGGGTGGAGGACCTGCGGGTGAGCCAGGGGTACATCGGCTCCCTCACCTATGGCGGCGACCAGCAGAAGGCCCAGGTGGTGGTGCTGGCGGTGGGGCACAGCGCCCGGGATACCTTCCGTCTGCTGGAGAGGCGGGGATTGGAGCTGGAAAGCAAGCCGTTTTCGGTGGGGGTGCGGATCGAGCACCTTCAGGAAGCGCTGAACCAGGCCATGTACGGGCCGCTGGCCGGCCATCCCATGCTGCCCCCGGCGGAGTACAAGCTCTCCTACCGGGAGAACGGGCGGGGGGTCTACACCTTCTGCATGTGCCCGGGGGGTGTGGTGGTGCCGGCCGCCTCCCAGCCGGGGGGCGTGGTGACCAATGGAATGAGCCAGTTTGCCCGGGATGGCCGCAACGCCAACGGGGCGGTGGTGGTGTCGGTGGACAGGGAAGATTTCGGCGGCGACGGCCCCTTGGCGGGGGTGTCGTTCCAGGAACGGCTGGAGGCGGCGGCCTTCGCCGCCGGCGGCCGCAGCTACCGGGCCCCGGCCCAGACGGTGGGGGAGTTCCTCCAGGGAAAAAAAGGCCTTTCCCTGGGAGCGGTGGAGCCCACCTACGCCCTGGGGGTGGAGGGGGCGGACTTCCACGACCTGCTGCCCGCCCCCGTCTGCGGGATGCTGGAGACCGGCCTTCGCCGGTTCGGCCGGAGCATCGAGGGCTTTGACCGGCCGGACAGTCTCCTCACCGGCCTGGAGACCCGCACCTCCTCCCCGGTGCGGATCCTGCGGGACAGCACCCTCCAGGCCACCAATGTGCGCGGCCTCTACCCCTGTGGGGAAGGGGCTGGCTACGCCGGGGGGATCATGAGCGCGGCGGTGGACGGCCTGTCGGTGGCCCTGCAGATTATGAGCCAGTACGCGCCCATGGGGTGATTTGGCCTTGGGCGGAGGAGAAAAGGAACGGTTATTGAAGAAATCGTCGATCTGTGCTATACTAGTACAGTTGATTTTTACCAGCTGGGGGAAGGATTCCCATGGAGGCGGCCCCGGCTGGGGAGAGAAAGGAGGAAGAGGCTGTGGAACTGCATTCCTGGAAGATGGCCCGCTGGGACCGGCAAAAAGCTCGGGAGATGGCTGCCGCCACGGGGCAGCCTCTTCTTCTCTGCGATCTGCTGGCGGCCCGGGGGATCGATACCCCTGAGGGCTGCCGCGCCTTTTTTGCCAACGCTGCCCTTTCCAGCCCCTTTCTTCTCAAGGATATGGACAAAGCGGTGGAGCGGGTCCGGCGGGCCCTTGACAAGGGGGAAAAGATCGCCGTTTATGGAGACTACGACTGTGACGGGATCACCTCCACCGTGCTGATGTACAGCTATCTGGAGTCGGCCGGAGGGGACGTGACCTACTATATCCCCGACCGGGAGACCGAGGGGTATGGCCTCAACAAGGAATCGGTGAAGCTGATTGCCGACCACCACATCGACCTGATCCTCACGGTGGACAATGGAATCTCCGCCTTGGAGGAGATCGCCTATGCCAATTCGCTGGGGGTTGATGTGGTGGTGACCGACCACCACCAGCCTCGGGAGGAGCTGCCTCCCGCTGTGGCGGTGGTGGATCCCCATCGGAAGGACTGCCCCAGCCCCTGCAAGAGCCTGGCCGGGGTGGGGGTGGCCTTCAAGCTGATCTGTGCCCTGGAGGGGGATGACAGCGGAGAGGAGATGCTGGAAGCCTACGGAGAGCTGGTGGCGCTGGGCACCTTGGCGGATGTGGTGGAGCTGCGGGGGGAGAACCGGACCATTGTGCGCCGGGGCCTGCGTCAGCTGGCCGAGCCGGAAAACCTGGGCCTGGCGGCGCTTTTGGAGGTGTCGGGGGTGGGGTCCCGCCCCATTACCGCCGAGTCGGTCTCCTTTGGCCTGGCGCCCCGGATCAACGCCTGCGGCCGCCTGGGTCGCGTGGACGACGGGGTGGAGCTCCTCCTCTGTGAGGACGAGGAGCGGGCGATGGAGCTGGCCCGCAGCATCGACCAGCTGAACAGCCGCCGCAAGGAGTTGGAAGCCCAGATTGTGGAGGACATCCGCCGCCTGCTGGAGCAGGACCCCGGCCTGCTGCACCAGCGGGTGCTGGTTATTGCCGGGAAGGGATGGCACCACGGGGTGGTGGGGATTGCCGCCGCCCGGCTGACCGAGCGGTTTGGAAAGCCGTGCATCCTGTTCTCGGTGGACAAGGGGGAGGCCCGGGGATCCGCCCGCAGCGTGGAGGGCTTCTCCATCATCCAGGCCATCTCGGCCTGCGCCCCGCTGCTCACCCGGTATGGGGGGCATCCGGCGGCGGCCGGGGTGACCCTGCCGGAGGACCGGCTGGGGGAATTTGTCCGCCGGATCAACCAGTTTGCCGCCGGGCAGTTTGCCGAGATGCCGGTGGGAATCCTCCACCTGGACCGGGAGCTGGACCCTCGGGAGGCCACGGTGGAGACCGCCCGGCAGCTGGCCGCTCTGGAACCCTTTGGGGAAGGAAACGAGTTCCCCTGCTTTCTGCTGCGGAAGATGACCCTTTCGGCCATCTTCCCCATGGGGGAGGGCAAGCATCTTCGCCTTCGGTTCCAGCGGGAGGATCAGGCGGTGACCGCCGTCTATTTTGGCATGAGCCCCCAGCGGTTCCCCTTCCAGCCGGGGGACCGGCTGGATCTGGCGGTGGAGCTGACGGTAAACGAGTACCGGGGGGAGATCCGCGTTTCGATCCGGATTCGGGATCTGCGGCCCTGCGGGGTGGATCAAGAGCAGGTTCGCCGGGAAAAACAGGAATACGAGCGGTTCTTGCGGGGGGAGGCCTTCCTTCATCAATCCCCTGCCCAGGCGCGGCCCACCCGGGAGGAGGCGGCCCTGGTGTATCGGTTCCTCCGCCGCAGCGGCGGGTACCCCTATGGCCCCGATATGCTGTATACCCGCGTGGCGGAAACAGGGCTGGGGTACCTTCACCTCCGGCTGATCCTGCAGATGCTGCGGGAGCTGGGTCTCACGCAGGAGGAGACGGTACCCGGGGGTACGGCGATCCGCACGGTGGACAGGCAGGACAAGGTGGATCTCTTTTCGGCCCCGGCGATCCGGCGGCTGGAGGAAATGAAAGGCGGTGAGGAATGATGGATGGTTTTTCGGAGCTGATGGAGAAGATCAAGCAGACCGGGCGCAACTATGACCTGGACAAGATCACCCAGGCCTACCAGCTGGCCAACGATGCCCACCAGGGGCAGATGCGGGCTTCGGGCGAGCCATACATCACCCACCCCATCGCGGTGGCTGCCATCCTGGTGGAGCTGGGGATGGACACCGACACCATCGTGGCTGCTCTTCTTCACGATGTAGTGGAGGACACCGATTACACCCTGGAGCAGCTGGAAAAGTCCTACGGCAAGGAGGTAGCCCTCCTGGTGGACGGGGTTACCAAGCTGGGGCGGATTCCCTTTATCTCCCGGGAGGAGCAGCAGGCGGAGAATGTCCGCAAGATGCTGCTGGCCATGGCCCAGGATGTGCGGGTTATCATCATCAAGCTGGCCGACCGGCTCCACAACATGCGGACCATCTCCTACAAATCGGAGGAAAAGCAGCGGGAAAAGGCCCTGGAGACGATGGAGGTTTACGCCCCCCTGGCCCACCGGCTGGGTATCCGCACCATCAAGGAGGAGCTGGAGGACCGGGCCATCCACATTCTGGACCCGGTGGCCTATCAGGAGATCGAGGACCAGCTGGCCATGCGCCGCGAGGAGCAGGAGGCCTTTCTGGAGCGGATCAAGCAGAGGATCCACGACCGCCTTCTCCAGGAGAAGATGGACGTGCAGATCTCGGCCCGGGTCAAGAGCGTCTACGGCATCTACCGGAAGGTCTATATGCAGGGGCGGGATTTTGACGAGATCTACGACATCTATGCCTGCCGGGTGCTGGTGAACTCGGTTTTTGAGTGCTACTATGTGCTGGGGGTTATCCACGACATGTTCCGGCCCATTCCCAACCGGTTCAAGGACTATATCTCCACCCCCAAGCCCAACATGTACCAGTCCCTCCACACCACGGTGATCGACAAGGAGGGCGTCCCCTTCGAGGTGCAGATCCGTACCTGGGAGATGCACTACACCGCGGAATACGGTGTGGCTGCCCACTGGAAGTACAAGGCGGGCATCTCCGGCAAGGACAGCCTGGAGGACCGGCTGGCCTGGGTGCGCCAGCTGCTGGAATCCCAGAAGGAATCGGACGATGTGGAGGACCTGGTCAAGTCGATCAAGACCGACATCGCCCCGGAAGAGGTCTTTGTCTTTACTCCGCGGGGTGACGTCATCAGTCTGCCCACCGGGTCCACCGTCATCGATTTCGCCTATGCCATCCACTCGGCGGTGGGCAACCGGATGGTGGGGGCCAAGGTGGACGGCCGCATCGTCTCCCTGGATTATAAGGTGAAGACCGGCAACATTGTGGAGATCCTCACCAGCAAGGAGAAGACCAACGGGCCCAGCCGGGACTGGCTGAACATCGTCCGTACCTCCGAGGCCCGCAACAAGATCCGCAGCTGGTTCAAGAAAGAACGGCGGGAGGAGAACATTGCCCAGGGCAAAGAGACGGTGGAGAAGGAATTCCGCCGCAACATGATCTCCCTGCCGGAAAAAGAACTGGAGGAATTCATCACCAAGATTGCCCAGCGGCAGCATTTTGCCACGGCGGACGAGTTCTATGCCGCCATCGGCTACGGAGGGATCTCCCTCCAGCGGCTGCTGCCCCGGATCAAGGAGGAGTTCGTCAAGAACTACCGCAAGCCCGACCAGGAGAAGCAGGCGGAAAAAGCCGCCATCAAGCCCAAAAAGGAGAAGGCCTCCAGCGGGGTGATTGTGGAAGGGCTGGAGGGATGCCTGGTGAAGTTTGCCCGGTGCTGCAATCCCCTGCCGGGGGACGACATTGTGGGCTTTGTGACCCGGGGATACGGGGTTTCCATCCACAAGAGAGACTGTGTAAACGTGCAGAACGGGATGAACTCCGACGACCCGGAGCAGGCCGCCCGGTGGGTCAACGCCCAGTGGGCCGAGCGGTTCAAGGAGACCTTCAAGTCCACCATCGAGATCTATGCCGAGGACCGGCAGAACCTGATTGTGGACGTGGGGATGGCGGTGAGCAATATGCGCCTGTCCATCCACAGCCTCAATGCCCGGGAGCTGAAAGACAACCACGTGGATATTCAGTTGACGGTGAGCGTTGCCGACCTGGACCAGCTGAACTATCTGCTCACCAATCTGCGCAAGCTGCCGGGGGTGCTGCGGGTACAGCGCACCGGCTTGTAGTCCCAACAAAGAGGAGGATGCCGTCGATGAAAGCGGTTTTGCAGCGGGTAACCAGCGCCTCGGTTGCGGTGGAACAAACGGTAGTGGGGTCCATCGGCCCCGGGTTGATGATTCTCCTGGGGGTGAGCGAGGGGGACACCGCTGCCCAGGCGGAGTTTCTGGCCGCCAAATGTGCCCAGCTGCGGATCTTCACCGATCCGCAGGACAAGATGAACCTGTCGGTGCTGGATATGGAGGGGGAGGCCTTGGTGGTGTCCAACTTTACCCTCTGTGCCGATTGCCGCAAGGGCCGCCGCCCCTCCTTTGTCAAGGCGGCCCAGCCTGGGGAAGCCCGGGACCTGTACGAGTATTTTGCCAGCTGCCTGGAGGAGCAGGGGGTGCGCAAGGTGGCCACCGGGGTGTTCGGCGCCGATATGGCGGTGGAGATCCACAACGACGGGCCGGTGACCATCGTCCTGGATACCGACCAGATTATGCCCCGGAAAGGAGAGGAGTCCCGATGAAGCTGGTGACCCTGCCGGTGGGCGACCTGCTCACCAACTGTTACCTCTTGGCCGCCCAGTCGGGGAGGGCGGCGGTGATCGATCCCGGGGACGATCCCGAGCGGATTGCCGACAGGCTGGATAAGGAGGGGATGACCCCTGCCATGATCCTCCTGACCCATGGCCACTTTGATCACATCGGCGCCGTCAAGGAGCTGGCCGCCCGGTATGCCATCCCGGTCTATGGCAGCGAGGCGGACCTGGTCTTGTTTACCGATCTTAAGCGGAACCGGGCCCTCTATATTCATGGGGACCCCCAGCGGTACCATGTGGTGCCGGACCATCTGGTGCAGGATGGGGACACCATCCCCCTGGAGGAGCTGTCCCTCCAGGTGATTGCCACCCCGGGGCATACCCCCGGCGGGGTATGTTACCGGTGCGGGGAACTCCTGTTTACCGGGGACACGCTCTTTGCCGGGTCGATCGGCCGGTGCGATATGTTCGGTGGGGACTATCCCGCCCTGCTCCGGTCGCTGGACCGCCTGGACCGGCTGGAAGGGGAATATACTGTATTTCCCGGCCACGGTGGGGAGACCACCCTCACCTATGAAAAGGCCGCGAACCCCTTTTTTGGGGAGATGCGCCGCCTGCGGCAGCAGGGCGCCCTGTGACCTGTTGAGGACCGCGCCCCGGCGCGGTCCTTTTTCACCATCGAGAGGAAAGGAGGAGGCCCTGTGCGCCTCATCATCCACGACCACCCCTATCATTACGAGATGCAGAATGTCACCATGCTCTTTTTCCCCGGGGAGCCCATCCAGGTGACGAGGGACACCGCCCTTCCCCAGGGGGAGGATGGGGTTCTCACCCAGGTACAGCAGGGGGAAGGAATCCGCCTCCGGGTTGCCTGCCAGTTGGGGGACCGGCGGGAGGAGCGGGAGGCCTCCTTTGAGGGGGAGTTCCCCTCCAGAGCCTGTGAACTGGCCCTGGCCCGGCTCCTCTTTTCCCTGCTGGAGGAGATTACCGGGGACCGTCCCCCCTGGGGAGTCCTGACGGGGGTGCGGCCCATCAAGCTCCTTCACGCCCTGCGCAACCAGGGGAAAAGCTGGGAGGAGATCGAGACCCTGCTCCGGGAGGAGTACCTTCTCTCCCCCCAGAAGATCGCCCTGGCAAAGGCCACCGAGGGCCACGAGCGGCGGATTCTGGAGAGCAGCCGGCGGGAGAGCTTCAGCCTGTACCTGTCCCTGCCCTTCTGCCCCACCCGGTGCAGCTACTGCTCCTTTGTGTCCCACTCCATTGCCCAGGCCCGCCGCCTCCTGCCCGACTATCTCCGCCTTCTCCAGGAGGAGATCCGTCTCACGGCCGCCATGGCCCGGGAGCTTGGCCTTCGGCTGGAGACCATCTACATCGGCGGCGGCACCCCCACCACCCTGGAGGCGGACCAGCTGGCCCGGCTGATGGAGACGGTGGCAGACTGCTACGACCTGGACCGGGTGAGGGAGTATACGGTGGAGGCCGGCCGGCCGGACACCATTACCCGGGAAAAGCTGCGGGCCATCCGGGAGGGAGGCGCCGGGCGGGTGAGCGTTAATCCCCAGACCTTCAGCGACCAGGTGCTCCAGGCGGTGGGCCGGGCACATACGGTGGAGGACTTCCGCCGGGCCTATGAGGAGGCCCGGGCGCTGGGCTTCACCATCAATCTGGACCTGATTGCCGGCCTGCCGGAGGAGACCGCTTCCTCCTTTGCCGCCGGTGTGGACGAGGCCGTCGCCCTCCGCCCGGGCAACATCACCATCCATACCCTGGCCATCAAGCGGGCCGCCTATCTGGCCCGCCGGGCCAAGGGCCTCCGGGAAGGGATGGACAGCGCCGCGGCGATGGTGGAGTACGGTTGCCAGGCCCTTCAGGCAGCCGGTTACATTCCCTACTATTTATACCGGCAGAAGAACACCGTGGAGAACCTGGAGAACACCGGCTTTGCCCTGCCGGGGCAGGAGGGGCTGTACAACACCTTCATTATGGACGAGACCCACACCATCCTGGCGGTGGGGGCGGGGGCGGTGACCAAGCTGCGCCAGCCGGACGGGACCTTGATTGAGCGGATCTTCAACTTCAAGTATCCCTACGAATATATCTCCCGTTTTGAGGAAATCCAGGAAAGAAAGAAGGCGTTCCCCGCCTTTTATTCCCGGTTCGGCTGGGAGCCAGCGGCGGTTGCGGGACAAGACGCCTTTGGTGTATAATAAAACAAACAAGACTTTTGCCGAAAGGGGTGCCATTGAGATGAGCGCATTTGATCATTTTCTGGATAAAGCCAAGCAGATGGCCGATGTGGCCGGCCGCAAGACCGGCGAGGTTGTGGAGAGCTCCAAGTACAAGATGCAGGCCTACAAAATTACCGGGAATATTCAAAAAGCCTACGAAAAACTGGGCTCGATCGTCTATGACAGCACCAAATACGGGACCGACAGTACCCAGTTGGTCGAGAGCTGCATCGCCGAGATTGACGGGATGCTGGCCCAGCTGGAGGAGGTCAACCAAAAGCTGGACGCGGCCCAGCCGGGGATTGTCTGCCCCGCCTGCGGCGCTGCCAATAATCTGGCATCCTTGTTCTGCAGCAAGTGTGGGGCCAGTCTCCGCCCCGCTGCCCAGAAGGAGGCAGGGGAGGAGCCGGCCGCCGGTTCCGAGGAGGGGCGTGATTCATGACCAGGATGGAGCGGTTTGCGGAGAGCGCCGCCTGGCTGCGGGAGCGCTTGGGGGACCTTCCCCGGACGGCGGTGGTGCTGGGTTCCGGCCTGGGAGGGCTGACCGCCCAGCTGGAGGACCGGGTGGAGATCCCCTATGGCCAGATCCCCCATTTTCCTCTGACCCGCAACGAGAATCACAAGGGCGTCCTGGCGGTTGGTCGCCTGGAGGGGGCGCCGGTGATCCTGATGTCCGGGCGGTTCCACCACTATGAGGGGTATTCCATGGAGGAATGCGCCTACCACGTGCCGGTGTTCAAGCTGCTGGGGGTGGAGACGCTGGTGGTCACCAATGCCGCCGGGGGAATCAACCCCACCTTCCAGCCGGGGGATCTGATGCTGATCAGCGACCACATCAAGCTCACCTCCCTCACCCCGGTGGAGGGGTTTGCCGATGGGGAGCTGGGCCCCCGCTTCTTCGATATGGGGGATGCCTACTGCGCCGCCCTTCGGGAGACGGCCCGCCAGGTGGCGGCCCGGGAGGGGGTTCCCCTTCGGGAAGGGGTATATGCCTATATGGCGGGGCCCCAGTACGAAACGCCGGCGGAGATCCGGGCCCTGTCGGTGCTGGGGGCGGACGCGGTGGGGATGTCCACCGTCCCGGAGGCCATCATGGCAGCCCACTGCGGCATCCGGCTGCTGGGCATTTCCGCCATCACCAATCTGGCCGCCGGCATCAGCCCCAACCGCTTGTCGGACGAGGAGGTCCGCCAGATGGCCGCCCAGATGAGCGGCCGGTTTGGGGCACTGGTGCGGGGAATTGTCCGGGCGGTTTCCTGATGCCGCCGGGAATGCTCCATCGATCTGCAAAAGGTCCGCTCAACCAGAAGGGTTGAGCGGGCCTTTTTGTGAAAAGAAAACCACGCGATAGTCGCGTGGTTGGAAAAAGCTTAAGCGGTGAAAAAGACAAAAAACTCCTAATGTGTTAGATTAAAAGCGTGA
>CAJFKV010000024.1 GCA_904387055.1 Candidatus Heteroruminococcus faecigallinarum | reverse complement strand
ACCGGCGCGAAGGAGCTTATGTGCATTCGCGTGCTGGGCGGCTCCCGTAGAAGATATGCAAATATCGGCGACGTAGTGGTTGCTTCGGTGAAGAAGGCGGCCCCCGGCGGCCAGGTGAAGAAGGGCGATGTGGTGAAGGCTGTCATCGTTCGCTCCGCCAAGGGCCTGCGCCGGGAGGACGGCACCTACATCCGCTTTGATGAGAACGCCGCCGTCATCATTAAGGAAGACAAGAACCCCAGAGGTACCCGTATCTTTGGGCCGGTTGCCCGCGAGCTGCGCGAGAAGGATTATTCCAAGATCCTCTCCCTGGCTCCGGAAGTACTGTAGTGGGAGGTGTCGCAAGAGATGAGTAAGCTTCATGTGAAGGCTGGCGACACTGTCGTCATTCTGTCCGGCAAGGACAAGGGCAAAAAGGGCAAGGTTCTCCAGGTCAGCCCCAAGGAGGGCAAGGTGATCGTGGAAGGGTGCAACATGGTGAGCAAGCATGTGAAACCCCGCAGCGCCCAGCAGGCCGGCGGCATCGTCAAGGCCGAGGGCGCCCTCTATGCCTGCAAGGTGATGCCTGTCTGCCCCAAGTGCGGCAAGCCCACCAGACCCGCCTACAAGCTGGCCGACGGCAAGAAAGAGCGTGTGTGCCGTCATTCCGGCTGCGGCGCGGCATTCTAAGGTAAGGAGGAGAAACCATGGCTAGATTGAAAGATCTTTATCAACAAGACGTAGCCCCCGCTCTCATGAAGAAGTTTGGCTACAAGAGTGTCATGCAGATCCCCAAGCTGGATAAGGTGGTGCTGAATGTCGGCTGCAGCGAGGCCAGAGACAACCCCAAGGTTCTGGATGCCGTTGTGGGCGATCTGAGCAAGATTACCGGCCAGCGGCCGGTGGTGTGCAAGGCGAGAAAGTCGGTGGCCAACTTCAAGCTCCGCGAGGGCATGCCCATCGGCGCCAAGGTCACCCTTCGTGGGGAGAGAATGTACGAGTTCCTGGATCGGTTCTTCAACATTGCCCTGCCCCGCGTTCGTGACTTCCGGGGCATCAGCGTCAACGGCTTTGACGGCCGGGGCAACTACAACATGGGCCTGCGGGAGCAGCTGATCTTCCCCGAGATTGAGTACGACAAGATTGACAAGGTCCGCGGGATGGACATCACCTTTGTCACCACCGCCAAGACCGACGAAGAGTGCCGCGAGCTGCTGACTCTGATGGGCGCTCCGTTTGCGAAGTAAGGGGAGGATGAGATAAATTGGCTAAGAAATCGATGAAACTGAAGCAGCAGGCGACGCCCAAGTTCTCCACCCGCGCGTATAACAGATGCAAGATCTGTGGACGCCCCCATGCCTATCTTCGCAAGTTCGGCATCTGCCGTATCTGCTTTAGAGAGCTGGCCTACAAGGGCCAGATTCCCGGCGTTAAAAAGGCAAGCTGGTAAGCTTAACGCAAAGGAGGTTGACCTATGAATATTACCGATACCATCGCCGATATGCTTACCCGCATCCGGAACGCGAACTCGGCGAAGCATGACACGGTCGATATTCCCGCCTCCAAGATGAAGATCGCCATTGCGAAGATTCTCTTGGACGAGGGGTATATCAAGGGATATACGGTTGTTGAGGACGGCAAGCAGGGCGTTATCCACATGACCCTCAAGTACGGTCCCGGCAAGACCCAGGTTATCAGCGGACTGCGGAGAGTTTCCAAGCCCGGTCTGCGGATCTATACAAGCTGCGAGGATATGCCCAAGGTTCTCAAGGGGCTGGGGATCGCCATCCTGTCCACCCCCAAGGGCATCCTCACCGACAAGCAGGCGCGCCAGGAGAACGTCGGTGGCGAAGTTCTGGCGTTCATCTGGTAAGGGGGGAGAGGCAAAATGAGTCGTATTGGTAAGAAACCCATTGCAGTTCCCGCCGGCGTCGAGGTGAAGATCGACGGCAGCCACATTGCGGTGAAGGGCCCCAAGGGCCAGCTGGCTTATGACTGCAATCCCGAAATCACCGTCAAGATGGAGGACGGCCATATCCTGGTGGAGCGTCCCTCCGACGACAAAGTTCACCGGAGCCTCCACGGCCTGACCCGGACCCTGGTCCACAACATGGTGGTGGGCGTGTCCGAAGGCTTCAAGAAGGAGCTGGAGATCAACGGCGTGGGTTACCGTGCCGCCAAGCAGGGCAAGGACCTGGTCATGAACCTGGGGTATTCCCACCAGGTGATTATGTCCGACACGGCCGATATCACCATCGAGGTTCCTGCGCCCAACAAGATCGTCATCAACGGGCCCGACAAGCAGAAGGTGGGCCAGTTTGCGGCGGAAGTGCGCAGCAAGCGTCCCCCCGAGCCTTACAAGGGCAAGGGCATCAAGTATGCCGGCGAAGTGATCATCCGCAAGGAAGGCAAGGCCGGCAAGGGCAAGAAATAACCAGTAAGGAGGGAATCGCACAATGGTTTCAAAGCCTGACAAGAACAAAGCAAGACTCCATCGTCATGTAAGAGTCAGAGGCAAGGTGAGCGGTACTGCCGCCCGTCCCCGTCTGAACGTCTTCCGTTCCTCCAAGCACATCTATGCCCAGCTCATCGACGACGTGGCCGGCGTCACCCTGGCTTCGGCTTCCACCATGGATAAGTCTTTCGAGGGCTTCGGCGGCAACAAGGAGGCTGCCCACAAGGTGGGCCTGGCTCTGGCCAGCGCCGCTACCGCCAAGGGCATCTCGGAGGTTGTGTTTGACCGCAGCGGATATATCTATCACGGCCGCGTTAAGGAGCTGGCCGAGGGCGCCCGCGAGGGTGGACTGAAGTTCTAAGGGAGGGATATTGTTGTCTCGAATCGACGCATCGACACTGAATCTCAGTGAAAGAGTAGTCGCCATCAACCGTGTATCCAAGACGGTGAAGGGCGGCCGGATATTCAAGTTCGCGGCTCTGGTTGTCGTGGGCGACGGGGAAGGGACCATCGGCTTTGGCCTGGGCAAGGCCTCCGAGGTTCCGGACGCCATCCGGAAGGGCATCGAGGATGCCAAGAAGAACCTGATTAAGATCGCCCTCAAGGGAACCACCATCCCCCACGAGGTTATCGGCAAGTTTGGTGCCGGCGAGGTGCTGATGATGCCCGCCCCCAAGGGTACCGGCGTGATCGCGGGCGGCCCTGTCCGCTCGGTGATGGAGGTTGCCGGCATCCGGGATATCCGGGCCAAGTCTCTGCGCTCCAATAACCCCAACAACGTGGTGAATGCCACGGTAGCCGGCCTGGCCTCCCTGCGCAATGTGGACGAGGTGGCCGCCATCCGGGGCAAGTCCGCCAAGGACATCATCGGTTAGGAGGTGGCATGAATGAACAAGAAGATCAAGCTGGTGAGAGGGTTCCAGGGCTGCAAGGACGACCAGATCGCTACCGCCTATTCCCTCGGCCTGAGAAAGATTGGGCAGGAGACCATCCAGCCCGATAACGATGCCACCAGGGGCAAGATCCGCAAGATCATCCATCTGATCGAGGTTTGCGACGCATAAAACAAGGAGGTGCAGCACCATGAAATTGCACGAGCTTTCGCCGGCCCCCGGTTCTGCCAAGAAGGCGTTCCGGAAGGGCAGAGGCGCCGGTTCCGGCAACGGCAAGACTGCCGGTTACGGCCACAAGGGCCAGCTGGCCCGTTCCGGCCATGTCCGCCCTGGTTTTGAAGGCGGCCAGATGCCTCTCCAGAGACGGGTTCCCAAGAGAGGCTTCAACAATATCTTCGCCAGCAAGTTTACCGCCATCAACGTCTCCGACCTCAACCGGTTTGAGGACGGCGCCGTGGTGGATACCAAGGCTCTGCTGGATGCCGGGGTGATCAAGAAGGCCAATGACGGTGTGAAGATCCTGGGCAGAGGCGAGCTGACCAAGAAGCTGACCGTCAACGTCGCCGCTTTCTCCGAAGGGGCGAAAAAGAAAATTGAGGAGGCGGGCGGAAAGGCTGAGGTGATCTAAAGGTGATTGAGACTTTAAGAAATGCATGGAAAATCGCTGACTTAAGGAAAAAGATCCTTTACACCCTGCTGATCCTCTTCATCGTCCGTGTGGGATCGGTGATCCCGGTTCCCTTCCTGGATCCCACCGCCCTGCAGGCGATGATCTCCTCCAACGGCAACCTGCTGGGGTATCTGGACATTCTGACTGGTGGCGCCTTCGCCAACGCTACCCTCTTCGCCTTGTCCATTTCTCCCTATATCACCGCTTCCATCGTCATCCAGCTGCTCACGGTGGCCATCCCGGCCCTGGAGCGGATGGCGAAGGAGGGCGAGGATGGGAAAAAGCGGCTGAAAAAGATCACCCGCTATTCCACCATTGCCCTGGCGGTGATCGAGGCCACTGCCTACTACTTCATGTTCCGACGCACTTCCGGCGCCCTGGCCTATACCGATGGGTTTGAGGGTGTGCTGGCTGCCATCACCATCATCGCCACCTTTACGGCCGGCGCCATGGTGGTTGTATGGCTGGGCGAGCGGATCGATCAGAACGGCATTGGCAACGGGATCTCCCTGATCCTGTTTGCTGGTATTGTGTCCCGCGGCCCGGCGGCTGTGTACAGCCTCTGGCAGTATATCCAGTGGGGTTACCTGCTGAAGCAGTACCAGTACTTCGTCTTTGTACCCCTGATTGTGGTTCTCTTCCTCCTGATGATCGGGTTCATTGTGATGATGACCAATGCCGAGCGGCGGATTCCCGTCCAGTATGCCAAGAAGGTGGTTGGACGGAAGATGTACGGCGGCCAGTCCACCCATATTCCCATCAAGGTGAATATGTCCGGCGTGCTGCCCATCATCTTTGCCTCGTCCCTGCTGGCAATCCCCGGCACCATCCGCAGCTTTATGTCCAATACCGACGGGCTGCTGGGCCAGTTCCTGGGGCTGTTTAACTACAACACCGTGGTGTACGCGGTTCTGTATTTCATCCTGATCATCGCGTTCAACTACTTCTATGTGGCGATCCAGTACAATCCCCTGGAGATGGCCAATAACCTGCGCAAGAACAACGGGGGCATCCCGGGCATCCGTCCCGGCAAGCCCACGGTGGACTTCATCAGCAAGGTGATCTCCAAGATCACCCTGGTGGGCGCTTTCTTCCTGGCGGTGGTGGCCATTCTGCCCATCATCCTGGGAGCCATCATGGGGATGAACATCTCCCTGGGCGGTACCTCTATTATCATCGTGGTGGGCGTTGCCCTGGATACGGTGCGGAGCCTGGAGTCCCAGATGATGATGCGCCACTACAAGGGATTTCTTGAGTAAGACCAGCGGCAGAGGATAGGGAAACCACAAGGGAGGTTTTCGGTATGAAGATTATACTCCTCGGCGCCCCCGGCGCCGGCAAAGGAACACAGGCCGAGGTGATCAGCCAAAAGCTGAACATCCCCTCTCTGTCCACCGGGAATATGCTCCGGGAGGCCCAGAAGAAGGGCACCCCCCTGGGGCAGCAGGCCAAGTCCTACATGGAAAGCGGCCAGCTGGTTCCCGATGAGCTGGTCATCGGCATCATCAAGGAGCGGATGGCCCAGCCCGACTGTGCAGGCGGATTCATCCTGGATGGATTCCCCCGCACGGTGGCGCAGGCGGAGGCCCTGGACCAGATGGGGGTCGCCATCGACCGGGTGATCGAGATCGATGTGCCCGACGAGGCGATTGTGACCCGGATGAGCGGCCGGCGGGTATGCGAAGGCTGCGGCGCCAGCTATCACATGACCCACAACCCGCCTGCGGCGGAGGGCGTCTGTGACAAGTGCGACGGCAAGCTGGTTACCCGGAAGGACGACGATCCCAAGACGGTCCAGCAGCGGCTGGAGACCTATCACCGGCAGACCCAGCCTCTGGTGGATTACTACCAGAAGGCGGGCAAGCTGCGGACCATCGACGGCAACCAGCCTCTGGAAGAGGCCTCGGCGGCGATTCTCCGCGCGTTGGAGGCGTCGGTATGATTGTGCTCAAGACATCGGGGGAGCTGGAACGGATGCGGGAGGCATGCCGCCTTTCTGCCCAGGCTCTCCAGGTAGGGCTGGACGCGGTGAAGCCCGGGGTCACCACCTGGGAAATTGACCGCAAGATCCACGACTTTATTACCTCCCATGGAGCAAAGCCGTCCTTTCTGGGGTACGGGGGATTCCCGGGGTCTGCCTGCATCTCCATCAACGAGCAGGTGATCCACGGCATCCCGTCCCGGGAGAGGGTGATCCAGGAGGGGGACGTTGTGAGCATCGACGTGGGGGCCTTTTACAAGGGCTACCACGGAGACAATGCCGGAACGGTGGGCGCCGGGGAGATTTCCCCCGAAGCCCGCCAGCTGCTGGAGGTAACCCAGCAGTGCCTCTATGACGGCATTGCCGCCGCTGTGGTGGGCAACCGGATCGGTGACATTGGAGCGGCGGTGGAAGCCCGCGCCACCCGGTATGGCTATGGCGTCGTGCGGGAGTATGTGGGCCACGGCGTGGGGGCCAACCTCCACGAGGACCCCGAGGTTCCCAACTACGGCCGGGCGGGCCACGGCCCCCGGCTCACCAGCGGGATGACCATCGCCATCGAGCCCATGATCAACATGGGTACCGAGATGGTCCGGGTGCTGAAAGACAAGTGGACGGTGGTAACCGCCGACGGCAAGCCCGCCGCGCATTTTGAACACACCGTCGCCATCACGGACAACGGTCCGGTGATCTTGACCAGACCATAAGGAGGCAGCCATGGAATATACCCCTGGAATGGTGGTCAAGTCCCTGGCGGGCCATGACGCGGGGAGCTTTTATGTGGTGGCTGCCGCCCAGGACGGGTTCTGCTACATTGCGGACGGCAGGCTGCGAAGCCTCGCCTCCCCCAAAAAGAAGAACCCCCGGCATCTGCAGGCCACCGGCTCATGGATCGACCTGTCACAGGTCGATACCGACCGCAAGCTGAAGGAGGCCCTCCGGCCCCTCAACAGCAAGACCGAAAAGGGAGGTAATTAGCTTGTCGAAGGAAGACGTCATCGAAATTGAGGGCACCGTTGTGGACGCCCTGCCCAACGCCCAGTTCCTGGTAGAGCTGCCCAACGGGCACCAGCTCCTGGCTCATATCTCGGGCAAGCTGCGGATGAACTTCATCCGGATTCTGCCGGGAGATAAGGTTACGGTGGAGATCTCCCCCTACGATCTCACCAAGGGACGCATCACCTGGCGTTCCAAATAGGAAGCAAGAGGAAACCTGGAAACCCCGGCGGCCCGATGGGGGCCGGGGGCAGAAGGAGGTAACGGAAATGAAAGTAAGACCTTCCGTCAAGCCTATGTGCGAAAAGTGCCAGATCATCAAGCGCAAGGGCCGGATCATGGTTATCTGCTCGAACCCCAAGCACAAGCAGCGCCAGGGTTAAAGCAAATTCAAAGATTATGGAGGTGTAACAAAGTATGGCTCGTATAGCTGGTGTTGACCTGCCCAAGGATAAGCGGGTTGAAATCGGTCTGACCTATATCTTTGGTATCGGTCGGAAAACCGCCAACGACATCCTGGCCGCCACCGGTGTCAACCCCGACATCCGTGTGCGCGACCTGGCCGAGGACGACGTGGCCAAGCTCCGTGAATACATTGACCACAACCTGATTGTGGAGGGCGACCTTCGCCGGAACGTGGCTCTGGACATCAAGAGACTGGTGGAGATCGGTTGCTACCGGGGCGTCCGCCACAGAAAGGGTCTGCCCGTCCGCGGCCAGCGCTCCAAGACGAACGCTCGTACCCGTAAGGGCCCCAAGAAGACCATTGCCAACAAGAAGAAGTAATTAGGGAGGGATACGAGAGATGGCAAAACAGCAAGCCAAGAAGGCCACTACTCGCCGCCGCCGCGAGCGCAAGAACATTGAGCGTGGTGCAGCCCATATCCAGTCGACCTTCAACAACACCATCGTTACCATTACCGACACCCAGGGCAACGCCCTTTCTTGGGCCAGCTCCGGCGGTCTTGGTTTCAGAGGTTCCAGAAAGTCCACCCCCTTTGCCGCCCAGACTGCCGCCGAGACGGCTGCCAAGGCCGCGATGGAGCATGGGCTGAAGACGGTGGAAGTCTACGTCAAGGGCCCCGGCGCCGGCCGTGAGGCTGCGATCCGTGCCCTGCAGGCTGCCGGCCTGGAGGTCAGCATGATCAAGGACGTAACCCCCATCCCCCACAATGGCTGCCGTCCTCCCAAGAGAAGACGCGTCTAGTCAACGGATTATTATAGGAGGTGCAATTAGATGGCAAGATATACCGGCGCGGTGTGCAGACAGTGCCGTCGTGAAGGCAAGAAGCTCTTCCTGAAGGGCGAGAGATGCTACACCGACAAGTGTGCCGTTACCCGCAGAGCGACCATCCCCGGCCAGCACGGCAAGGCCAGAACCAAGAAGCTGTCCGAGTATGGCATGCAGCTGAGAACCAAGCAGTCCGCCAGACGGTACTACGGCGTGCTGGAGAGCCAGTTTGCCAAGTACTTTGACATGGCCGACAGAAAGGCCGGCATGACCGGCGAGAACCTGCTGCGGATTCTGGAGAGCCGCCTGGACAACGTGGTTTACCGCTCCGGCCTGGCTTCTTCCCGCAAGGAGGCCCGTCAGCTGGTGCGCCATGGCCACTACACCCTCAATGGCCACAAGGCGAACATTCCCTCGATCCTGCTGAAGGCCGGCGACGTTGTTGCCGTAACCGAGAAGAGCCGCAGCCTGGACAAGATCAAGAGCGTTGTGGAAGCCAATTCCTCCAAGCCTGTTCCCAAGTGGCTGGATTTTGATGCCGAGAAGCTGGCCGTGAAGGTCATCGACCTTCCCAACCGGGAGGACATCGACCTGGATGTGGAAGAGCACTACATCGTCGAGCTGTACAGCAAGTAATAGGCGACCGGAAAAGGGTAATAATTCAGCAAGGGAAAGCGACAAGACAAAAACTGTCTTACAAAGGAGGGTTCTCGTTATATGGTAAAGATCATTGAGCCGAAGATCGATACAGTGGAGCTCAAGCCGGACGGCACCTATGGCAAGTTCGTAGCTGAGCCGCTGGACCGGGGCTTCGGCATAACCCTGGGTAACAGTTTGCGGCGCGTGCTGCTCTCCTCGCTTCCTGGTGTCGCCGTGACATCGGTGCTCATCGACGGCGTGCAACATGAGTTCTCCACCATCCCGGGTGTCAAGGAGGATGTGACCGAGATCATCCTCAACATCAAGGGCCTCACCGCCAAGCTGTACTGCGATACCCCCAAGCGGGTGCGCATTTCGGCCGAAGGGGAGTGTGTGGTGACCGCCGGCTCCATCGAGACCGACGCGGAGGTTGAGATCCTCAACCCCAGCATGCACATCTGTACGCTGGGCGAAGGCGCAAAGCTGAACATGGAGCTGGTCCTCAAGAAGGGGCAGGGCTATGTGTCGGCCGACCGCAACAAAACCCAGGACACCGATAAGCTGCCCGTGGGCACCATCCATGTGGACAGCATCTATACCCCCGTTCTCAAGGTGAACTACACCGTGGAGAACACCCGTGTGGAACAGATTACCGACTACGACAAGCTGACCCTCGAGGTGTGGACCGATGGGACCATCTCGGCCAAGGAAGCGGTCAGCCTTGCGGCCAAGATCCTCAATAGACAACTCAACCACTTCGTCGATCTGTCCGACGAGGTGAGCTCGACAGAGATTCTGGAGAAGAAAGAGGATACCGGGAAAGAAAAGGTTCTTGAGATGACCATTGAAGAGCTTGACCTTTCTGTCCGCGCGTTCAACTGCCTGAAGCGGGCCGGCGTCAACACGGTGGGAGACCTGATCAGCAAGTCCCCCGACGAGATGATGAAGGTGCGCAACCTGGGCAAGAAATCCCTGGAAGAGGTTATCAGCAAGCTGGAATCGCTGGGCTTCAACCTCAACCACGAAGAAGAATGACCCCCCTGAAGATATTGTAAAGGAGTGACTTTCGATGCCAGGAACCAGAAAGCTCGGCCGGACCTCGGACCACAGAAAGGCCATGCTCAGAGCGATGGTGACCTTCCTGCTGGAAAAAGGCAAGATTGAGACCACCGTTACCAGAGCGAAAGAGGTTCGCTCCATGACCGAGAAGATGATCACTTTGGCAAAGAGCGGCGACCTCCACTCCAAGCGTCAGGTGTACGCTTTCATCACCAAGGAGTCGGTGGCCAAGAAGCTGTTTGACGAGATTGCCGGAAAGTATGCCGACCGCAACGGCGGTTACACCCGCATCATCCGGACTGGCCCCCGCCGCGGCGACGCCGCCGAGATGGCCATCATCGAGCTGCTCTAAATTCTTTCTCCCAAAATCCCCCTGCTTGCCAGGGGGATTTTTTGCAGCCTGCGGCCCGCCTCCCGCAAACGGGGCCGCTCCGCCCCTTCTAACCTCTTTGCAGAGGCTGCCGCGGGCGGGTGGGGATCGGTGGTTCCCTGCCGGGAACGAAGGTGGGCGGCTGCGCCGCCCTTCTGCCGAGCGGGCCTGCGGCCCGCCTGCCGGTTTCTGTGGAGGCGCTCCGCCCTCCACACCTCCCGGGGAACTCTTTCTATGGAGAAAGAGTTCCCAGAAAGCCAGCCAAGGGAGATCCCTTGGCAATCCCCGCCGACGGCGTACCTCCCGGTACGCAGAACATCGTCGGCTCGGGGATGCAGCGACCGCCCAAAGCAGTTCGGCGCCGCCCTGTCAACCGCCGGCTCTCGCCAGCTAAAGGACAGGGCGGCGTTTTTATCCGGGCACAGGAAGCAGAGATCATCCCACTGCCAAGATGCAGAGAAGAAAACAGCAGCCACCAAGGCCCCCTTCCCGGATAAAAATTCCCTCACGCGGCACGAACAAAGTTTACCGGTGTGCCTCCTCGGTCGGCCCGGCTAGGGAAGGCTCGGAGCCATGTGGTTTTCCACCGGTTCCCGGAAGCATTGGGGAAAACAAGAAAGGGCTGCGTTTCCGCAACCCTGGGACATGTACCTGCACTGTACTTAGAAGAATATTGATGATACCCGCAGGCTGGACTGCCGGCGGTGATACCCTGGGGCAAGCCACTCTGCCGGTAGCCTGGTGGCCTGTCAATCAAGGCCCGCGGCAAGGAACGTCCTTCGGTGGTTGCTTCCTGGATAGGCACTCTTGTGCCTGATGAGGTTTTGCCCCCGTCGGACAGGGGCGAGCGGAGCGAGACCTTTTCCCTAGGAGGAGAAGGGTACCCCAGGGGATTGCCAAGGGGGATACCCCCTTGGCTGGCTTTCTGGTGACTCTTTCTCCATAGAAAGAGTCACCCTGGGGGCGCGGGGCGCGGAGCGGCCCCGCATACGGCAGGGGCCGCCAAGGGCGGCCCAAAGGTACTTTTTCGGAAAACTACCGGTTCCCGACTGCCTGCAGCACTACTATGGAGACTGGGGGAGCGGTTCAAAGCGATAGGGAGAGAAGCAGCTCCAGGAGACGCAGCTCCCGGGGAAGGAGGGCGTCCAGGGCGGGATGGGCCTGCCGGAGGGCGGCCGCCTCCTCCCAGACGAGGCTCCAGCCGGACGGTTCCAGGCTCAGCGGCTCCTCCACCGCGTGGGAAACCCGCTGGGAGCCGCTGCGGTCGGCCAGGGCCATGGCCCAGCAGCCGGCGATGAGGGCGCCGGTCACCACAAAGGAGGCCAGCCCCACCTGCAGGGAACGGCGGTTCATACCATACACTTCCTTCCATTGGGATTACTCCTGCATGGAGCGGATCACCTTGGCGATGGAGCTGCCCACCAGCCGGGCGGTGGTGCAGGCCTCCTCCAGGGTGTTGCCGTTGCTGCCAAACTCCAGCAGCAGGGAACAGGGGGTCACGTCCATGTTGTATTTGCGGTAGGCAAAGAAGATGGGCCGCATCAGGCCGGGGTAGTCCTGCTCCACCTGGTCGGTGATGGCGGCGGCGAACTGCAGGTTCTGCTCCCAGTTGGGCAGGCCCACCGTTCCGTCGTCACAGCCGGAGATGATCATCAGCTGGGCGGCCTTCTTCCCGTCGATCTCCGCCACCGGCTTCAGGACGGTGCCGTCGTCCTGCTGAATGCCGTCCCGGTGCACGTCCAGGATCACCTGGATGGAGGGATACTCCTCCAGGACCCGGGCGATGGTCTGGGCGGACCGGTCGTAGGAGCCGTTGTAGGAGGGGTAGTCGTGCTGGGTGGTGTCGTGGATCACCCCGATCCCCTCCGCCTCCAGGGTGGCCGCCAGCTCGGCCCCCACCCGCACCATGTTGTTGGTGTTGTCGGTGTCCCGCCAGCCGCTGCGTGTGTCGTAGACGTCGGCATCCGCCGGTTCAAAGCTTTCGGTGGCGTGGGTGTGGAGGATGAGGACCAGGGGCTCGTCGGTTTGGGGGAGGGTGACCTCCGGAGGGACGATGCAGGCGGCGATCTCCTCAAAGCTCAGGGTGGTGTAGTTGCGCAGGTAACCGGCCCCCACCGGCAGGAAGGTGCCGCTGTCGTCCCCCACCATCTGCACCTCCCGAAGGGGGGCCTGGTATTCCGGCGGGATCTCCGGGGCCTCCTGCCGGGGCAGCGGGGGCAGCGCCGCAAAGGGGCTGTCCTCCTCTTCCGGCTCCGGCAGAGAGGCTTCTTCCGGCTGGGAGGCAGCGTCCGGCTCCGGCTGGGAAGAGGAGGAAGGGGGCGGAAGGGAAAGGTCGTTGGCAGGGCTGTCCTCCTCCAGCTGCCCGGCAAACCGCTGGGCAAGCCGGTCCCAAAGGCCGTCGGGCATGGTGGCCGCCGCCGATACCAGGGCCGCCCGTTCCAGCAGCCACTGGCTGTGGGGGGCCAGGAGCCAGGCCCCCGTCCCCAGGAGGGCCAGGGTTGCCAGGGAGACCAGGGGACGTCCCCAGCCGCTGCGATGGTTGTGTCTTCTGCCCATTTTTGTCATCCTCCCCCGTGGTATGCGCCTGCTTCTTCCCAGTGTATGCGGGAAAGAAAAGGGGTAGACCAGGGGTCAGCCCATGAGGGAGCGGATCTCCCGGGGGGTGAGGGAGGGCTGGAGGGCCCGGTTCAGCCCCAGGGCCAGCACCTGGGCCGCCCGGAGGATCAGCCGGTCCACCTGATGGGGGGTGACCAGCATCCGGGTGTCCACCCCCTGGGGGGAGAAGTGGCCGGTGTCGATGACGGTGGGGACCCCCAGCGCCACCACCGGTACCCCCAGGGAGGCTTGGCTCAATTCCTGGTGGCCCCCCTCCACCCCCGACCCGGGACTGATGCCGCTGTCGCTCAGCTGGATGGTGTTGCCCAGCCGGTCCGGTTCCCGGGCGGCCAGGGCATCCACCGCCACAACCGCCCCCAAGGGAAGGTGGGAGACGGCCAGGGAGGCCAGGCAGCCGGCCTCCAGGCCGGTCTGCCCCAGCACCCCGGGGGAGAGGACGGCCACCGGCCGGAACCCGTCCACCCCGTCGGGGGTCAGCTGGGCGGAGGGAAGGTGGTAGGTGACCAGCACCTGCTCGGCCACCTTGGGGCCCAGGGAATCCGGGGTCACGTTGTGGTTGCCCAGCCCTACCACCAGCACCGCGCCCCGGGAGGGCAGCAGGGCTGCCAATTCCCGGGCGGTGAGGGCGGCCAGCTGGTCCAGCTGGGGGGTGTCGTCCAGCAGGCGGCCCTCCACCGTGACATACCGGCCGGGGGGCTTGCCCAGGCGGCGGGCGTTCTCCTCCCCGTGGATCTCCACCCGGGTGATGGAGAAGGACCCCCGCCGCTCCTTGCGAAGGGTGACGCCGTCGGGCAGGTTCTGCCCCAGGGCGGAGGCCGCCTCCAGGGCCAGGTCGGTTCGATCCTCCATTGGTTCTCGGTCTCCTTTCGGTCCCTCAGGAAAAAGCCATAAACGGCAACTGGGTTTTGCAAAATCGGCGCCCCGCTTCCACTGGAAAAAGGGCCCAAAGGGCGAAAAAGTTTTGCAAAATCGCAAAATAGGTGTTGCTTTTTCCATCGGAAAATGATAGAATCAATTGGTAACGTGATAATGAGCAAGGAGGTGTAATCAATGCCCAACATTAAGTCTGCCAAGAAGAGAGTTCTCGTCAACCAGGCCAAGGCTGCTCGGAACAAGGCCGTCAAGTCCAACCTGAAGACGATGGTGAAGAAGGCCAACGTGGCGATGGCTGCTTCTGCTCCGGAGAGCGCTGAGGCTGTCAAGCTGGCCATCAAGAAGATCGATCAGGCTTGCGCCAAGGGGATTCTGCATAAGAACACCGCCGCGAGAAAGAAGTCTGCTCTGGCTGTGAAGCTGAACGCCATCGGCTAAGCCTCCCAGAACTGAAGAAGGATCACGGGCGCCCGTTTATCGGGCGCCCGTTTTTCGTTGTCCGGCGTCAGGATTTGTCCCCCGGGCGGAAGATCAGCGCCCCCAGCAGGCCGAAAAAGACCGCCGCGCAGACCCCGCCGGCCGCGGCGGTGAGCCCCCCGGTAAAGATTCCCAGGAGCCCCTGCTCCTCCACCGCCCGGCGCACCCCCTGGGCCAGCAGGTTGCCAAAGCCGCACAACGGGACCGACGCGCCCGCCCCGGCAAAGTCCACCAGGGGCTGGTAGAGGCCCAGGGCCCCCAGCACCACCCCGATCACCACATAGGCCACCAGGATGCGGGCGGGGGTCAGCTTGGTGCGGTCGATGAATAGCTGCCCGATTGCGCAGAAACAGCCCCCCACCAGGAAGGCCTTGACACAGTCGATAAACAAGGTCACGAGACCACCTCCTTGGGCCAGGGATTGGCCGATAGATGGAGCAGATGGGCCACTCCGGGGATGGATTCCCCCTGCTGGACGATGGTGGGGGACATGAGGGCCCCGGTGGCCATGAACAGGATCTCCTGGAAGCGCCCCTCCCGCAGCTGGTCCAGCAGGTACCCGCAGAGGACGGTGGCGGCACAGCCGCAGCCGGAGCCGCCCGCCCCCACCTCGGTCTGCTTTTTGCGGTCGTAGATCAGCAGGCCGCAGTCGGTGTGCTTGCCGGCAAGATCGATCCCCCTGGGGGCGGTGAGCTGGAGGAGCAGGTCCGAGCCGATCTGCCCCAGGTCGCCGGTAAAGATCATGTCGTAATCCTCCGGCGCGGTCCGGGTGTCGTCAAAATACCGCAGAAGGGTATCGGCGGCGGCAGGGGCCATGGCGGCCCCCATGTTGTTGGCGTCCTTGATGCCCATGTCCTGGACGCGGCCGAAGGTGACCGCCCGCAGATAGGGCGGCCCGCCGGAGGGGCCGGCCACCGCCGCCCCGGCCCCGGTCACCGTCCATTGGGAGGTGGGGGGCCGCTGGCCGCCGTATTCCAGGGGAAATCGGAACTGCTTTTCCGCGCTGCAAAAGTGGGAGGAGGTAACCGCCATGGCCCGGCGGGCAAAGCCCCCCTCCACAAAGAGCCCCGCCAGGCCCAGGCTTTCGGCCATGGTGGAGCAGGCCCCGTACACCCCGATCAGGGGCAGGCCAAAGCTGCGCAGGCCGTAGCTGGAGCTGGTGCACTGGTTGAGGAGATCCCCGGCAAAGATGCAGTCGATCTCCTCCGGGGAGAGGCCCCCCTTGTTCAGGGCCAGGGCGACAATCTCCTTTTGCAGGCGGCTCTCCGCCTTTTCCCAGGTTTGTTCCCCCAGGGTGCTGTCCTCCATCAGCTGGTCGAAGCAGGCGGCCAGAGGGCCCTCCGCCTCCTTTTTGGCGCCGATGGCGGCGTAACACTCCACCGAGGGGCTGGTGTCCAGCCGGAGGGTATACCGGCCGATTCTTGTTGCCATGGTGCCCCCTCCTTTACAGCAGGCTGGCCAGCACCAGCAGCAGGCCGTAGGCCACCGAGGCGGCCAGGCCGTAGACGATGACCGGCCCGGCGATGACGAACATCTTGGCGGCAAGGCCCAGGACCAGCCCCTCGCTCTTGAACTCCAGCGCCGGGGAGGCCACCGCGTTGGCAAAACCGGTGATGGGCACCAGGGTGCCCGCCCCGGCGTAGCGGGCGATGTTGTCGTAGACCCGCAGCCCGGTGAGCAGGGCGGACAGAAAGATCAGGGTGATGGAAACCCAGGCGGGGGCCTGTTCTTCTGAGACCCCCAGGGAACCATAAAAGGCGAGAAGAAGCTGGCCGATGACACAGATGAGGCCGCCCACGGCAAAGGCGGTGGGAATCCGCACCAGGCTCTTGCTGGATGGGGAAGCCTTGTTGCAAAGCTCCTGGTATTCCTGTGGCGTCATAGACATCATTTGTCCCCCTTTCAACATACTGGTTGTAGTGTGGACGGAGGGAAGAAAAATATGTGCCTCCGGAGGGGCCGCACAAGGATAATGAGCAGATCTGATCGGAATTTGTCTGTGGTGCAGATGCTCCCTGCCAAAAACGGAAAACTCTTTTTGACACTATATCTAAAATTTTTACTCAAATAAAAAATGTTTTAGCGGTTACGTTGACTTTTGCTTTGAGAAATGCTAGAATCGAAAGCAAATAGTATACAATTGATTATGGATTCTTTGAGAGTTTGTTGAATCGATTATCGTTTTTAAAAAGGAGGAACGACATGACACGGTTGGAAGAAGCACTGGAACTGCTCCGCCAGATGGTGGAGATCCCCAGCACCGAGGGGAACGAGAAGGCCATGGGCGATTTCCTGGAGGCCTATACCCGCTCCCTGGGCATGGAGGTGGAAAAACAGGTTGTGGAGGGAGACCGGGCCAACATCATCGCCCGGGTTACCGTGGGCAAGGGAGGCAAAACGGTGGTCCTCAACTCCCACATGGACGTGGTTCCTCCTGCGGACGGCTGGGATACCGACCCCTTCCAGCTGGTCATCAAGGGGGACCGGGCCTACGGCCGGGGATCGACCGACGCCAAGGGCGCCCTCACCGCCTTCCTCATGGCCACCAAGAACATCATTGAGAATCCCGGGGACACCAACGGCACCATCATCTTTACCGCGGTGGTGGACGAGGAGTCCTTCAGCAAGGGGGCCCGCTACCTGGCGGACCACAAGTCGGTCCAGGCGGACTACGGCATTGTGGGCGAGCCCACCATGAGCAACGTGTACATCTGCCACAAGGGGAGCATCCGGCCGGTCATCAAGATCAAGGGCCGTTCCGCCCACCCCTCCACCCCCAAGCTGGGAATCAGCGCCGTGCGGGTGGCCAGCTACATCTCCACCCTGGTGGACGAGATTGAAGACGTCCTGGCCGAGCAGAACCATCCCATCGCCGGCACCCCCGCCATCTCCATCACCATGCTGAAGGCGGGCGTGAAGGAGAACGTCCTCCCCGATACCTGCGAGCTCACCATCGATCGCCGGATGGTCCCCGGCGAGGACGAGCAGGAGATCATCCGCAGCTTTGAAGAGATCTGCAGGAAGGCGGAGGCCCAGTTCCCCGGCGCCCAGGTCACCATCGACCACTACATCGTCACCACCGGCCCCGCCTCGGAGGTAAAGCCGGACAGCCAGATTGCCCAGATTGCCTACGCCGCCTGCGAGAAGGTGACCGGCGTCAAGCAGGTGCCCAACGGCACCGACTGCAACACCGACATGAACCACTTTATCCGGATCGGCATCCCCTGCGTCATCATCGGGCCCGGCACCCTGGCGGTGGCCCACATGCCCAACGAGTACATCGAGTTTGACCAGCTGGAAAAGGCCTATCAGGTGGACGAGGCAGTCATTCGGGCGCTGCTCAATTCATAGAATCTAGGTGACAACGGATGAAGATTACAAAAGCGACAGTCTATACCTGCAAGCAGCCCCTGAAGATTCCCTTCCGGCACGCCTCCTCCGGGCTGGTGGACCACCTGGACGGGGTCTATGTAAAGCTGGAATCGGACGAGGGGATCAGCGGCTTCGGCGAGGTGCGGGGCAACTGCTCCTACTTTACCGGCGACACCACCAACGCGGTGGTGGCCACCATCTGCGAGCGGATCGCTCCCGCCCTCGTCGGGAAGGACCCCCTGAACCTGAACCAGTGCCATCTGGCCATGGAACGGAGCGTGGTGGGCAACACCGCCGCCAAGGCGGCCTGCGACGCCGCCCTCTACGATCTGGCCGGCAAGCTGCTGAACCAGCCGGTGTGGCAGCTGCTGGGAGGAAAGCTCCACGACACCCTCACCTCCGAGGAGAACATCCCCTTCATGACGGTGGAGGAGGCGGAGGCCCTGGCCCGGCAGATCATCCAGAACGGCAGCCGGTTTATCAAGGTGCGGGTGGGCGCTCCCGACTTCCAGTACGACCTGGACCGGGTGAGCGCTGTGTGGAAGGTGATCCAGCAGAGCGGCAAGGCCAACGAGATCGTCTACAGCGTGGATGCCAACCAGGCTTGGACGGTGGGCGAGGCGATCCAGCGGATCAACAAGCTGGCCGAGCAGGGGGTAACCATTGTGGAGCAGCCCATGCGGTACAACTCCCCCCTGCGCCTGGCGGAGCTGAAGCGCAGCTGCCCGGTGCAGCTCTTTGGGGATGAGTCGGTGGCTACGGTGGAGGACCTGGTCCGGTACATCGAGCTGGGCGCCATCGACGGCATCCACATCAAGCTGATCAAGTGCGGCGGGATCTACAACGCGGTGCGGCTGATGCACCTGGCCGAGGCCCACGAGATCCAGTATATGATCGGCGGCATGGACGAAGGCATGATGGCGGTGGCCGCGGCGGTCCAGTGCGCGGCGGTGGCCAATACCCAGCTCTTTGAGGTACACGGCCACCTGCGGATTGCCGAAGACCCCACTACCGGCCTGGAGGCAGAGGGAAGCGTGGTGAAGGTTCCCGACGGCCCCGGCCTGGGCGTCCAGATTGCCGAGGAGAAGCTGACCCAGGTGTTCCAGTGCTAGGATTCTTGCGGAGAAGGCGGCTGGAGCTTGGCGGATAGAAGACGTAAAAATGAAACGGAGGGAAACGAATGTTTGGTATTATCGTCGTTGTCGTTTTGATCGGCGGCCTCACCGCGGTGGGCCTGTCCATGGCAAAACGGAATAAGACCACCGAGGACTATTACCTGGGCGGCCGCAGCGTCGGCACCCTGGTAACCATCGGTACCCAGTGCGCCACCTTTGTGGGCGGCGGCATGACCCTGGGCTGGATCGGCATGGGCTACCTGTACGGCATGAGCGCCGCCTGGTACGGTGCCCCCCAGGCGCTGGGCTTTATCTTTATGGCCCTTGTGCTGGTGAAGTCGATGCGCAAGTACAACTTCACCTCCCTGCCCGACTGGTTTGACAGCATCTACCACAACAAGGCCCTCAGCATCATTTCGGCCCTGGTGTGTCTGATCGTCCCTATCACCTGGGTGACCGGCCAGACCACCGCCGCCGCCCGGATGCTGGAGACCATCGGCATCCCCTACACCATCGGCGTCATCGTGGTGGGTGGCCTGGTGGTTCTCTTCTCCACCATCGGCGGCTACCTGGCGGTGGTGTATACCGACACCATCCAGTGGATCCTCCTGCTGGTCATCTTCATCTGCACCGTTCCCCTGGCCATCATCTTTGCCGGCGGCTTCGGCGAGGTTTGGTCCTCCGCTCCCGAGTATATGCGGGATGTTTCGTCGGTGCATGGGATGCCATCCGGCACCATCTTCCTGTGGATCATCTCCGGCCTTGTTTCCGGCATGGGTCTCCAGACCAGTTATCAGCGGATCTTCTCGGCCAAGACCGAGAAGGTGGCCAAGCAGGGCCTGTGGGCCACCGCCATCGCCACCATCTTCTTTGCCTGCCTGACTGCTTTCGTTGGCATGTCGGTCCTGCATCTGGGCGCCCCTGCCGACCTGGCTCAGGACTCGGTATGGCCCTGGTTCCTGGAGAACTTCCTGCCCTCCTGGGTGGCGGTGTTCTACTCTGCCTGCGTGATGATGGCCACCATGTCCACGGCGGACTCGATGCTCAACTCCATCTCCCTGACCATCACCCACGACCTGTACTCCAAGTTTATCAACCCCAAGGCGGATGACAAGAAGGTCCTGAAGATCGGCTTCGCCGTATCGGCCATCTTCGGCGTCATCGCTCTGTGGTGGGCCACCGGCGGCACCTGGATGATCGCCATCTTCGGCTACAGCTACACCCTGGGCGCCGGCCCCCTGGCCGCTGCCGTTATCCTGGCGGCCCTCATGAAGAAGCGGGCCAACGCCAAGTGCCTGGCCGTCGGCCTCATCGCCGGCCCGGTCATCGGCTACATCACCCTGCAGATCCCCACCCTGGCGGCGGTTCCCGCAGGCGGTACCTTCTTCTCCTTCTCCGGCACCCTGCTGGTTGGCCTGCTGGGCTCCCTGATCCTGAAGCCCAAGCCCCAGCTGACCGCCGGCGAAGCAGTGGAAGCGGCCGAGTAAAAGGTGTTTCCCTGCAGCAGCAATGGTTGATTGGATGAACAGCGCAGCCCCGAGGGACTGCTCCGGGGCTGCGCATCACACAAAGAAGACAACAGAAATGAAGAGCGTAAGGAGGTAATCCGTTATGTACGTCAAGAGAATGCCCTTTGAAGAGGCTGAGTTCCGGGGCCGCCTGGCCAAGGTGCAGCAGGAGATCAAGGACCGGGGCCTGGATATGATGCTGATCCACACCCCGGAGAACATCTTCTACCTCACTGGCCATCACTCCGCCGGTTATTATATGTACACCTGCCTGGTGGTCCATCCCACCAAGGAGCCGGTCCTGGTGGTCCGGTACGGCGAGGTGGGCAACGCCCTCATCTACTCCTTCATGAACAACGACAACCTGTGCATCTATGACGACACCGACGATCCTCTGGACAAGACGGTGGAGGCCATCACCCGCATGGAGAAGGCTCCCAAGAAGATCGGCATGGAGGAAACCTCCTTCTTCTTCAGCGTGAAGAACTACCGGGGCCTGCTGAACAAGCTGCCCGGCGTGGAGCTGGTCCCCTCCTCCGGGCTGGTGGAGCAGTTCCGGATCGTCAAGTCCCCCGCCGAGCTGGATTACATCCGCCAGGCCTGTAAGGCGGTCAACGCCGGCATGCGGGCCGGTATGGACGCCATCAAGGAAGGGGAGAACGAGGACAACGTGGCGGCCGCCATCTGGCAGGCCACCGTCTCCCACGGCTGCCAGCATGTGGGCATGGAGCCCTTCGTGGCCAAGGGCTGGAAGTCCGGCCTGATGCACAACGTCTGGTCCGGCGAGACCATCAAGGACGGGGACTGCATCCTTCTGGAGATCCCCGCCGCCATCAACCGGTATCACGGCGCCCTGATGAGAAGCGCCTATGTGGGCAACCCTCCCGAGATCATCAAGGAGTGGTCGGACATCTGCATCGAGGCCCTGAACGCCGCCCTCAAGGCGGTGAAGCCGGGCGTTACCAGCGGCGATGTGGACGAGGCCTGCCGCGGCGTCATCGAGCGTGCCGGCCTGTATGACAACTTCCGCAAGCGGACCGGTTACTCCATCGGCTGCGCCTTCGCGCCCGACTGGGGCGAGGGCCACATCTGCAGCCTGCAGAAGGGCGACAAGCGGGTCCTGGTGCCCGGCATGGTGTACCATATGCCGCCTGCCATCCGGCAGATGGGCGAGTTCGGCGTGGGCTTCAGCGAGACGATCATTGTCACCGAGGACGGCTGCGAAATTTGCACCGATTACCCCCGTCAGCTGATGATCAAGTAATTGGTTTCGCTGTGAAAAGTCAATAAAAGCCGCCTAGGGCGCCCCTGCTTTCAACTGAATCTTGAAGGTGGGGGCGCCCCGCGGCTTTGAAAGGATTCTATCGACCGAAAGAAAGGAGCGTGAAGCCATGAAGCCTGTCATTGGCATTGCCCTGGACCTGGTGCGGGATGTAAAGATGTACGCCTCCCGGGGGGTGCCGGACCAGATGATCGTGGAGACCACCAAGCCCATCTACGACGCCGTGTGGGCGGCAGGGGGCGTGCCGGTGGGCCTGGGGGAGGCCCCTGCCCTGGAGGACGCCCTGGAGCTGTGCCAGGCCATCGACGGCCTGATCGTGCCCGGCGGGCCGGACATCTTCCCCGGTACCTACGGCAAGCCGGTGAGCCGCTACAACAGCATGCTCTGCATCGAGAAGGACGAGAGCGATGTCCGCTACATCCGGGCCATGGTGCAGCTGGGCAAGCCCATGCTGGGCATCTGCCGGGGGATGCAGCTGATGAACGGCCTGGCCGGCGGCGAGATGGTGGAGGACATCCCCGCCTTCACCGATTCCAAGATCGTCCACTTCTCCCCGGTGGTGCCCGCCTGGCTGGCTACCCACCAGGTGCGGGTGGACCCGGATTCCGGCCTGGGGAAGGTCTTCCCCCAGGGGAGCTTTGGGGTCAACAGCTTCCACCACCAGTGCGTCAAGACGCCTGGCAAGGGGATGCGGATCATTGCCTGGGGGGAGGATGGCCTGGCGGAGGCCACCGAAGGGGAGGCCCCCTACTGCCTGGGGGTTCAGTGGCACCCGGAGTACCTCTACGAAAAGGATCCCCAGCAGCTGGAGATCCTCCGTTACTTCATCGGCAAGTGCCGGTGAAACGCCCCACCTGGGAGGAGGAGCGGGGCGCTCGAAGAATGTGAGAGAGCGTGTGCAGATAAGGAGGGTGAAGAATGGAACTATTGATCAATTTTAGCAATTTCCTGTGGGGCTGGCCGCTGGTCATCTTTATGCTGATTGTGGCGGTGGCCCTCACCGTTGCCACCGGGGCGGTCCAGTTCCGGCAGTTCGGCTATATGCTGCGCACCACCTTCGGCAAGCTCTTCGACAAGAGCGGCCAGGGGGAGGGGACCATCCATCCCTACCAGGCGGCCATGGCTTCCATCGCCGGCACGGTGGGCATCGGCAATATTGCAGGCGTGGGCCTGGCCATCGGCTTGGGCGGGCCGGGGGCCCTCTTCTGGCTGTGGGTGGTGTCCATCTTCTCCATGATTACCAAGTACAGCGAGGTGGTCCTGGGTGTCCACTACCGGGAGAAGGACCCGGTGACCGGCGAATACCAGAGCGGCCCCATGTACTACATCACCAAGGGCCTGGGCAGCAACTGGAAATGGCTGGCGGTGCTGTACGCCTTTATGTTCGGCATTACCTACCTGGTGTATTCCTTTGTCCAGTCCAACACCATTGCCGTAGCTATGACCTCCATGGTGGGGCTGGAGCCCCTGTACACCGGCATCATCCTGGCGGTGCTGGCCAGCTTTGTGGTCTTCGGCGGCCTGCAGGGCCTGGCCAAGACGGCGGAAAAGCTGGTGCCCATCATGACCATTATCTACTTCGTCAGCGCCTTGATCATCATCATCGGCAACATTGGGCGGCTGCCCGAGGTGCTGGCCAGCGTCTTTACCCAAGCCTTTACCGGTTCAGCGGCCATAGGCGGTTTTGCTGGTTCCACCGTTTTGATGGCGGTCCGCCATGGGTTTACCCGGGGCGTCTTTTCCAACGACGGCGGCCTGGGCCTTGGGGCGGTATTGCACGGGACGGCAATCACAACCCATCCTGCCAAGCAGGGGATGTGGGGCATCTTTGAAGTTTTTCTGGATACCGACCTGGTTTGCACCAGCACCGCCCTGGTGATCCTCTTCTCCGGCGTGCTGGACAGCGGACTCTCCGGCTTGGACCTCACCAGTCTGGCCTTCGCCACCGGCCTTCCCACCGACTGGCTGGGCTCGGTGCTCATCTGCATCTCGGTGGTGCTCTTCGGCTTCACCACTATTCTGGCGGATATTTACTACTGTGACTTCGGCCTCAGCTACGTATTCAAGAAGCTGCGGGGCAAGAAGTTCAGCAACGTCATCCGGGTGCTTTGCCTCATTGGCATCGTCTGGGGCGCCGTGGGCGGCCTGAGCACCGTCTGGGGCCTGGCCGACCTGGTGATGGCCATCCTGATTATCATCAATCTGCCGGTGGTGCTGGCCCAGGTCAAGACCGTGGGCCGTCTGACGAAGGAGTTCTTCGGCAGCGGGATGCACAAGAAGGAGCTGGAGGAGGAGAAGGCCCGCAAGGCCCAGAAGCAGCAGGCCTAAAGCTCCTCCCAGTGATAGAGGCCCTGAGGGGGGCCCTTGCGCTCCCCCCTCCCCTCGGGGCCGTGGACGAAAGGCGGGGGCCCTTCCCGCAGCCGTTCCCAAGGCAGCGGGGAGGAAGTGATGGAAAAAGGCATCGTCCGAGAAAAAAGGAGGCATGAGAGATGGATGCAAAGTTGTTGGGGTTTCTTGTCTTTGGCGCCGTGGTGATTTCCACCATGCTGGTGGGCATCTACGCCAGCCGAAAGGTCAAAACCAGCGAGGACTACTGGGTGGGCGGCCGGAACCTGGGTAAGTTTATCACGGTGGGCACCCAGGCGGCCACCTTCATCGGCGGCGGCATGACGGTGGGCTGGATCAGCATGGGCTACCAGCTGGGTTACGGCGCCTTTTGGTATGGGATTCCCCAGTGCCTGGGCATCTTTGTGGCCGGGTATTTTCTGGTAAAACCCTTCCGAAAGACCAACTATACCTCCTTGCCGGATTTCTTCAACGACATCTACAACCACGACAAGCGGATCAACCTGGTGATGACCATTGTCTCCATCATGGCCCCCGTCACCTGGGTGGCGGGCCAGTTCAGCTCCGCCGGCCGGATCATGGAAGGAATCATGGGGATCAAATTCGAAACAGCGGTCCTCTTTGCCGGCATCGTGGTAATCGCCTACGCCATCTTCGGCGGGTTCCTATCGGTGGCGTATACCGACGCCTACCAGTTCACCCTGCTGGTGACCCTCTTTGCCATTGTGGCCCCCTTCACCATCCTGTCGGCCGGGGGGCTGGGGACCATCACCGAGAGCGCTCCCTCCTGGATGCTGAATCCCCTCCACCTGGAGGGCATGTCCACCATCGCCATCCCCATCTGGATCTTCATGGGTCTTACCGAGGCGCTGGGCCTGCAGACCATCTACCAGCGGATCTACTCGTCGGACAGCGAGCACACGGCCAGCTTTGCCCTCAAGTTTACCGGCTGGCTAACGGTGATCTGGGGCATTGTGACCCCCCTCATGGGCATGGCGGTTTACATCTTGAACCCCAACCTGAATCCGGACGCGTCCTTCTCCTGGTTCCTGGCGGAGAAGGCCCCTATCCTCATCGCCATGGCCTTTATGGCCTGCGTGGTGATGGCCACCATCTCTACTGCCGACTCGATGCTCAACTCGGTGGCCCTCAACATCGGCTATGACATCTACCAACGCCATATCAACCCCAAAGCCAGTGAGAAGAAGGCGGTGCGGGTCGGCCAGGCCATCACCCTGGTCTTCGGCATCATCTCCATCTACTGGGCCATGCAGGGCGGCTTGATCATGTCCTTCTTCGGGTATGCGTCGTCGGTCTGCTCCGGGCCGCTGGTGGCGGCGGTCTTTGTCACCGCCTTTGCCAAGAAGAAGAGAACGGCCGACGGCATCGTCTACGGCGTTATTGCCGGCGCCATTGTGGGCGTGATCTGCATCTTTGCCCCGGTGCTGAAGGATATCCTTTCCGGCGGCGTGATGTTCTCCTTTGCCACCACCGCCATTGTGGCGCTGCTGGTGGGCACCTTTAAACAGCGGGGCCAGGAAGCTCTGGCCGACGGGGATCAGCCCCAGACCGAGGCCCAGAAACTGTCCGGCGGCTCGGTGATGCGGATGGCCCTGGGCGCCTTTGCCCCCTTCAACTGGAACGGCCGGTAACGGGAAATGGAGAAGCGGATGGAAAGGGGGGCTGGTGTGGAGCCCCCCCGCCATCCAGCAGGAAGCAAGGCGGTCTTGAAAGGAGCATGACGGAATGGATTGGAACTTTGACAATGAGGTTTCTGCCCTGGAAAACCTGTATGGACTGATCTTCTATTTCATGGCCAGGGAAACGGTGGACACCTTCGGGAAGGAAGGGGAAGAAGCGGTGAAGCGGGCCATGGCCAAGTACGGCGCCTACCGGGGCGGCCTGCTGCGGAAGGAACACGAGAAAAAGGGCATCGAGATCAACGTGAAGAACCTCTTCGAGCACTACGACCTGCCCCAGGACCCCCGCACCAACCGGAAGCGCTTTGTCCTCAACGAGACCGAGAAGATCTCGGAGTACTACTCCTGCCAGTTTGCCGAGATGTGGCAGATGCTGGACGGCACCCAGGAGGGGAGCCCTATCGGAGCCCTGTACTGTGAGGCGTTCCACCCGGCCATGTATGCCGGGTATGACCCCCGCATCAGCCTAAATCTGCCCAAGACCTTCACCTATGGGGATGACTGCTGCCGTTTTGAAGTGAAGATGCAGCTGGATCCGGAGAAAGAGACCCCGGCCCAGAAGGAGAAGGACGAAAAGACAAATCCGTAAAGGAGGGACCGTTCGTTGTTTGAAGCCATCAATGGATATTTGCAGCCCTACGGCGACAAACTGGGGGTGGTGATCCGCCATCTGCCCACCGGCCAGCGGCTGGAATGGAATCCCCACAAGGCCTTTGCCTCGGCCAGCGTCATCAAGATCCCGGTGATGTGGGAGTTTTACCGGCAGGTGTCCCTGGGAGAGGTGAACCCCCAGGATCTCTTTGTCCTCCACGACTGCCACAAGGTGGGCAGCTCGGTGTACGACAGCGGGATCCTCCGGGAGATGCACGACGGCCTGGAGCTCACCTACCAGGATATCCTCCGACTGATGATTATCATCAGCGACGACACCGCCACCAACATTCTGCTGGACCTGCTGGGGATGGAGCGGATTACCGCCACCATGAAGGGGCTGGGCCTTGGCGATACCATCGTCCAGCGGCGGATGATGGACTATGAGAAGGTGACCCGGGGGATCGACAATTTCACCACCGCCTACGATATGGATTTGATTCTCCACCATATCCTGGAGGGGAAGATCCTGCCCCCGGCTATCCACCAGACCATGCTGGACACCCTGGCCAAGCAGCAGATCAATACAGCAATTCCTTTGTACCTGCCCTCCACCATCAAGATCGCCCACAAAACCGGCTCGATTCTGGATTATCAGCTGGAGCACGACGTGGGCATCGTCTACAGCGAGGCGGGGGAACCGGTGGTGGCCATCTCCCTCATGAGCCAGCACCTGGAGAACAACCGGGTGGTACTGGGAACCATTGCCAAAATGGCCTATGAGGAGGCAGTCTAAACGGTTTGCAACAAAAAAAGGAGGCCGCTGGCCTCCTTTTTTCTGGACGAAAGATCATTCCTCGTGGTCGGTGATCCGGTGCATATATTGGGACAGATGGATGCGTACCATTTCGGCCGCCTTGTCCGGGTCGCGGCTGTCGATGGCATCCAGAATGGCAAGATGCTCCTTGGTGGAAGCGAGGATGGTCTCCTGCTTGATGGCATCGTCCGAATTGGAGGAGAAATACCGCGCCCGGGCGGAATGCTCCTTCAGGGTGGCGAGCGTCTCGGAAAGAAAGAGGGAACCGGCGTGGGCATGAAGGAGGCGGTGAAGATCACGGTCTGCCTCCAGGTGGGTATACACATCCTCCGGATGGGTCAGCAGGTAGGAAAACCGCTGGCGCAGATTGTCGATTTCGGACTGGGGAATGTCGGGGGTGGAAATCTTGACGGCAAAGGGTTCCAGCAGCAGCCGCATCTCCGCCACCACCTCCCAGTCCCGCAGGGTGGCGCTGGCCACCGTGGCGGACCGGCGGGGCGCCAGGGAGACAAACCCGTCCTTCCCCAGCATGTTGAGGGCCTCCCGCACCGGGGCGCCGCTGATGTTCATCTTGGCCGACAGTTCGTAAATATTCAGCACCTGGCCCGGCTTCAGATGGCCCAGGATGATCTCGTTTTTCAGGGTATTGTATACCCGGTCCTTTAGGAGCATATTGCTTGCCACATCCGAATAGGGATTCATATGGCACCTCCATCGATCATCAATTGGAATTCTATCTTCTATTATAGGTGAAGGTGACAAAAAAGTAAATCGTTTTGCCGTGAATTCCTAGCAAAAAAATGAAGTATTTTCCCCCGTACAACAAATGCCACGAAGAGCGGGGGGATTTTTCGGTGATAATTCCATGGGGCAACTAGTGAATAGATTGTTGACAGAAAGGAAACTTTGGTGTTACAATTCAAATAACGGAATAATATTGAACTCACAATACAATTTTAACAACAGGGACAAAGGAGGCGGCCCCATGGCAGACGAGCGTTCGGAGGTGTTTCAATTTCTCAAGAAGCTGGTGTCCTTTGACAGTGTGGACGGAAACGAGAAGGGGATCAGCGATTTCCTGGCCCAGTATACCGCCGGCCTGGGGATGGAGGTGGAGCAGCCGGAGGTGCTACCTGGGCGGCCCAACATTGTTGCCCGCAAGACCTTTGGCAAGGGAGGAAAAACGGTCCTCCTCAACGCCCACATCGATGTGGTTCCCCCGGCGGACGGATGGGACAGCGACCCCTATACCCTCACCGTCCGGGAGGGGAAGGCCTACGGCCGGGGCGCCTGTGACGACAAAGGGGGACTGGCCTGCCTCACCATCGCCATGAAGCGGCTGATCGAGAACCCCCAGGGGGTCAACGGCACCATCCTCTACACCGGCGTGGTGGACGAGGAGGCCAACAGCCGCGGGGCGCGGGCCCTGGTGGACAGCGGCATCCAGGCGGATTATGCCATCATCGGCGAGCCCACCATGAGCCAGCCGGCCATCGCCCACAACGGCAGCATCCGGCCGGTAATCGCTATCCACGGGCTGGCTGCCCACGCCTCTAACCCGGAGCGGGGGGTCAGCGCCATCCGGGTGGCGGCCTATCTGTCCACCCTGGTGGATGAAATTGCCCGGGAGATCGCCCAGATCCGCCACCCCACCACCGGCCGCCCCGCCATCTCCATCACCATGATCCAGGGAGGGCTCCAGGAGAATGTGCTGCCCGACTACTGCCGGCTGACCATCGACCGGCGAATGGTGCCCGGGGAGGACGAGGAGGCCATCAAGGCCCGGTTTGAGAAGCTTTGTGCCGACACCCAGGCGGCCTTCCCCGGCAGCCGGGTGGAGATCGACCACTACATCATGACCACCGGCCCCGCCTCCCAGGTAGAGCCGGACAGCGAGATTGCCCGGATCTGCTATGACGCCTACCGGCAGGTGACCGGCAAGGAGCCGGAGGTCTTCGGTCTTACCTGCAACACCGATATGAACCATTTTGTACGGGCGGGGATCCCCACCGTCATCATCGGGCCGGGTACCATCCAGGTGGCCCACCAGCCCAACGAGCATGTGGACCTGGAGCAGCTGGATCAAACCCTGGCCCTGGACGAGGCGGTTCTCCGGGCCATGCTGCGATAGGAATTTCCAATAGTTTTGTAATAGCGAGGAGGAATGAAAGATGCCCCAAACCCTTGCCACGGCCAATTCGGTGGTGACGGTGGATCTTGCCAAGGTAAAGCGGAACATTGAACGGATTCGCCGGCACATCGGCCCGGAGGTGGCGATCCTCTATACGGCCAAATCCAACGGATACGGCCATGGACTGATCGAGCCCACGCTCTTTATGGAGCGGGAGTGCGGCATTCATCATTTTGCCACTGGCATGCTTTGCGAGGCGATTCAGCTTCGGGAAGCGGGCCTGCGGGACTTTTTGCTGGTGCTGGGGGGAATCCCCTATGACGGCGTCCCGGAGTTTGTCCACTGGGACCTGGCCGCCACCGTGTACGAGGATACCATCCCCAAGGCCCTCTCGGCCGAGGCGGTCCGCCAGGGGAAGACGGTGAAGGTCCATCTGAAGATCGACACCGGCCTGCGCCGCCTGGGGGTCCGGGTCGGGCAGCCGCTGACCGACCTGGTGAACCTGGTGCGCAGCCTGCCCAATCTGGAGATCCACGGCGTATACACCCACCTGGCCAACGGTTACTCCCTGGACAAGTCCTTTACCCATCAGCAGATGGGGGAGTTTGAACAGGCCCTGGCCCAGCTGCGGGAGATGGGCATCCGTCCCCCCTTGATCCACGCCGCCAACACGGCGGCCACCGTGGCCTCCCCCGAGACCTATTACGACATGGTGCGGCTGGCGGCCCTCATCTTTGGGTACGACATCTCCCCCGGCATCCCCAACCGCCTGGGTCTGGAGCCCTCCATGGAGTGGAGCTCCTTTGTCACCAATGTCCTTTGGGCCGAGGAAGGGGAGAACGTCAGCTATTACCGGTTCTTTGTTCCCAAGCGCCGCACCAGGGTGGCGATTCTGGGCTTTGGCATGGGGGACGGTTATGTCCGCAATCTGGTGACCCAGGATACCGCCCACAATGCGGATGTCCTGATCCACGGCAGGCGGGCCCGTCTTTTGGACCTGAACGTGGACCAGGCCTTTGCCGATGTGACCGACATCCCGGATGTAAAGATCGGGGACCGGGTGATCCTGGTGGGCCGGGATGGCGACGAGGAGATCACCACTATGGAGCTGGGGGAGCGGGGAGGCACCTCCAACGGCCACGTCTGCTGTTCCATCACCTCCCGCCCTTTCCGCCACTACATCAACGGGTAATTGGGGGGCGGGCCTGCTAACTACTTCCCTCAACGCTTCCGCGGGCGGGTGGGAACCGGTGGTCCTCTGCCGAGGACGGGGGTGGGCGGCTTCGCCGCCCTTCTGCCGTGCGGGCCTGCGGCCCGCCTGCCGTTTAATGTGGGGGAAATTCCCCCACACCCCCTTTTGCGGGGCCGCTCCGCGCCCCGCGCCCCCAGGGTGACTCTTTCTATGGAGA
>CAJFKV010000023.1:31164-38283 GCA_904387055.1 Candidatus Heteroruminococcus faecigallinarum | reverse complement strand
TGCCTGCCGTGCCCGGATAAAAACTCCAGCACGTCCGTTCGGCGAGAGCCGAACATTGGCGTGCGTCGGAGCCGAACGACTATGGGCGACCGCTGCATTTCCGAGCCGACGATGTTCAGCGTACCGGGAGGTACGCCGGTCGGCAGGGGGCGGCGGGGGATTTCCCCCGCCTGGCTTTCTGGGAACTCTTTCTCCATAGAAAGAGTTCCCCTGGGGGTCCGGGGGGCGGAGCGCCCCCGTTTTCGGGAGGGCCGGGCGCAGCCCGGCCACGGAAGAAGGCCGCCCGGAAGGGCGGCCTTTTCCATTTGCGAAAAAAGAAAGATCAGGCGAGGTTGGCGCGGACGAGGGCGCGGCGTTCCTCGTCGGAGAGGCCGCCGGGAGAGACGTCAAAGTTCTTTACGCCGTGCCAGCGAAGGATGAGCTGCTCCAGCTTGTCGGGAGAGATGTGGGGCGGGGTGAAGGCGTTGATCCGCCGGATGAAGAGGGCCAGTTCTTCCGCCTCCATGGCGGCGGCGGACAGGAGGGCAGGGGCCTTGTGGGGGCAGAGGCGGACGGCCCGGCGGAGGAAATCCGGGAGAAAAACGGCGCAGGCGGTGCCGTGGGGAACGGCGTATTCCTCGCTGAGGAAGTAGCCCATGGGGTGGCAGAAGCCGGTGCCGGAGACGCTGATGGTCATGCCGCCGCAGAGAGAACCATAGTAGAGGCGGGCGCGCTGGTCCGGGGTGATGGCGGCGGGGTCGAGGCCCTCGATCTCCCGCAGGGCCCCGGTGAGCAGGCGGACCGCCTCCAGGGCGAACAGATCGGAGAAGGCGGACGCCTTGGAGCTGAAATACCCCTCAATGGCGTGGCAGAGGGCATCCAGGGCGGTGCTGACGGTAAACTGATAGGGGAGGGAACGGGTATAGGCGGGATCCCCATAGGCGATGGCGGCGTAGAGGTCGTGGTGGGAGACACTCTTCTTCTGCTGGGTTTCGTCCACCGACAGCACCGAGGTGGGGGTCATCTCGCTGCCGGTGCCGGCGGTGGTGCCCACCAGGACGATGGGGAGAGGGGGATTGGCCCAATTCTTGCGGTAGATGTCCATAGGGGGGATGTCGTTGGCGGCGAAGACGGCGACGGCTTTGGCAGCGTCCAGGGGAGAGCCGCCGCCGATGCCGACGATGAACTGGGCGCCGAAGGCCCGCGCCTGGCTGCCGGCCTCCTTGCAGGCGGAGAGAAGGGGATTTTGCCGGACCTGGTCGAAGAGGGCCCAGGCAATGCCCTGCTCCTCCAGGACGGCGGTGACATCCCCCAGGGCGCCGCTCTTTTTGGCGCTGGTGGGGCCGGTCACCAGCAGGCAGCGGCTGCCCAGGGCTTTCATGGCGGCGCCGTCCCGGCGGACACAGCCTTCCCCGGCATACAGGCGCACCGGCAGATCAAAATGATAATCCAACATGGTTTGTCCTCCTTTGTGGCCAGAGGGTCCCCGATGAAGAGCGGGGCCCCTTTTTTGATGGGTTCCGGTTCCATTATACGGCAGGGCCCGGGAAAGAGCAAGGGGAGGGAGAATGTGAATGTTTTGTGAATTCTGGGGCGGGATTGCCGGGAAAGGGGCAACTTTACGGGGAAAAACGGGGGAGGGTGAAAGGACCCCTGGCTGGGAGCAGAGAAGAGAGACAGGATGGGGTGAAGGATGAAGAGACGATTGAGCGAGCGGGAGAGACGGTTCTGCCGGGTGTATGCGCTGCTGCGCAACCCGAAGGAGGCGGCGATCCGGGCGGGGTGGCCGCCGGAGAGGGCCGAGGCGGAGGCGCTGGCGCTGCTGGACCGGAAGGAGGCCCAGGAGGCGATCCGGGCCTATCCGGTGGGGGAGGCGCTGGAGGACGCGGCCACGGCGGGATACCTGCGGCTGGCCTTCGGCTCCCAGGGGGACGCGGTGAAGCTGGCCTTTCTGGGGGAAGAGGAGCTGCCGGAGGATCTGGAAAAGCTGGATCTGTTTGGCGTGGCGGAGATCCGGCGGGTCAAGGGGGGCGGCTTCGAGGTGAAGCTGGTCAACCGGCTGGAGGCGCTGGACCGGCTGGCGGCATTGGCCCAGCGGAAGAGCCAGGAGGAGGGGGACCGCTTTTACGAGGCGCTGAGCCGGGCGGCGATGGAGGAGACGAATGAAGGGGATTGAGCGGTTTTCCCCCAAGCAGAGGCAGGTACTCAGCTGGTGGTGCCCCCCGGCCAAGACGGCGGGAAAGCTGGGGATCATCTGTGACGGAGCGGTGCGCAGCGGGAAGACCTTCTGCCTGGGGCTCTCCTTTGTGGCCTGGAGCCTGGCGGCCTTCCAGGGGGAGAACTTTGCCCTCTGCGGGAGGACCATCGGGGCGGTGAGGCGGAACCTGCTGGAGGAGCTGCTGCCTCAGCTGGAGCGGCTGGGGTTCTTTTACCGGGAACGGGGAAAGGACAACCTGGTGGTGATCGGCCGGGGAAGGCGGGAGAACCGGTATTATCTTTTCGGCGGGAAGGACGAGGGGTCGGCGGCGGCGATCCAGGGGATTACCCTGGCGGGGGTGCTGCTGGACGAGGCGGCGCTGATGCCCCGGAGCTTTGTGGAACAGGCGGCGGCCCGGTGTTCCCGGGAGGGAAGCAAGCTGTGGTTCAGCTGCAACCCGGAGGGGCCGCAGCACTGGTTTTACCGGGAGTGGATCCAAAAGGCGGAGGAGCGGGAGATGGTGTATCTCCACTTCACCATGGAGGACAACCCGGGGCTGTCCCCGGCGGTGCGGCGGCGGTATGAACGACTGTACCAGGGCAGCTTTTATGAGCGGTTTGTATTGGGGCGGTGGACGGCGGCCAGCGGGCTGGTGTATCCCATGTTTTCCCAGGAGAGGACAGTGGCAGAGCCGGAAGGGCCTTGCCGGAGGTATTATCTCTCCTGCGATTACGGGACGGTGAACCCCTTTTCCCTGGGCTTGTGGGGAGAACGGAACGGGGTGTGGTACCGGGTGGCGGAGTATTACCACGATTCCCGGAGGGAGGGACATCAGCTGACCGACGAGGAGTACTACCGGCAGCTGGAACGGCTGGCCGGGGAACGGCAGATCCTGGGGGTGGTGGTGGACCCCTCTGCCGCCAGCTTCCAGGAGTGTATCCGCCGCCACGGACGGTACCCGGTGATTCCCGGGAGGAACGAGCTGCTGGCAGGGATCGGCCGGGTGGCGGACCTGCTGCAGACGGGGAGGATCAAGATCGGCCCCCAGTGCCGGGACTGCATTCGGGAGTTCGGCCTGTACCGGTGGGACGAGGGGGCCACGGAGGACCGGCCGGTCAAGGAAAACGACCATTCGATGGATGAGGTGCGGTATTTTGTCAGTACGGTTCTGGCCCGGGAGGGGAAGAGGGGATTTTGCGCCTTCTCCACCGGGAGGGGCCGGGAAGGAGGATGGGAATGAACCTGTGGAAGAGACCAAAGGGAAACCGGACGGCAGTGCAAACGGCGGCTCCCCGCCAGGAAGTGGAGGAACTGTGCCTGGGGGAGAGCCAGCTGTACAGCCAGCTGCGGGGGACAATTCCGGTGATTGATGCGGCGATCCGGCACCTGCTGCGGCTGACCGGTACCTTCCAGCTTTCCTGTGAGGACCCGGCGGAGAGGAGGGAGCTGGAGCGGTTTGCCCGGGAGGTGCCGGTGGGCGCCAACCAATATGGGCTTCAGGAATTTATGGTGCACTATCTGGACAGCCTTCTGACCTACGGCACCGCCGTGGGGGAGATGGTGCTGGACGGGCGGCGGACCGGCGTGGCCGCCCTCTACCACCCGCCGCTGGATCATCTGGAGATCCGGCCGGGGGAGACGCCCCTGGAGGCGGTGGTGCTGGTGCGGCAGAACGGATGGGAGGCCCAGCCGGTACGCTGGCCGCAGCTGGTCTTTTTCTCCGCCCTGGACCCGGCGCCGGGACAGGTAAAGGGGCGTTCCCTCCTGGAGGGGCTGCCCTTCGTCTCTTCGGTGCTGGTGAAGATCTACCGGTCGATGGGGCAGAACTTTGAACGGGCGGGAAACGTACGGTATGCCGTAACCTACCGGCCTGGGCCGGGGGAGGCGGGGGACGCCCGCCAGATCGCCAAGGAGATGGCCGACCAGTGGAGCCAGGCGATGAGCGATACCCGGGACGGCCGGGTGAAGGATTTTGTGGCGGTGGGGGACGTGGGGATTCGGGTGATCGGCGCGGAAAGCCGGATGCCGGACACCCAGATCCCGGTGCGGCAGATGCTGGAGGAGATCGTGGCAAAGCTGGGGATCCCGCCTTTCCTGCTGGGACTCAACTGGAGCACCACCGAGCGGATGAGCCGTCAGCAGGCGGATTTCCTCACCAGCGAGCTGGACAGCTACCGGCGGCTGATGGAGCCGGTGCTGCGGAAGATCTGCCGGACCCACCTGAGGCTGAAGGGGTTTGACGGGGAGATCCAGATTGCCTGGGACAACGTGAGCCTCCAGGACGAGGTGGACATGGCGGCGGCCCGGCTGGACAACGCCCGGGCGGCCCAGATTGAGGAAAAGCTGGCCCAGCCGGCCGGCGGAAAGGAGCGGCCATGAAGGAAGGACAGATTGTGAAAACCGCTGCTGCCGACAAGGGGCAGATGGAGGCGATCAACCGGTTTGCCCGGCGGGAACTGCAGGCGGAGGAGGTATATGTGTTTTCGCTGATCCTCTGCGACAACGAGGTGGACCGGGACTGGGAGCGGTTCTCGATCCCGGCGCTGGAGAAGCTGGCGGAGCTGTTTGTAGGGAAGAGCGGCGTCTTTGACCACCGGCCGACGGCAGAGAACCAGACGGCCCGGATCTTCGACACCCAGGTGGAGACCGATCCGGGGCGGCTTACCTCCCAGGGGGAGCCGTATACCTGCCTGCGGGCCTGGGCCTATCTTCTGCGGTGCCCCAAGAACGAGGAGCTGATCCTGGAGATTGACGGGGGGATCAAAAAAGAAGTGAGCGTGGGCTGCGCGGTAAAGAGGAAGGTTTGCGGCGTCTGCGGCGGGGAGGCGGGCAGCTGCAGCCATCTGCCGGGGGTGCTTTACGGGACGACGGTGGGCCACACCGTACTGGAGGAGCCGGTGGACGCCTACGAATGGAGCTTTGTGGCGGTACCGGCCCAGCCGAAAGCCGGCGTTACCAAGGGGACCGGGCGGGAGGAGCTTCGCAAGGCGCTGGCCCAAAAGGAGCTGCACCTGTCCCCTGAGGAGACCGCAAGCATGCGGGAATGGGTGAGCCAGCTGGAAACACGGGCAAAGCAGGGGGAGCGGTGGCTGGGACAGCTGCGGCGGGAGTCGGTGCGGCTGGGAATGGCGGCCCATCCACAGATGAGCCGGAAGGCGATGGAACGGATGGTGGAGGGGCTGGAGGAGGAAGAGCTGGGTCAGTTCCAGAAGGATTGCAGCCAGCTGCTGGACCGGCGGTATCCTCCGGTGGTCCAGCTGGCCCCTCCGCCGGCGGAAGAGGATCCCCAAGGGGAGGAGCCCTTCAGAATATAGCCAACAGAAAAAAGGAGGAAGACGGATGATTCGATTGGAAGGTTTTCACAAGCACTGCATCACCCTGGAAGCGGCGGAGGGTGTTGCCGCCGGGCAGCTGGTGACCATCACCGGCGACGATACGGCGGCCACCGCCACCAGCGGAGGCTTTGCCGGGCTGGCACTGGCGGTGCGCAACGGGAAGGTCCTGGTCCAGGTGACCGGGTACATGAAGGTGCCCATGGCCAGCGCCGAACTGACCAAGGCGGCCTATGGATACGGCCAGATTGCCGCTACCACCGGCGGGAAGGCGGCCACCGTGGCAAGCGGCGGCACCGGCCGGCCGGTGCTGGTGGCCGAAAAGGACAGCGAGAACGAGATGGCAGGCATCATTTTGCTGTAACAGAAAGGAAGGAAACCGATGAACGATTACACCAACATCCGGCTGGACAAGACCATGTACCGGGCGGATAAGAGCTTTTCCCAGCAGCTGGAGATGATGGACCCCAGCGACCGGTACACCGGCCCCTTGGGGAGGCTGGACGCGTTCCAGCGGCAGCTGAAGCGGTTTGACATCAAGGTGGGGGGAGCGGCCAGCGACCAGATTGCCAAGTTCTTTGCCACCAGCGATTCGGCGGCCCTCTTTCCGGAATACGTAGCCCGGGCGGTACGGCAGGGGATGGAGGAGGCCAAGGCGCTGGAGTCGATCCTGGCCTCCACCACCGTGATCGACAGCATGGACTATCGGACCATCTCCACCCTGGAGGAGGATATGACCCTGGCGGACGTGATGGAAGGGGGCTTTATTCCCCAGACGACCATCAAGCTGCGGGAGAGCTTGGTCCATCTGTACAAGCGGGGGCGGATGCTGGCCGCCTCCTATGAAGCGATCAAGTTCCAGAAGCTGGATCTGTTTACGGTGGCGCTGCGGCAGATTGGTGCCTCCATCGCCCGCAGCCAGCTGAAGGACGCCGTGGGGGTGTTGCTGGACGGGGACGAAGAGGGGAATGACAACGCCGCCACGCCCTTCCAGATTGCCGGGACCAGCCTGGCCTATGGAGATCTGCTGACCCTGTGGGAAAAGATGGGGGATTACCAGCTGAACGTGATCCTGGCCTCCCCCGATATGGCGGTGGATATCCTCAAGCTGGAGCAGTTCCAGTCCACCGCAGCCGGGGCGGACTTCCAGAAGACCGGCAAGCTGGTGACCCCCCTGGGGGCAACCCTCATCAGCAGCTCGGCCGTACCGGCGGGGACAGTGATCGGCCTGGACCATCGGTATGCGCTGCAGAAAATCTCGGCGGGGGAGGTCCGGGTAGATGCGGACAAGCTGATCGACTGCCAGCTGGAGCGGGCAGCGGTCACCACCATCGCCGGATTTGCCAAGGTGTTCCCCGAGGCGGTCCAGGTGATGAAGGAAAGCCTGTAAGGACAGGAGGCGGGGACGATGATTGAGCGGGAGGCCATTTTGACGGAATTTGGCCGGATGGCCGGGCTGACAGGGGAAGAAGCGGAGGAATGGGAGAACCTTTGCGACAGCTGCGGCCGGGCGCTGGAAAAACGCCTGCGGGCAGGGGCGGACCCCGCCGACCCTGCCCTCCCCGCCGCCGCGGCGGCCATGGCCTATTATCGGTGGCTGCTGCAGCAGGG
>CAJFKV010000023.1:0-31121 GCA_904387055.1 Candidatus Heteroruminococcus faecigallinarum | reverse complement strand
GGGAAGATCCAGGTGGGCCCGGTCCACCTGGACGAGGGAGACCTGCTTGCCCGGGGAAAACGGCTGGAGGAGGAATATCTGGCCCTGTGCAGCGGGCTGCTGCTGCCGGCCTGCTCCATGCTGCGGGGAACGGAGGGATAGCCAATGGGAAAACAGGAGGCTGCCCGCCAGGTGGAGCAGCTGCTGCGGCGGATGGGAAGGACCGTGATGGTGGAGGAGAGCGGGGAACGCTTCCAGGCGCTGCTGCTGCCGGACGGCCCCTCCCAGACCCCGGAGGGGCTGGTCCGCCCCACCGGCCGGGAGGAACCGAGACGGCTTACCTACTATGGACCGGCCTGGGGCGGCGGAGAAACGGTGCAGGAGGGAAGCGCCCTTGTGGACGAAAGGTCCCGCCGGTACCGGGTGCTGTGGCTGGAGGACTGGACGCTGGGGGAGGGGGCGATCCTCCGCTGGGGGAAGGTCCTGCCGGAGGAGAAGGAGGATGATGGTGAAACTGGAGGAACTGTGTGAAACGGTGGCGGCCTACCTGGCCCCTCGCCTGAAGGAGGCGGACCTGACCGGGGAGTACCCGGCGGCCCGCCGGGGCCATCCTCTCCTCCGCCCGGTGGTGGCGGTGGGAGTGGAGGAGATCCGCCTGGAACGGGGAGGACTGTCCCAATATCTGGGGGTGGACGAAGAGGGGAACGAACAGTTCGGCCAGCGGGCGCGGCTGACCCTTCGGTTTGACATCCTCTGCCCGGCAAAAACGGGAGGTTGCCACAAGCTCTTTGCGGCCCTGTGCCAGCACCTGCTGCTGGAGGAGGGGCCGGTACAGCCGCGGGGGATGAGCTGTGGAAAGCTGGAATACGACCGGATGGCCGACGGCCTGCATTTGACCGGGAAGGGGACGGTGGAGGCCGCCCTGGTGAGGGGCGGAAGCGACGGGACGATCCGGGAGATTACGATCATCAGGAGGGATGGATAGATGGCACAGGTGAAAACTCTGCGGCCGGGGGTGTTCTCCCAGTACACGGTGACCCCCCTCTACCGCAGCGGACAAAGCGCGCGGTATGGGGCGGTGGCCGCCCCCTGCTCCCTGACGGCTGGGCGGTGGTTTGCCTCCTGGGGAGAGGCGGCCGCTGCCCTGTCCCAGGCAGGTGACCTGGAGATGCGGGAGGCGATCCGGATCCTGTTTGGGATGGGCGTGCCCCGGGTCTATGGACTGCCGGTGAAGGCGTCCCCCACCCTGGCCGAGGCGCAGACCGCGCTGGCGCCCCTTGCCCAGCTGGAGAATCTGGGGGCGGTGGTCTGCGCGCTGCCGGGGGAGGCGCTGCCGGCCATCAAGACGCTGGCCCACGGCCAGGCGGAAAAGCAGAAGGAATGGATTGCCTACTGCGGCGCGGCCGACCCGGAGGAAGCGGAGGAGGCCGCCGGGCAGCTGCAGAGCGAACGGGTGGTGCTCTGCTGCCCGGCGGCAGTACCGGCAGCCGCCCCCGAGGAGGATGCCAGCGCCCTGTATACGGCCGCGGCCCTGGCGGGAACGGTGCTGGCCCAGGAGGACCCGGCGGCAACCCTGAGCGGGGCAGAGATGGACGGCCTTGCCGGACTGGGGACCCCCCTGACCGACCAGCAGGTGGAGGATCTGCTGGCGGGCGGGGTGACCCCCTTCGAGACCCGGGGGACGGCGGTGGAGTGCATCCGGGCGGTCACCACCCGCACCGAGACGGGCGGACAGCCGGACCGGACCTTCCTGCCCCTGGGGACCATTCGGATCATCGACCAGGTGATGCAGTCCCTGCGGGAGGGACTCAAAGGAATGCTGGGCTCGGCAAGGGGGACCAGGGACGGGTACGACGGAATCGCCTCCCAGGTAACGGTCATCCTCCAGGAAAAGACGGACGAGGGGCTGCTGACCGGGTTTGAACCGCCCATTGTCTCGTCCGACAGCCAGGACCCCACCGTCTGCCGGGTGGAGGTGGTGTTCGGGGTGGCGTATGCCGTGAACCAGATCCACCTGGAAGCGCAGATTGTGGTGTAGGAGGGGAGGAGAAGGATGGCGACGATTACATTTCCCACCGGGAAGGACATCTCCATCGAGGTGAACGGGCAGAAGATGGCGGTGGCCCAAAGCTATAAGGCCAAGACCACCAAGACCAGCCGGACGGTGGAGGCCTTCGGTTCCCGGGAGCCGGTGGGCACCATCGACGGACGGGTGCAGCATCAGCTGGAGCTGACCAGGGTACGGGTACTGCAAGGGATCCAGGACCCGGTGGACTTTTACCAGCTGAGCGGTTTTAACGTGGTCATTGCACGGCCGGACAGGAAGATCATCTACTCCGACTGCCAATGGAGCAGCATCTTTGAGGCGGCGTCGGCAGAGGATCTCCTCTTTGAGACGGTGACGCTGGTGGCCGGCAAGCGGATGGAGGTGCTGCCATGAGGGACCGGCGGGGGGAGGTATCCCTGCGGGGGGTGTCCTTCCAGGTAAAGGGGCTTGCCGCCCAGCAGGAGCTTCAGCTGGAGCGGTGGACCAAGGAGAACGAGAGCACGCTGGCCGGGTGGGGTCTTGTGGGGGAGGACGCCAGAGCCCTGGCGGAAAACGGGGCCCTGCTCTATGCGGGGGTGGAACCGGCCTCCCCCTTCCGGGACCGGCGGGAGGTGCTGGAACGGCTGTCGGTGGAGGAGATTGCCCAGCTGGCGGCCCTGTGGCAGGAATGGAACGGGGAGGATGAGCCATGAGCCGGCTGGAGGAGGGCCTGCGGGCCAACCGGCTGGTGAAGGCTGGCCGAGACAGCACAGGCCGGCCGGCCCCGGCAGCCCCGCCCAAGGACAGCCTTCCCCGGCGGAAGGAGGTTTCGGCCCCGGCGGATACCCTGGCCGTTCCCCCAAAGGGCGCCGCGCCGGCGGATACCCTGCCTGCCCCGGCCAGAAGCCGGTTCCCCCAGGACGATCTGGAGGGGGAAGGAAGGACGGAGATGACCTTTTCGGCCCGGAGACCGGACCCGGTGACGGGCACCGGCCAAAGGGGCGAGGAAGAGCTGCTGCGGTGGATGCGGTGCACAGCCAGGCGGTACCCGGGGCTGGAACGGAACGAGGAGCTCTTTTAGGCAGGAGGGAAGAGAATGACCCGTATGCGGTATAAAGATTTTACCTTTCCCCACAACCCCAGGAAGATCCAGGTGGACGGGGGCCAGCGGCTGGCAGAGCATCGCTGCCTGGACGGGCGGACGGTGCTGGAGGCCCTGGGGCGGCAGCGAAGGCAGGTGGACGCCCAGGGGGAGCTGACCGGTTCCCAGGCGTGGCGGCAGCTGGAGCAGCTGGTATTCCTGGCGGGGGAGGAGACCCCCGGCCTCCTGGCGCTGCCGGGGATGGACCCCTTTCCCGCCTACTGCACGGGGATCGATTTCTTGGGGGAAGGGGACGGACAGGTGCTGGGGTACCGGATCCGGTTCCAGGAAGCGGGAGAGGAGGGCAGGACCGTTGGCTGAGGTGTGGGGATTGTGGAACGACGGCCGGCAGATGCGGCTGGGGGTTCCCCTGTCGCTGGTGATGACCGACAGCTACGACAGCCCGGCATCCGGCCTGACGGTCCAGCTGCCCTGGCAGGGGCTGAGCCCGGAATTTGCCGCCGTGCAGGTGACCGAAGGGGAGGAGATCCTCTTTGAGGGGGGAATTGACGAGCAGCGCCTGACCCTGGGGGAGGAAGGGAAAATCCTCTCCATCGAAGCGCGGGGCCCCGGGGCGGGGACGGTGGACAACGAGGCCCGCCCCCAGACCTATTTCCGGGTAAATTTGCAGGAGCTGTTTTACCGGCACATCGCCCCCTATGGGCTGACGCTGGAGACGACGGCCAATCCCCGGCTCCTCCATTTTGCCGTCCACAAAGGGATGACCGAATGGGAGGTGCTGGAAGAGTTTTGTGCCCGGGCGGGGCTGCCCCGCCCGGTGACCATAGGCCGGCGGGTATGGGTGGGCCCCTGGCGGCCGGGGCACACCTGGCAGATTGGAGGGGAACAGCTTCCCCTGACCAAGCTGGAGGTGATCTGCCGGCGGTGTGCCGTGTTGTCCCATGTGCTGTGGAGAACAGGGAGAAACGACTATGTGTCCTGTGTCACCAACCGGCAGTTTCCCTATTTGGGGGTGCTGCGGAAGCGGTATGTGATCCCCCCTTCCGACGAATCCTTTGACCCGCGGCAGGACGCCGCAGGGCGGGTGCGGGAAGGGAACCTGCAGTACCGCTCGGTGAAGGCGGTGCTGCCGGGATGGAAGAAGGTCCAGCTGATGGACCGGGTCCTGATCGACGACTATCGGGCGGGGGGACGGGAATATGTGGTCTGCCAGGTGGAGCAGCGGCTGGGGGAGGGAAACACCACCGCCGTGACCCTGGCCGATCCCGCCTTTCTGTAAGGAGGAACTGGAATGTGGCTGATGAATCAACTGGGACGGCGAAAAGAGACCAAAGGAGCCAGCCTGGCCCCCCTCACCTACGCCGAGGGAGGGTCCTTCGGGGCGGTGGGCGAGCGGGAATGGCGGGAGCTGCCGGTTTTTGGGCCGGGATGCGCCTATCAGCCCCGGGAGGAGGACGAGCTGCTGGTGGTGGAGAGCGAGAGGGGAGAGGTGTGTGCCGGGGTGCGGGCAGAGCTGACCGGGCTGCAGCCGGGGGAACTGCGCCTGGGCCGGGAGGGAGGCGCCTGTATCCTGCTGCGGCAGGACGGGAGCATCCTTCTCAACGGGCTGGTGATCACCCCGGCGGGGACGATCCTCCCGACGGAAGGAGGGGAAGGCTGATGGATCTTCTGCTGCGGGACGGGGACCAGGCCCTGGATGCCAGAGGACTTCCCCGGACGGTGGAGGGACCGGCGGAGCTGGCCCAGCGGGCGATGATCCGCCTGTGTGTGCCAAGGGGACGGTTTGCCCCGGACCCCACCCTGGGAAGCCGGCTCTACCAACTGCCCAGGACATCCCGGGAGAGGATGGAGCTGCTGGCAGAGGAATATGTACGGGAGGCGCTGGCCCCCATGGGGACGGCGGCCCGGCTTCTTCGGCTCTCCTGCAGCGCCCAGGGGGACCGGGCGGTCGTTTCGCTGGTGCTGGCGCTGGGGGAGGAGACGGTGGAGATGGAGGTGACGGTGTGACAGGAAAATCCTACGAGGAGATTCTGGCCGCCATGGTGGCGGTTTACCAGCAGGAGAGCGGGCAGAATCCGGACGACGCGGCGGATATAGGCATCCGGCTGAAGGTGCTGGCGGCCCAGCTGGCCAATCTGTGGGAGGAGGCGGCCGCTCTGGAGGAGCAGGCATTCCCGGAGACCAGCACGGGGCAATATCTGGACCGGCATGCCGCCCAGCGGGGGCTGAGCCGGAAGGCGGCGCTCCCGGCGGAGGGAAGCCTCCGCTTTTCCCGGGGACAGGCGGCCGACTACGACATCCCCATCCCGGTGGGGACCGTCTGCCAGACCGAGGGGGAGGAACCGGTCCAGGTGACCACCACCCAGGCGGGGACCCTCGCCGCGGGGCAGCTGACGGTGAACTGCCCTGCCCGGGCCAGCCTGGCGGGAAAAGGGGGAAATCTGGCCGCCGGAACGGCGGTGGTGATGGTGACCCCGGTCCAGGGTATTACCGGCGTGACCAACCCGGCGGCGTTTGCCGGCGGGGAGGACGAGGAGGGGGACGAGGAGCTGCGCCGGCGGCTGCTGGAAAGCTACCGGTCCATCTCCAACGGCACCAACCGGGCCTACTACCTGAAGGAGGCTCTGGCCTTTGAAGGGGTGGCGTCGGCCGCGGTACTGACCGGCCGGCGGGGAGACTGCTCGGTGGACGTGGTGGTGACCGGCTGGGGAGAGGACCTGCCGGCCCAGACGATCTCCGCCATGGAGGCGCACTTTCAACAGGCGCGGGAGATCGGCGTGGACCTGGAGGTGGAAGCCGCAGAAGGGGTGGAGATGGATGTGACCCTCCAGATTGGCCCGGAGGAGGGTGCGGATTTTGCCGCGGCAAAGGCGCAGGCCCAAAGCCGGGTGGAGGCATTCTTTGACCGGCTGGGGGTGGGAGAACCTCTCCTGCTGGCCCATCTTGGCCGGGCGCTGCTGGAGGCGGAAGGGGTCTACAATTACCAGATTGCCGCTCCTGCCAGTGATCAGACACCCCTGGAGGACCAGGTACTCCGCTTGGGAGACCTGACCATCACCCAGATGGGGGTGACCCAATGATCCGGAACCTGCTGGATTCCCTGATGAGCAGCCTGCGGATCTACCGGATGGACCCAGAGGGGCCGGTGGGCTGGGAGCTGGCGGCCTATCGGGCGGGAATCGATCCTCTGGCAGAGGCCCTGGAACAGCTGGAGGGGGACCTTTTTGTGGAGACCGCCGGCGACCAGCGGCTGGCCAAATGGGAACGGCTGCTGGGGTTCCCGCTGCGGCAGAACCTGCCGGACGCCCAGAACCGCCGGCGGCGGATCATCAGCAGCTTGAGCCTGGATGAAGGAAGCTTTACCATGGAGGGAATTCTGACGGCCCTGCTGGCCGCCGGTATGGATGCCTGGGTGGAGGAGGACTTTGCCAATCACCGGCTGCTGGTCCACAACAAGGGACTGATCGGCGACTTTGGAACCATTCAGCAGGTGATTGACAGCGCCAAGGCGGTGCTGCCGGCCCATCTGGAGGCAGAGTTTGACCTGGGCGGGGTGAACTGGACCCAGTGGGAACAGCTCTACGCCAGCTGGAGCGTGTTTGACCAGAGTGGAAAAACCTTCGGAGAGATGGACGTGGAGGGAATTTTGCAGCCGGTGACGCTGCCGGAACAAGAGGAGGAACAGCATGGCGAGCAGCAACAAGACAACCAATCTGAACCTTTCCCAATGGGTCAGCGACGACTGCCCCAAGATGGATGACTTTAACCAGGACAACCAGAAGATCGACACGGCCTTTGGCCAGCACACAGGGGACGAGACCTTGCACCTGTCCCAGACCGACCGCCAGTGGCTGGATGCCCCCTTCCTGGTGGGAAGCTACGTGGGGGATGGGGTCATGCGAAAGGTGGTTCCCCTGGCGGGAACGCCCAAGTTCCTCCTGGTCAGCCAGGAGAACAGCAGCCCCTATCAGTTTGACACGTCGGTCCAGTATGCCTTCCAGCGGTTTGCTGTTCTCTTTGGAAACAAAGGAACCAACGGCATCGAGGCGGATGCAGAGGGGTTTGCCGTTTATCAGTCGGTGGGAGGAACCTCGGCAGGGGGAACCTCCATCTGTCTGAACGAGAGCGGCAAAACCTATTGGTACGTGGCATTGATGTAAACAGGAAAAGGCCCCGGGGCAGAGGATCTGCCCCGGGGCCTTTTCCTGTTGCGATGAAAAAAGATTATCCCCGCAGGAAGTATTCCTCCCGGGTAAGGGAGTAGGAATACTCGTCCATGGGAGAGCCGTCGTATTGGTAGCCGGAGCCCCGCAGAATCCCTTCGAAGGCGAAGCCACAGCGGAGGATGACCCGCCGGGACCGGTCGTTGCCCGGCTGGTGGTAGGAGGTGACCATCTGGAGCCCCTCCTCCTCGAAGGCATAGGCGAGCACCCGCCCCACCGCCTCGGTCATATAACCGTTGCCCCAGTAGCCCTTGGAAAGGGAGTAGCCCACCATCTTGCAGGGGAGGGCGGGACGCTTGGGATCGGGCCGGAGCTTGATGGACCCGATCACCTTGCCGGTTTCCCGCAGGGCGATGGCCCAGCCGTCATCCGCCTGGATATTGTGGCGCAGGGCCTCCCAGGTGTCCTCCCGGGTGACGTGGGGCTTCCATCCGGCGGCAGGGCCGATTTCCGGGTCGCTGGCGTAGGAAAAGAAGTCCACCAGATCCAGGATGGACCAGCTGCGGAGAATCAGCCGAGGAGTTTCCAACGTTTGCATCGCAAAGACCTCCTGAGAAAGGATTACAGGGAGTAGGTTTCAGGACAGACCTCCAGGATTTTTTCCCGCAGAGCCGCCATATCCTCCAGAGCGTCCGGTTTGCTTGCGGGGTTGCGCAGAAGGGCGGCAGGGTGGTAGGTCCCCATCATCCAGATGCCGTTCTTTTCCACAAAGCGGCCGTGCTCCTTGGTGACCCGGAACTTGGGATCGATGAGCCGCTGGGCGGCGATTCTCCCCAGGCAGACGATGATCTTGGGGCGGATCAAATAGACCTGGTTGCGCAGCCAGTCGATGCAGCAGTCCATCTCGTCCTGCTGGGGGTCCCGGTTCTTGGGAGGGCGGCACTTTACCATGTTGGCGATGTAGATGTTGCGGGACCGGTCTAGGTCGATGTGGTGGAGGTACCGGTCCAGCAGCTGGCCGCCCCGCCCCACAAAGGCCTCCCCCTGCAGGTCCTCGTTCTCGCCGGGGCCTTCCCCGATGAACATGACCTTGGCGGCGGGGGTCCCCGCGCCAAAGACCACATTGGTGCGGGTTTCGGCCAGGCGGCAGCGGCGGCAGGCAAGGGCCTGGATCCGCAGCTCCTCAAAGTTCTCGATCAAAACGGAACACCTCCCGGATGGACGGACCCCATGGCCCGTATGCTTTGTTGTCGGGATCATTATAACACAAATTCCTGCCGGCCACCAGGGAGAAGGAACTTTTTGGCGAAAAAGTGGCTGGAAGTGGATTTCCCCCTTGAAAAGGAAACAAAAGGGCGGTACAATGGTAACGTAAAAGGCCGGGGGAGGTTTCCACCGGCCGGAATCAGGCGGGCCGGCGGCCAGCCTGGTTCTTTTGGCCTGTTTTGTCCCTTGGAACGGCAGGCGCAATCATCTTTACATCCGCCGGAGAATGGAGTTTACGATTATGGCAAACAAGGTTTTGGTTGAGACTTCCGCCCGTCACCTGCATGTCACCCAGGAGCACCTGGAGATCCTGTTCGGCAAGGGGGCCGAGCTGCACAACAAGAAGAACCTGTCCCAGCCCGGGCAGTTCGCCACCACCGAGAAGGTGGACATTGTGGGACCCAAGCGGACCCTGTCCGGCGTGAGCATCCTGGGGCCGGTGCGCAACGCCACCCAGGTGGAGCTGTCCCTCACCGATGCCCGCAGCATCGGCATTGCCGCCCCTGTTCGGGAGAGCGGCGACATCGCCGGTACTCCCGGCTGCAAGCTGGTTGGCCCCTGCGGCGAGGTGGAGATTACCGAGGGCGTCATCGCTGCCAAGCGCCACATCCATCTGACTCCCGAGGAGGCTGCTGCCTTCGGCGTGGAGGACAAGGAGATCGTCTCCCTGAAGCTGGATACCCCCCGGCCCCTGATCTTTGGGGATGTGGTGGTTCGGGTAAGCCCCAAGTTTGCCGCTGCCTGCCACATCGACACCGATGAGTCCAACGCCGCCTGCGCTTCCGGCGAGGTGTACGGGGAGATCATCAAGGGCTAAGAATCCCATCCCATGAACACAACCGAAGGCCCCCGCCGGCTGGCGGGGGCCTTTTCGGGTTTGCTTGGGGCAAGAGCCCGCGGAAGACGGGTCAGATCCGCCGGATGGGGTGGCGGATAACCGTTTTCCACCGCTCGGGCGGGGTCTTTCGCGGGTCGGATAGATAGATTTCGTGGTGGAACCGCCCGTTGCCCAGGTCCTCTTCGCAGCCCTGCTGCCGCAGATGGTCGTTCATCCGGGCGATGGTTTCCGGTTCCGTATCGTAAGGGCCGAGGTGGAGACACTGGACACAGAGCCCCTCGTCGATGGAGAGGAATTCCACCGGGGAGCAGTCCAGCTTCTTCTTCCGGGAGGCGGTTTCGACCGCCCACCGGACGTCCGCCGGGGAGACAAAGTCCGGCAGACGGATCACCGAGATCCACTGGAGGGCCGACTTGTTGGAGTAGTCGATCCCCTGGACACCCTCCTGCCACCAGAACCCCTCCAGGGGCGGGACCACATATGGGAAGAAGCCGGGGATCTGGCGGTCGGTTTTGTCGCTCATCTTTATGGTGTAGGCCACGGCGTAGAGGATGCCGATGGCCTTTTGGTAGGGACCGCCCTCCTGGTTAGGGTCCCCCGTTCCCCGCACGGCAAGGTAGCCGGCTGCCGGCACCTGGACGATGGCCGGCTGGGTTGTGGGCAGGTAGAGTGCCTTGTATTCCTTCTTAAAATCAAATGCCATAAGATTATCTCCTGAATAGGTTGGCCGGCGGCGTGGGCATCCGGCAGGGCTGTGCCGCAAAGGTGCAGATGCAAAAGAGGGATTATGCGAGGCTGTACCAGCTGCCATTCCACCCGATCCGGATGGGAGTGGGCGCCGAGGTGAGGGTTCCCCACTGGAAGGTATAGGCCCGTTCCACCTGGCCGGAATACTGGTGGGATTCCTCGTTGACAACGGCGCATTCCCGGGAAAGGTCAGTTTCCCAGAAAGAGGAACCGGTGACCTGGGCATCGGGGCCAAAGAAACCGGTCAAGGTGACCGTCCCCAGATAGGCACCGCTGCGCTCGTCAAACCAGGCGTGGATGGCGGCGGCAGTGGACTGGCTCCCGTTTCCCGAAACAGCCAGCCCCTCGTACCGGAGCAGGCCCCCGTCCCGGACAGGTTCCCCCACCGTAACGCTGACCGGCCGCCCCAAGGCGGCAACCGCTTCCTCGGTGATTTTTTCCCGGGCCCGGTCCCCGTTGTCGGGCTTCATGGAGGCGACAGGAAAAACGATCCAAACACCCAACAGGATGACCAGGCCGAGCAGGACAACTCGTTTCATGGGGATCTTCCCTTTCTTGGAAATGGTTGGCGATTTTGACGATATGGGATTCTATCCTGATCGTAACATGGGAAAGGAGGGATGTCAAGTTTTGGATTGTGAAAACGGGAAAAAGAATTCCACTATTGCATATAGATTTTATAGAAATAGACAACGATGGTCGGCGGGCAGCAGGCGGGCGGACGGAAACACCCCCCGGCTTGACCAGAAAGGGGCTGCGGCGAGAGGTCCTGCGGCAAGCAGAGCGGTCGAACCGCCGCTGGATCCAGGGAATGGTTGGGCAAAATACCCGGAATAATTTCCGGATATTTCCATACAGAGGCGACATTTGGCCCCAAAATGGGTTTTTGGCAGGAAAGTAGCCAACAAATGAAGGAAAAACCATATTTTTTTTTGGCAGGTATGTTGCAATTGCACAATTTATTCGATACAATATAGGTGATTGGCTATGGGTTTTCCTGAGGTGGAAGATGACAAAAGAAAAAGAGGGGATAGAATATGTCGAACAGATTATTTCAAGGCTTGGTACATCAGATGCGGGATTGTATCGACCGTGTAATCGGCGTGGTCGATGAGAACGGCACCATCATTGCGTGCAGCGACCTTCCCCGGATCGGGGAGGTCAGCGAGTTCGTCAGCAGCGACCTGAGCGAGAGCAGCGACGTCTATGTCCGGGACGGCAACACCTTCAAGACCTTCGGTTCCAAGATGACCTCCGAATACGCGGTCTTCGTGAGCGGGACCGACGATCTGGCCGCCAAGTATTGCAGCCTGTTGGCTGTGTCTCTCAGCAACATCAAGCAGTACTACGACGAAAAGTACGACCGGAGCAACTTCATCAAGAATGTCATCCTGGACAACATCCTGCCGGGGGATATTTATGTGAAGGCTCGGGAGCTTCATTTCGGCACCGATGTAAACCGGGTCGTGCTGCTCATCCGCATCCTGTCCTCCAACGATATTTCTGCCTTCGACGTGATTCAGAACCTGTTCCCAGACAAGCAGAAGGACTTTGTCTTCAACATCAGCGAGAGCGACATCGTCCTCGTCAAGGAGATCAAGCCCGGCATCGAGACCAAGGACCTGGAGAAGCTGGCCCGTTCCATTGTGGATACCCTGGGCAGCGAGTTCTATACCAAGGTCGTGGTGGGCATCGGCACGGTGATTACCGGCATCAAGGATCTGGCCCGGTCCTTCAAGGAGGCCCAGGTGGCCCTGGAGGTGGGCAAGGTCTTCGATACCGAGAAGCTGATCATCAGCTACGACGACCTGGGCATCGCCCGGATCATCTACCAGCTGCCCACCACCCTGTGCGAAATGTTCCTGAAGGAAGTCTTCAAGAAGGGCTCCATCGAGAGCCTGGATCAGGAGACCTTGTTCACCATCCAGAAATTCTTTGAGAACAATCTGAACGTGAGCGAGACCTCCCGGAAGCTCTTCGTCCACCGGAACACCCTGGTCTATCGGCTGGAGAAGATCAAGAAGCTGACCGGCCTTGATCTCCGCGAATTTGACCACGCCATCATCTTCAAGGTGGCGCTGATGGTCAAGAAATACCTGACGGCCAACCCTGTCAAGTACTAATCCCATGAGCAAAGGGAGGGCCTTTCCTCCTGTTCCAAGGCGGTGAACTTGTGATCGAATTCAATCAGGTGTCCAAGACCTACAAGACCGGCACCCACGCCCTCAACGGCGTTTCCCTCACCATTGAAAAGGGGGAATTCGTCTTTGTGGTGGGCCATTCCGGCGCCGGCAAGAGCACCCTTATCAAGCTGATCCTCCGGGAGGAGGTCCCCAGCGGCGGCACCATCCAGGTCAACGGATACAATCTCAACAAAATGAAGCGCCGGCAGATTCCCATCTTCCGGCGGGGAATCGGGGTGGTGTTTCAGGATTTCCGCCTCATCCCCAATATGACGACATACGACAACATCGCCTTTGCGCTGCGGGTGACCAACGTGCCTGCCCGCTATATCCGGCGCAGAGTGCCCTACATCCTGGATCTGCTGGACCTGACCTCCAAGGCCCGCAGCTATCCGGAACAGCTGTCGGGCGGGGAGCAGCAGCGGGTGGCCCTGGGCCGCGCCCTGGTGAACAACCCCTCCCTCATCATTGCCGACGAGCCCACCGGCAACATCGACCCGGAGCTCTCCTTCGAGATTGTGGATCTCCTCAGCGAGATCAACAAGTGCGGCACCACCATCCTGATGGTAACCCATGAGCACGACCTGGTGAGCGAGTTCCACAAGCGGGTAGTCACCCTGGACCACGGCCAGATTGTGTCCGACACGATGGATTGGAGGGCAAGATGAGAACCAGCAGCTTGGGATATTTGATTAAGGAGGGGGCCAAGAACGTCTTCCACAACCGGTTGATGTCCTTCGCCTCCATCGGGGTGCTCACCGCCTGCCTGATCCTCATCGGCGGGGCAACCCTGCTCACCATGAACATCAACGCGGTGGTGGGCTATGTGGAGGATCAAAACGAGGTGATGGCCTTCCTGGAGGACAGCGTGGCCGAGGATGAGGACCAGGTGGCTGCCTTGCAGGCGGCCATCGAGGACCTGGACGGCGTGGGGGAAGTGACCTATGTCTCCCGGGAAGAGGTGCTGGAAGAGCAGATGGCCGCCGACGAGGAGCTGGCGGACCTGCTGTCCGGCCTGGAGGCGGACAACCCCTTTCCCGCCACCTTCCGCATCCGGGTGGATGACCTGGACCTGATTGAGGAGATCATCCAGCAGGTGGAGAGCATGGAAGGGGTCGAGGATATCAACGCCGCCCTGGATCTGGCGGCCACCGTGCTGGACATCAAGAGCATCGTCTCCTTCTCGGGCACCTTTATTGTGGTGATTCTGGGGGTGGTGGCCCTGGTGATTGTGGGCAATACCATCAAGATCACCGTCTTCAACCGCCGCAAGGAGATCAGCATCATGAAATACGTGGGCGCCACCAATACCTTCATCCGTCTTCCCTTTGTGGTGGAGGGGATTCTGCTGGGGCTGTTCTCGGCGGTGATTGCCTTCCTGCTGCTGTGGGGCGGGTATACCTATGTGATGCAGTGGGTGTCCGAGGCGCCATCTTCCTGGCTCCAGATGGTATACAACAGCTTTGTGCCCTTTGAGCAGGTGGCCCCCCTTCTGCTGGGCGGTTTTGCCGCGGCAGGCGTGGGAATCGGCGTGCTGGGGAGCATGTGTTTTATCGGCAAGTTTATGAAAGTATAGGAAGGGCTCCTCGCCGCGGAAAAGCGGCCCGGGTCCCGGTATGGACATCTGTGTGGGGGACGTTGCAAGCAGGAAAGGAAGTGGAAGACCAATGAAGAATTTCTTGCGCCGCCGGCTGGCCCTGGTGGCAGCGTTTTTGGTGATATGCGGCTCGGCAGCCGGGCTGTCCACTACCGTCCAGGCCTTGACTCTGGATACGACGGACAGCTCCTCCCAGGAGGAGACGGAGGAGGCCCAGGAGGAGTCCGCCGATGAGGTGGATGAGGAGGAAGCCGAGCGGCAGGCCGCCGAGGAGGAACAGCGAAAGCAGGATATCCAGGATATCAACAGTCAGTTGAGCGACCTGCAGGCCCAGCAGGAGGCCATTGAGAACCAGATTGCCCAGACCCAGAGCCAGAAGGCTCAGGAGCTGGCCAACAAACGGAATATCAGCAGCCAGATCGAGCTGACCCAGGAGGAAGTGGATCTTCTGACCCAAAAGATCGCCGCCCTGGAGGAGCAGATTGCCCAGAAGAAGGAGCAGATTGCCGATCTGGAGGCCAGCATCGATACCAACTACAACCTGTACAAGGACCGGCTCCGGTCCATGTACATGAACGGCAACAGCAGCGCCCTGGGCGCCCTGCTGGGGGCCGAGAGCTTTGGGGATATGCTGATCCAGGCGGAGCTGATGAAGCGGGTCTCCCAGCATGACACCGATCTGCTGGATCAGCTGACGGCCGACAAGGAAGAGCTGGAGGAGGTCAAGGCCAGCCTGGATGCCGATATGGTCGACCTGGATGAGTCCAAGGCCCTCCTGGAGGAGAAGGAAGAAGAGCTGGGGGTTCAGCTGAACAACAGCGAGATGAAGATCCAGGAGTATGCGGAGGATGAGGCCGCTTTCCTGGAGCGGAAGGACGAGCTGATGGCTGCCCGGGCCGAGCTTCAGGAGCAGCTCCAGGCCATCTACGATTCGATGGGTTCTATCGGCGATTACGTGGGCGGCGAGTTCGCCTGGCCCCTCACGGGATATACCTACATCAGCTCCGGCTTCGGCTGGCGCTTTGGCGGTACCGATTACCACACCGGTATCGATATTACCGGCGCCGGGGTCAACGGCAAGACGATCACCGCGGCCAATGCCGGCCAGGTTACTTATGTGGGGTATTCCCCCAATGCCTACGGCAACTATCTGATCATCGACCACGGCGGCGGCCGGTCCACCCTGTATGCCCATTGCAGCAGCGTGGATGTGTCGGTGGGCGACTTTGTGGTGATGGGCGAGCCCATCGCCAAGGTGGGCTCCACCGGCTGGTCCACCGGGCCCCATCTGCATTTTGAGATCCGGATCGACGGCCAGGCCCAGGATCCCATGAGCTTCTATTAATCTCGATCGTTCCGTATCCTCCTTTGCCGTTTTTTGGCAGGGGAGGATATTGGAGGTTCTGGGCGCAGGAGAGGAGAAACCATCCCATGAAACACCACCGGCACCAATCGCTGGCGTCCGCTGCCATCTGCTGCTTGCTGGCATCGGCCATTCTGCTATGGGGGTCTCCCGTCGCGCTGGCGGAGGAGACCGAGGATGCCAAGACCACCATCCAGGAGCTGAACGACCAGCTGAGCGATCTGCGGGCCCAGCAGCAGGCCATTGAGGAACAGATCAGCCAGACCCAGAGCCAGAAGGCCCAGGAGCTGGCCAACAAGCGGGCCCTGGCCAGCCAGCTGGACATTGCCCGGCAGGAGGCGGAGCTCCTTGCCCAGAAGATCCAGCTGCTGGAGGGGGAGATTGACCGGAAGGAAGAGGAAATCTCCCAACTGGAGGAGTCCATTGACGAAAATTACAGTCTGTATAAGGAACGGCTGCGGGCCATGTACAAAACCGGCGGCGTGGGCCAAAGCGGGCTGGCCGCCCTCCTGGGGGCGGAAGACTTTGGGGAGATGCTGATCCACACCCAGGTGATGAGCCGGGTGGCCGAGCACGATACCCAGCTGCTGGATCAGCTGACCGCCGACAAGGACCAGCTGGACCAGGCCAAGGCCGAGCTGGACGAAAACAAGGCGGAGCTGGACAGCTCCAAACAGGCGCTGGAGGAGCGGCAGGCCCAGCTGGGCAGCGAGATCACCGCCAGCGAAGGAAAGATCCAGAGCTATGAGGATGCCGAGGCGGAGTTCATGGCCCGGAAGGACGAGCTGGTTGCCGCCCGGGCGGCGCTCCAGGCGGAGCTGAATGAGATTTTTGCCTCCATGGGGAACACGCCTTCTGTCTATGTGGGCGGCGAGCTGATCTGGCCCATTCCCGGCTATACCAAGATCACCTCCCCTTATGGTTCCCGATTCGGCGGCAGCGACTTCCACACCGGGATCGACATCACCGGCAATATCCCCGGGGAGATCTACGGCAAAACGGTGCTGGCGGCCAACGGGGGGACGGTCAACACGGTGGCCTATGCCCCCAACGCCTACGGCCATTATGTGATTATTGACCACGGCGGCGGTTTTGCCACCCTGTATGCCCACTGCAGCAGCATCGACGTGGTGGAGGGGCAGACGGTGGCCAAGGGGGATCCCATCGCCAGGGCGGGATCGTCCGGGTGGTCCACCGGGGCCCATCTCCACTTTGAAATCCGACAGGGAAAGCAATCCCAGGATCCCGCGCTCTTTTTTAATCTGAATGTTTAACCTTCGACAGCAACCGCCCTCCGGGCGGAAGGATATAGATCAGCGGCCGCCCAGGAAGATGGGTAGAGCGGCTGCAGCCTTGCGGAAATTCGACAATTAGGAGACGAGCAATGAGCAAGAAAATTTCGCTGGGCGCCGCCATCGCCTTTATGGCGATTGTGGCGGCCCTCACCTTTACCCTTACCATGGTCCTTTCGATGAATGACTTTACCGAGATGATGGTCAACGTCCGGGACCGGGAAAGCATGTACCAGAAGCTGGCGGAAATTTCCCGCACCGTCCGGGACAACTATTATTACTCGGTGAATGAGGATCTGCTGATGGACAATGTGGCGGCCGGCTATCTGGATGGCCTTGGGGATCCCTACGGCCGGTACTACAGTGCCGAGGAGTATGCCGAGTACCTGGATACCCAGGAAGGGGAATACATCGGTGTGGGCATTGTGCCCGAGATGGACCCCAGCGGCTATATTCTGGTTCAGGAGGTTTACCCCGATTCCCCCGCCCAGGACGTCATCCAGGAAGGCGACCTGATTGTAGAGGTGGACGGGGAAGCGGTTACCGAGGAGAATTACACCACGATGGCCGCCGCCATGCAGGGAGAAGCGGGAACCAAGGTCTCCCTGGTGATCCGCCGGGAGAACGAGGACATCCCCATGGAGATTACCCGCCGCCAGGTGGTTCTTCCTACCGTCTACTACCAGTCCTTTGACGACGTGGGGTACCTGCGGATCAGCAGCTTCGGCAGCGCCACCCGGGACCAGTTTAACCGGTACTACAACCGGCTGATCGGCGACGGATGCACCTCCATGGTGATCGACCTGCGGGACAACACCGGCGGGTCGGTGCGGTCGGTATCGGGCATTCTGGACATCCTGCTGCCGGCGGGCGACACCATCAAGGCCCAGTACAAGGATGGGGAAGAGGCGGTCATCGCCACCTCGGACAGCAGCGAGACCGACCTGGCGGTGGTGGTTCTGGCCAATGAGAACACCGCCGGTACCGCCGAGGTCTTTATCCAGGCCCTGCGGGACTACCAGAAGGCCCGCGTGGTGGGCCGCCAGACCGCCGGTAACGGTTCCCTCCAGCAGATGATTACCCTCAGTGACAGCTCTGCCGTCCGGCTGACGGTGGCCCTCTATGTCTCCCCAGCAGGGGTGATCTTCCACGGCACCGGCATCCAGCCGGATTACGATGTAACCTTGGATACTGAGTCGGTAAACTGGGAGAACCTGTCCCTGGAGTTTGACAACCAGCTGTCCCGGGCGGTGGAGCTGGCCTCGGCCGTCGCCAAGGCGGAGAGCACCATCAGCGACGAAACCTCCCAGGCGGCCGGCGAGGACAGCAGCGAGTCCTCCTCCAGCAGCCAGGCGGAGGAAGAGGATGCCTCTTCCAGCAGCGACAGCAGCGAGGAGGAGAGCTCTTCCAGCGAGGAGTCGTCCTCCAGCGAGGAGTCCTCCTCGGCGGATGGGGAGGAATAACCCCCGCCGCCCGTTTCCAATCCAAGAAAGACAATGTCCCCCCGTTCTGCCGAAAGAACGGGGGGACATTTTTTTGCGGAGACGATCCTTGCGCCAATCCCCTCACGATCAATACAAATGGTATATTACATCAGTGAATATCGAAAATGTTATGTAGAAAAGGACGGAATCTGTATAAAAAGATGCAAAATATCCAAACTGGAATGTACCCCCCGCACGCCGGAAAGAAGAGAAACGCGCAGACTGGGAAGAAGGGACCCTTCCTCCGCCGGGCACTCTCCGGTCCGGAACCTGGGGGAGGGGCTTGCCTGGGAAGAAAAAAGCCCGGAGCCGTTGGGCTCCGGGCGAGGGAACTGCGTTGCCTGCCGGGGAAGGATCAGGACATCTCCGCCGCGGGGGTGGGGTTGGGGTTGACGGTGAGGGTAATGGTATCGGGAACCTCCTCGCCGGGGCGGACCATCCGGCCCATGATGACATACCGGTAGGGATTGGGATAGCCGGCCTGGATGGTGTAGGTGCAGGTGGACAGGGTGATGAGCTTGTCGCCGGCTTCCACATCCACGTCGTAGGTAAACTGGGACGCCTTGCGGGCCTCGTTGACAATCCGCATGAACTCGGTGTCGTCGGGGCTGCTCTCAATGTAGTTGAAGCTGGTGTTGGTATACATCACCGAGAAGATCTTGAACACATAGTCCTCGTCGGGGGTGGACAGATAGATGTAGGGGTTCTCCTGGGCAAAGTCGATGTCCAGCCATTTCTTCAGCTGGGAGAACTTGAGGCCGTCCGGGTTGTCGTCCATGCTGTGGCCGTAGATGACGGTGTTGGTGCTGAGGGGATCAAAGGTACACTCAAAGTCGGCAAAATAGCAGCCGTACCAGTCGTATTCCTTGACCGCATTCTTCCGCAGGTAGTACTGATTGTCCTCCACCGTCATCGTCTCGTTGTAAAGCAGGACCGGGTCGTCCACGGTGGTATTGGGCAGGTAGAGCCAGCCCACCACGTCGGTATTGAGGGCATAGGCCTCGGACAGCTTCTCCATCACCGTCTCGCTCTCGGGAGCGGCGGTGGGCATGGAAACGCTGGCAGAGGAGGATTCCTCCGAGGAGGACGAGGACTGGGAAGAGCTCTCCGCCTCGCTGGAGGAGGGCATGATGTCGGTGGTGGAGGAAGAGTTCCCGCCGCCGCAGGCGCCCAGGGAGAGGACCATTGCCGTCATCAGCAGGATGGCCAGCAGCTTCCGCCCGGTATTGGCAACTTGTTTCATTCGTATAACACCCTTTTCCGTAAAATGGATTCGCCCGGCATCCGATGGCGGGCGTGGGATCGCCGGTCCAGGGGAAAGCCTGTGGAGCCGGTTATCTATTCAAGAATAGTCGAAGAAAAACGAATAGTCAACCCCATTTCCTAATTTGTAACAGAAACCGGCATTTCCGCCAAGGCATGGCGGGTTTCGTAGGCGGGATGGCGAGGAAAGAATCCCCTTTTTTCCCGGGCAGCCTTGACAAGGGGAGAAAAGTAGGCTATGATAAAACTGTACTAATCGCACTAATACAGGTGGAACGGAAATCACGAAAGGGGGAAGCCAATGATCACCATCGATCTGCAAAGCCGTGTGCCGATCTATCTGCAGCTGGAAAACCGTATCTCCGAGCTGGTGCTCCTGGGGGAGCTGGAAAAGGACCAGCAGCTGCCGTCGGTGCGCTCTTTGGCCAAGGAGCTGGGGATCAATCCCAATACCATCCAGAAGGCCTATCAGGAATTGGAGGCCAAAGGGGTGATCTACTCGGTGGGAGGACGGGGAAACTTCATCGCCTCACCGGAAAACCTCAGCACAGCGAAGCGTGCTGAAAGCCTTCTGTCCCTCCAGAAGGCGCTCCAGTCTGCCCGGACAGCAGGGGTTACTGTGACCGAAGCCCATGTTGCCGTGGACACCGTTTATGGAAAAGGAGGGGAGAGGGTATGATCAAGGCCCAGAATCTGACCAAGAGTTTTGAAGACATTGTGGCCCTGGACAATCTGGACATCACCATTGACCGTGGATCGCTGTATGGATTGGTGGGGTCCAACGGATCGGGCAAATCCACCCTGCTGCGGCTGATTGCCGGCGTCTACCGGCCAGACGGCGGAACGGTGACGGTGGACGGGAGCCCCGTCTTTGAGGATACGGCGGTAAAAGACCGGATCTTCTTCCTTTCCGACGATCTTTATTTCCTCCACAAGGCCACGGTGGACGAGATGGCCGCCTTTTACCGGGGGATCTACGACCGGTTTGACATGGAGAAGTATCGGAAGATCAAGTCGGTGTTCCCCATCGACACCACCAAGCGGATCGCCAACTTTTCCAAGGGGATGAAGCGGCAGGCCGCCATCCTGCTGGCCCTCAGCTCCTGCCCCGACTACCTGCTGCTGGACGAGGCCTTCGACGGGCTGGACCCGGTGATCCGCCTGCTGGTGAAGCGGCTGGTGATGGACGAAATTGCCGACCGGCAGATGACGGTGATCGCCACCAGCCACAACCTGCGGGAGCTGGAGGACATGTGTGACCAGGTGGGGCTGCTCCACAAGGGGCGGGTCCTGTTCCAGCGGGATCTGGACGAGCTGAAGCTGGGCTTCTGCAAGGTACAGGCAGTCTTTGACGGCCCGGCGCCCGACTGGAAGACCATCGGCCTGTCCATCCTCCAGGCCAGGCAGCAGGGCAGCATCCACAGCCTGCTGGTGCGGGGCAACGCCCAGGAGATCCTGGCCGTCCTGCAAACCCAGCCGGGGTCGGTGTTCTGCGAAGCGATCCCCATGACCCTGGAAGAAGTATTTATCGGAGAAATGGAGGCAGTTGGATATGACTACAGCAACATCCTATTCTAGCCCCAAGCGCTGCCTCAATCTGTACGGCGGCTTGCTGCGGCGGGGGCGGGGGCTCCTGTTTCTGGTCTTTGTCCTGGAATTTATTTTTTCCACCGTGCAATATTGGATCTATCTTTCCAACACTGTTATGAAAGAGGGCGCCGGCCAGGGTACTTACTTTTTTGCCGGCCAGTCCCAGCTGCATACGGGGGTGATGGCGGTCTGCTTCACCGGCATCCTGTTGGTGTCGCCCCTGGTGGTGGGCCTCATCCAGATGTCCTATATGCACTCCAGAAAGGCGGTAGACGTCTACCACAGCCTGCCGGTCACCCGGCCCCAGCTGCTCCTCACCAACCTGGCGGCCGCCTTCACCATCGTCATGGCCCCCACGGCGGTCAACTACCTGCTGATGGGGATTACCGCGGCGGTTACCAGCGGCCGGGGGGCGGTGTTTGACCCCCTGGGCATCCTGGCCGAGTTTGCCGGCTGGGCGGTCTATGTGCTGGCGGTGCTGGCGGTGGTGGCCTTTGTGGCGGTGCTGGTGGGCACCATCTTTGACAACCTGATCTTCTCTATGGAGCTGCTGGCGGCTCCCGCCTTCACGGTGTTTACCGTTCTGTGTGTCTTTTCTTTGATGCTAGCTGGTTTCACCATGAACAACGTGAACTACTACGTTGTTGCCAGTATCTCTCCCATCTCCCTGTGGGTGGTGCGGATGGCCATGCCCTGGTCCCTGGCCGCCGCCGGGGAACGGGTGAGCGACGACTTTGCCCAGGCGGTGTCGATCACCAACCTGGGGGTGGTGATCTGGCTGGTGCTGGCGGCGGTTCTCATCGTTGCCGCCTGCCTGCTCTACCGCCGCCGCCCCACCGAGACGGCGGAGCAGTCCACCTCCCGGGGGCCGCTGGCCCTGGTGGGCAAGGCGCTGTTTATGCTGCTGTGCGGCCCCATCGGGTCCACCCTCCTGTGCACCATCCTGAACCTCACCAGCCCCCTGGCCTATCTGACCTGGACGGTGGTGCTGGCGGCGGTTGCCTATGTAGTGGCCGAGGCGGTGCTGCTGCGGGGGTTCCGGGGCTTCCGGCGGGGGCTGGTGTCCGGCGGGGTGCTCCTGGTGATTGCGGTAGCCTTTGGGGCGGTGATCCTCACCGGCGGCTTCGGCTACCAGGACCGGGTTCCCGCCCTGGAGGAGGTGGAGAGCGTCTCCATCGACTACCGGGGCCGGTATCACCTGCCCATGGCCGACGCGTCTACCAAGACCCCCGTCCAGATGAGCGAGGAGGAGCGGCAGGCGGCCATTGCCGATGGAACCTACTACCCCTATACCTATGACCTGGTGAACACGGTTACCTTGATCCAGCCGGAGAGCATCCAGGCAGTGGAGGAGATTCACCAGATGATCCTCCGCCAGCAGGGCGGCGGCCGGGATACCTGGGACGTGGGCAGCAGCACCGGCAGCGAGCGGTACGGCTATGTGGGCCTGCAGATTACCTACCATCTCCAGGGTGGCGGCGTTCTGCGGCGGCAGTATTCCGGTATCCCGGGTGACGCGATAGAGGCCCTGGCCCGGCTGGAGAACCTGGAGGAGTTCAAGACGGAGACCCATCCCATCTTTACCGCCCAGGCGGCGGATTTTTCCTCGGTGACCATCCAGGGGATCACCGGGGAGGCGGCCATCACCGATTCCACCCAGATTGCCCGTCTGATCGATGCTCTGGCGGCCGATTACCGGGAGGAGACGGTGGATTCCCTCATGGATGGAAGCCAGGAGGATCTGGCGCTGGTTGCCTTCCAGTATGCCAAGGAGCCCGACCAGGGAGACCTGACCCAGGATACCTACCTGGCCTGCCGGCTGATCGTCACCCGGGAGTGGACCCGGACTACCAAGCTCCTTCAGGAATTGGGCCTGAAGAGCCTTCTCGCCGGGGATACCGGAAATGTGGCCCGGGCAGTGGTGGTGAGCGACGGACGCTACTACAACAACGGCCCCGTGCAGATCCCCGACCAGGGCGCCGCCACCGGGGAGCTGCTGGACGAGTGGCTCTATAACCACTACGGGTACAGCACCGGGAACGGCGACTACTACGATACGGAAGATCCCCAGATGATTGCCCGCTTGGCAAGGGAGGGTACGATCCAGTATATGGGACACCGGTTTATGGCCCAGCTGGTCCTGGCCGACGAGGACAACCAGATCCTGAGCGTGTGGTCAGTCCCCTACGACCAGCTTCCCCGGGAGGTCTACAACACCCTGCCTCCCTATGAGCGGGAGGAATACGAGGCCAGCCGCGGGCTGCAGGTAGGGGACAGCGGTTCCCCCGCCGAGACCGCGGTTCTGGCGGCGGCGGTGCCGGAGAGCTCCCTCCCGGCGCCTGTCTCCAGCCCGGAGGACGCTATCCAGGTAACCCAATAATCCCCGGCGCGGCCGCCGGTTTTCCTCAATCGCCACAGGAAAGGAGATTGCCCTATGAAACGATCCGTAACCCGTTGCCTGGAGAACTGGCGCCGCCGGCTGTCCGCCCATCCCGCCCTGGGATACGGCCTGTTGTGGGGGTTTGTTCCCTTTGTGGTGACGGTGATGGAGTGGGGGCATCTGCAAAGCGTGAAAAAGGTGACGGAGTTTGTCTTTCAGTCCCCCGGCATCTTTCTCTTCGACTGGATGGTGGTGGGGCTGGTATACAGCCTCCTGCTGATCCTGACCCGGCGGGGCTGGATCGCGGCTCTTGCCACCGGCGGGGCCTGCATGGCTCTCTCGGCGGTGGAGTACTACAAATATGCGGTGAGCGGCACCCATCTTCTGGCCAGCGATCTGCTCATGACCAGCAACATGGAGGATGTGGCCAGCTTCGGCCAGCTGCAGTTTAACCTGCGGCTGGTGGTGGCGGTTCTGCTGGTACTGGGGTATGTGCTGCTTCTTTGGCTGGCTCGGTCGGCTCCCCGGGCCAGGCCCCTGCCCTCCTTCCTCACCGGGATGGGGGTGCTGACGCTGGCGGGGGTGCTGGTGGTGAGCCAGGCGGCCTTTGAAAATTTCTGCGGCCTTTTGGGGATCGATACCCGGCCGGCGGTGGACGCTTTCAGCCAGGAGGAGCGGTTCGAGACCAACCAGCTCACCGCCAGCCTGGCCCTGTCGGCCGTGGAGGAGCTGGACAGCGCCATCAGCCGCCGCCCGGAGGAGTATTCCCGCCGGACGGTGCAGGAGGCAGTGGACCAGGGAAGGGAAGCCATCAACCAGGAGGACAGCCGGCCCAATGTGGTGGTGGTGATGTCCGAATCCTTCGCCGATTTCCGCTCCCTCACCGGCCAGGTGCCGGACGAGATCTATGCCCCCTACGACCGGGTGGCGGCCCAGGGGTACCGGGGGGAGTGTGTGGTGCCCACCTTCGGCGGCTATACGGTGAAGAGCGAGTTTGAGCTGCTGTTCGGGCTGCCGGTGCGGGGACTGAAGAACGCCCCCCTCCCCACCAACCTGCTGGACGACGAGGAACGGCAGTATGAGGCCATGCCTCAACTGTACCGGGAGGCCGGCTATCACACCACCTATATCCATCCCTTCAGCTCCTCCTTCTATGGGCGGGACAGCACCTACAGCCGGTGCGGCTTTGACCAGCTGATCTTCCTGGAGGATTTCACCTTCCAGCCGGCGTCTTTCCACCAGTACACCGATGACGGGGAGGCCTTCCGCCAGGTGGAGGAGGTCCTTGACCAGACCCCCGGCCGGGATTTCGTCTTTCTCACCACCATGCAGAACCACCAGCCCTATTCCGGACTGGACTACTACCTGGAGGGCATCGGCCACACCTGCCGGGAGCTGGAGGCCTTTACCCAGCGGCTGCAGGAGCGGGACGAGCCGGTGATCCTCCTTTTTGTGGGGGACCACTACCCCTTCTTTGGCGGGGAGGAGACGGTCTACACCCAGGCGGGCATCGGGTCGGAAAGCTCCCGCCGGGTGTTCGACCAGGGGTGGCTGTTGTGGAGCAACCGCCCCCTGGACGAGAACCTCCTGCCCCAGGAGAAGATCTCCCTCTTCTACCTGCCCCATCTGCTGTACCAGCAGGCGGGGGCGGGGGAGGCGGCCTTTGTGGAGACGATGCTGTACCAGATGGAGGAAACCCCTCTTTATTCCCCCATTACGGCGGGGCGGGAGTCGGAGACGCTGGACCTGCTGGCCTACGACCGAACCCTGGGGGAGGGCTATTCCTGCGATTCATAGAAGGACAACCCTGTGGCGGCGGCCGGGTGGATGCCCGGCCGCCTTGCTGTTTTTTGGATTTTTTTGCCGGGAGAGATGAAAAATCCCGCCCGATATGGTACCATTACAGACAAAGGAGGTGGAAACATGAAAAAGGTGTTGAGTGTGCTGCTGGGGAGGATGTCCCTGGTGACGGTGCTGGTTGTGGTGCAGGCGGCTCTCAGCGCCCTGGCCATCTCCTATCTGAGTACCCAGATGCTGCCCCTCCATGTGGTGCTGGTGCTCTTCAGCCTGTTGGTGGTCTTCTGGATTGGTGCAAAGGAAGACAACCCCACCTACAAGCTGGCCTGGATTGTGCCCATCATGCTCTTCCCCTTGTTTGGCGGGCTGTTTTACCTGCTGTGGGGCAACAAAAAGATGCCCAAGAGGGACCGCCTGCGGATGCTGGGTTATTACCGCACCCAGCCAAGCCTGTTTGCCCGGCAGGACGGTCATGAGCAGGAGCTGGCCCGGTGGGACCCCCATCTTGCCCGGGTGGCCGACTACATCTTCCGCACCTCCGGCTTCCCCCTGGAGGACAGCACCCAGGCGGATTACTACCCCCTGGGGGACGACCTCTTTGAGCCGATGGTGGAGGACCTGCGCCGGGCCCGAAAGTTTATCCTGATGGAGTACTTTATCATCGAGCCGGGGGTCATGTGGGATACTATCCTGGAGGTGCTGAAGGAGCGGGCTGCCGCCGGGGTGGAGGTGCTGCTCCTCTACGACGACGTGGGCTGCCTGCTCACCCTCCCCAAGGAGTACCGCCGCCAGCTCCAGCAGAGCGGTATCCGCACCCGGGTGTTCAACCCCTTCCGGGCCCGGCTCACCCCCGCGGTCAACTACCGGGACCACCGGAAGATCTGCGTGGTGGACGGAAATGTGGGCTACTGCGGCGGGATCAATCTGGCGGACGAATACATCAACCGGAAGGTGCGCTTCGGCCATTGGAAGGACACGGCGGTGCGGCTGGAGGGGGCGGGGGTCTGGAACCTGACCCTCATGTTCTTCCAGATCTGGAGGTACCTGGAACAGCGGGAAACCGGCCAGACAGCCCCCCTGGACTGGTACCGGCCCACCGTTTTCCCCAAAGGGGACGGCTTTGTCCAGCCCTTTGGGGACAGTCCCCTGGACCGGGACAACGTGGCCGAGAACAGCTACCTCCAGCTGATTAACCGGGCCACCCGGTATGTGTATATCACCACCCCCTATCTGGTGCTGGATAACGAGGTGATCACCGCCCTGACGGTGGCAGCCAAGAGCGGGGTGGATGTGCGGATCATCACCCCCCACATTGCGGACAAGTGGTATGTCCACGCCGTCACCCGGTCGGCCTATCCCCGGCTGGTGCGGGCGGGGGTGAAGATCTACGAGTATCTGCCCGGCTTTATCCACGCCAAGATGATTGTTTCGGACGACCGGGTGGCCATGGTGGGCACCACCAACATGGATTACCGCAGCTTTTACCTGCATTTTGAGTGCGGGGTGTTCTTCTACGGGGGAACGGTGGTGGAGAAGGTCCGCCGGGACATCGAGTCCACCATTCGGCTCTGCCACCGGTTCACCCTGGAGGAGGTCCGGCGGATCCCCGCCCGGACCCGCCTTGCCCGGATGATTTTGAACCTTTTTGCCCCGCTGATGTAGCCGCCGGGGAAAGAGGGGAAGGGGGCCGCCCCCTTCGACAGAATACTGGGGAAATTTTCTTGCATTTGCAGGGCGTGGATGCTAAACTAAAGAGGAAGGAGGCCCCGCCGGGGCGCGCCTGATTTTGAATGGGAAGGATGTTGCTGTATGCCACTCGTTACCACCACCGAAATGTTCAAAAAAGCCTACGAAGGCGGCTATGCCATTGGCGCCTTCAACGTGAACAATATGGAGATCGTCCAGGGGATTACCGAGGCCGCCAAGGAGGAGAACGCTCCGCTGATTCTGCAGGTGTCGGCCGGTGCCCGGAAGTATGCCAAGCATGTGTACCTGATCAAGCTGGTGGAGGCCGCCCTTGCCGACACCGATCTTCCCATCGCCCTCCATCTGGACCACGGGGCGGATTTTGAAATCTGCAAATCCTGTGTGGACGGCGGATTCTCCTCGGTGATGATCGATGGGTCCCACCACGATTTTGAGGACAACATTGCTCTTACCAAGAAGGTAGTGGAGTATGCCCACGCCCATGGCGTGGTGGTGGAAGGCGAGCTGGGCCAGCTGGCTGGCATTGAGGACGACGTCAATGTGAGCGAGGACAAGGCCCACTACACCGACCCCGCCCAGGTGGAGGAGTTTGTCACCCGCACCGGGGTGGATTCCCTGGCGATCGCCATCGGCACCAGCCACGGGGCCTACAAGTTCAAGCCCGGTACCAAGCCCCAGCTGCGGTTTGACATTCTGGAGGAGGTCAGCCGCCGGCTGCCCGGCTTCCCCATTGTTCTCCACGGCGCTTCCTCGGTGCCCCAGGAGTTTGTCAAGCTGGTGAACCAGTATGGCGGCAATATGCCCGACGCCATCGGCGTCCCGGAGGAGATGCTTCGTAAGGCGGCCACCATGGCGGTGTGCAAGATCAACATCGACTCCGACCTGCGCCTGGCCATGACGGCGGCCATCCGCCAGCATATGGCCGAGCATCCCGATCACTTCGATCCCCGCCAGTACCTCACCCCCGCCCGGGACGCCATCCGGGCGATGGTCCGCCACAAGATTGTGGATGTGCTGGGCTGTGCCGGCAAGGCATAATTTTCCACGAAATCCCCAAAAAGGAACCGCTCCGGGGAGCGGTTCCTTTTTTTGCGTTGCAGAAATTTCTGGTCGCCTGAGAGGGAGGGACTGCCCGTCGTTTCTTCGGAGCTGCCTGCGGCATCCTGTCAACGGAAAGGGCGGGGAAGGATCCCACGTTTTTTACAGGGATTCTCCTTCTATGTCAGGGGACTGGATTTGGCAGGAAGGCCATCAATCAAAGAGATGGGGGTTGGAGCGGGCGTAGTGGAAAAGGTACTGCTGGGCGATGCCGGCACAGTCGGCCAGCTGGGGAGGGAACCCCTGGGGGTACAGCCGGGCCACCACCCGCTTGATCCACACGTCCTGGGGGAAGCAGTCCACCTTCCCAAAGCCGTACAGAAGGGCGCATTGGGCCACCTTGGGCCCTACCCCCAGAATTTTGCACAGCTCCTCCTGGGCGCGGGGTGTCTCCATGGCGGGGATGGCCGCCAGGTCCACCTGCCCGCTTACCACCTTCCGGGCGGCGTCCAGCAGATACTTGGCCCGGAACCCCGCCCGCACCGGGGCCAGCTCCTCCAGGGAGGAGGCGGCAAGCCTCTGGGGAGTGGGAAAGTCGTGCCAGCCATGGGGGCCGGCGGGCGCCCCCAGCAAGCCGCAGAGCCGGCGGATGATCCCCTTGATGCGGGGAACGTTGTTGTTTTGGCTGATGATAAAGGAGCAGAGGGCCTCCCAGCCGTCCTGCCGCAGCACCCGGATGCCGGGGGCAAAGGCGATGGCCCTGGCCAGCACCGGGTCCTCCCGGAACCGGTCCAGGAGAGGGGCGTATGCCCGCCTCAGATCAAAGTAGTCCACCCAGAGGGCGGCGTCCCCAACCGGGGTGTTTTCCAGTAGAAGTCCCTCCGGCCGCCACCCAAGGACGAGAAACCGCCCCCGGGCCACTCCCTGGAACCGGCCGTCCGGCAGCCGCTCCCAGCGGAAAGCCTGGCCGCAATCCAGCGTCTCGTTTAAATCAAAGGGCTCCGGATCCTGCAGAAGAAGGTGGCTGCCCCGGGTTATCCACATCATGGTTCCTCCTGTATATGCACTGGATTCTGTAAAGAAAGCGGTCCTTGGAAAAAACCGGAAGGAGAATCTTCCCGAAAACGTTCAAAAACCGCTGCGTTTTTCTGGCGTTCTGTCCCTTGATTTTTGAGGGAAGAATGGCATCTCTAGCATACCACAAAGGCAAGAACTTGTGAATAGATGGAAGCAATATGAATAAATGAATGGTTTCCTGCCGGTTTTCATAACTATTTGTTGAGAGAAGGATGGCGGGGAACCTGGGCGGGGGAAAGTTTTGCACCGGAACGGTCGAGGGAGAAAGGGGGGTAAAATGGTGGAGTTATCCACATTTTCCACAGGGTTATCCACAGGATTCCGGGAAAGATCGGTGGAAACTGGGGAAAACCGTTTTTACAGCGGGTATATGCAGGAGGCTGTATAGGGCCGGTTGCTTGAGAGAATATGCAGTGGAGTATACATGGACGGGACGGTGCCGGAGCAGGAAAAAGGTGCATACTTCCCCAGATGCGGGGGGATACTACTGGGGAAACACTCCAGCCTGCAAGGAGGTGCCGGTGAAGAATGGTGCGAGGGGTAAACAAGCGGATTGTGGAAGTGTCGGAGACAGGCAACGAGTACTTTGAAAAGGCGATTCTCTTCCTGCGGCCCAGCCGTCCCCAGGAAGAGGGGGATCTGGAGGGGGAGGCGAAGCGGTATCTGCGCCATCTCCAGTATACGCCGCCGGCGGTGCGCGGGCTGCCGGGGCGGATCGCCCTGGCGGTGCTGAAGTTTGGCGGGGCGGCGGCGGTGGGGGCGGCCCTTATGTCGGCCATCAAATTTTAGCCGCCTCTTGGACGGGGCGGCAACTTGTGCTATAATAACCAAAGAACAGCCCAAAAGGGTGATGTTTCCCGGTTGTTCCCCCGATTTTTTCCGGAAACAAGCGAGGGCCGGCTTCCGCCGTAGAGGGCGGAGGCCGCCGGCGCCGCCCGAGGGGAGGTGTCCCTTCCGGCAAAGCGGCCCGGCGGCGCTGCCGCGCCCCGTGGATAGGAGGATGTATGGAAGAACGCGCCAAACACTCGGCCCGCCCGCAAAAGACGGCGGGGGAGGGGATTATTGCCGGCCGCAACGCCGTGGGAGAGGCGTTCCGTGCTCAGCGGGAGATTGACAGCATCTACATACAGAGGGGAGAGCGGAAGGGCTCGGTGGCCAAGCTGGTGGCGATTGCCAGGGACCGGGGCATCCCGGTTAAGGAGGCCGATTCCCGCAAGCTGGAGGAGCTGGCCGGCGGGGAGAACCACCAGGGGATTGTGGCGGTGGCTGCCGCCGCTTCCTACGCCACGGTGGAGGAAATCCTCCAGCGGGCGGAAGGCGAGCCCCCGTTTTTGGTGCTGGCCGACCGGGTGGAGGATCCCCACAACCTGGGGGCCATTATCCGCACCGCCGAGGCGGCAGGCGCCCACGGGCTCATCATCCCCAAGCGCCACAGCGCCGGCCTGACGGCGGCCGTCGCCCGTACCTCTGCCGGGGCGGTGGAGCATCTGCCGGTGGCCAGGGTTCCCAATCTGGCCGCTGCCATCGAGGAGCTGAAGAAAAAGAACATCTGGGTCTACTGCGCCGATATGGGCGGCCCCCATTGGTGCAGCTGCGACCTCACCGGGGGAGTGGCCCTGGTGGTGGGCTCCGAGGGCTTTGGGGTAAGCCGGGTGGTGCGGGAGGCCTGTGACGGGGTGCTTTCCCTGCCCATGCTGGGGAAGGTAACCTCCCTCAACGCCTCGGTGGCCGCCGGGATTGTGATGTATGAAATTGCCCGCCAGCGGCAGGGCATCGCCGCCTACGATTCCCACAAGTAGAGGGGAAAGCCGCGGTTTTGGAACAAAGAATGGGAGGGAACAGGATGGACAAGCGATACGATGTTGACGATATCCTCCAGGAGATCAAGAGAAAAAAGCAGTCCTACTCCGATGATTCCTATCCGCCTCGGTCGGTGAGCCGGCCGGCGGCATCGTTGGAGGACCGGGAGCCGGCGGCCCCTTCCCGCCGGGCCAGCCGCTGGGAGGAGCCGGAAGAAGCTCCCGCCCCCCGCCGGGCCAGCCGCTGGGAGGAGCCGGAGGAAGCCCCCGCCCCCCGCCGTGCCAGCCGTTGGGAGGAGCCGGAGGAGGCTCCCGCCCCCCGCCGTGCCAGCCGCTGGGAGGAGCCGGAGGAGGCTCCCGCCCCCCGCCGGGCCAGCCGTTGGGAGGAGCCGGAGGAAACTCCCGCCCCACGCCGGGCCAGCCGTTGGGA
>CAJFKV010000022.1 GCA_904387055.1 Candidatus Heteroruminococcus faecigallinarum | reverse complement strand
ACTCTTTCTCCATAGAAAGAGTCACCCTGGGGGCGCGGGGCGCGGAGCGGCCCCGCCGTAACCCCGGGAGGTGTGGAGGGCGGAGCGCCTCCACATAAATCGGCAGGCGGGCCGCAGGCCCGCACGGGAGAGGGCGGCGAAGCCGCCCACAAACCCGCCTCGCAGAGACTACCGATCCCCACCCGCCCGCGCGAGCGTTGAGGAAAGTGGCGAGCCGGCAGGGCCGGAAACTAGATCCCTTTGCGGTAAAGCCAGAAGGAGTATCCCGCCGGGACCAGCACCAGCAGCAGGAGCACCAGCAGCACCGGGAATGGCTGCCCCAGGATGCCGCCTGCCGCCATCAGGATCCCGCACACCACCCACAGCCATCCGGCCAAGCGATGGGTCCGGTTCCAGTTTTCCTCGCTGGCCAGGGTCCACGGCAGGCGGATCCCCATGGAATAGTTGTGCTTGCACTTGGGCAGATAGTTGCCGATGACGGCAATCACCACCCCCACCAGAACCATCACCAGGGACGCCACCGGGAGCTGTGCCCCCAGAGCGGTGGCCAGCACCAGCCCCTGCACCAGGACGGAAAGAACCGGCATCATCCACAGGGAGATGGAAAAAAGCGCCGAGGACATGTTCTTCCGGTGGGGATCGTGGGAGAGCACCACCGCCACCAGCAGCTCGCACAAGAACAGGATCCCCGGGATGATAAACACCGCGGCAAACCGGGAGCTATATCCGTTCGGCTCCCCGGAAGCGCTCCAATGGGTCACCACCTGCTCGGGCAGGCGGGAGTAGAGCAGCAGCCCCGCCCCAATGGGCAGCAGGCAGAGGACCGACGGCAGGATGGCTTTGCGGGGAAAAAACTCTTTCATGGCTCGTTGCCTCCTTGAAACTGGGACAGCCACAGCATGATCTCCTCCAGCACGGAGGTGTTCAGCTGGTAGTACACGTAATTTTTTACCTTTGTCTCGGTCACCAGCTGGGCCTTCTTCAGCTGGGACAGGTGATACGAAACGGTGGCGGACGACAGCTGAAAGCGGGCCGCAATCTCCCCGGCGGGGAGGCTTCCTCCCTTCAGCAGCACCAGGATCTCCCGGCGCACCGGGTCGGACAGGGCTTTGAACGTCTCGGGAAAGGCAATCACGGCCACCTCCTCTTCTTTGTATTTCGAATATTTTCTAAATAGATTCTACATCAGAAGAAGCAAAAAAGCAAGGGGGAATTTCTGGATTTCGCTGTACCGCCCCTCCCGTCCTTTCCTGTAACGTCCGGGACGAAAAGCGGCGGGCCTCGGAGGGCCCGCCGTCTGCCAACAGGGATTTTTGGGGGTTTTACAGGGTTACTTCCGCCGCCGGCCCTTCTCCAGCCGCCGGATCCTGGATACCAGCCAGGCGGCGAAGCCGGCGGCCAGCACGATTCCCAGCAGGACCAGCTTCCCATTGCCGGAACCGATGCCCGCCCAAAGGATCAGCCCCACAATTCCCAGAAAGAGCAGGAGCAGGGTCCCCGCCAGGGCCAGGCGGACCGGCGCCGGCAGCCCCTTGGACCGGGCGGCGCCGATGGCCCCCTCCACAACCAGCTCCAGGACCAGCTCCAGCAGATCGTCCAGCATCCAAACGCCTCCCCTTTCCCCCAGCGCTCCATCGTTGTCCGGCTCCATTCTACCACACCCCCGATGCACCGGCAACCTTCGGGGCCGGGCCTTGCAAAAATTTCTCTTGACATTCCCGCCGTTTCTGCGTATAATACAGGAAACCGTTGAGATGGAGATAAAACCGCAGGCGCACTTCCAGAGAGCCGGAGCAGCTGGGATCCCGGCAGAGAGCGGGGCGGACAAATGGACCATTGAGGGCGGGGTGAACGGAATAGGCGCCGGCCTTTCTCAGTAGCTTTCGACGTGGGCTCACGTTACAGGGCAAGGGATGTGTTGGCATCCCGCAGAGAGGTCGTTTTCCCTATCCGGGGGACGGCAATCAAGGTGGTACCGCAGGTTTTTTGTCAGCCTGTCCTTGGAAACAAGGGCAGGCTGTTTTTATTTTTCCACCCGGTTTGGGAGCGAAAGGAGATGGGTAGATGGACATTGGCAGACAGATCCCTTCCGGCCGTCGATGGCGATGGCCACCGGCAATCCCCCCGAGAGCTTTCCATCTCCAAAACGACGAAATGAGGTAATTCATATGAAAAAGATTCTTTCTGTTGTAACCGCGCTCTCCCTGTCCCTGGCCCTTCTCGCCGGCTGCGGCGGGTCGTCCTCTTCCTCTGCTCCTGCTTCTTCCGCCGAGGGAACCTCCTCCGCCGGCGGCACGTTCAAGGTGGGGATCATCCAGATGATGGAGCACCCCTCCCTGGACGAGATCCGCACCGCCTTCCTGGACGAGATGGCGGCCCTGGGTTATGGGGAGGACCAGGTGGAGTTCCTCTACCAAAACGGCCAGAACGACGCCACCGTGATGAACACCATCTGCCAGCAGTTTGTGGGGGATGAGGTGGACGCTATCGTGGCCATCGCCACCAACGCCGCCCAGAGCGCGGCGGCTGCCACCAGCGACATCCCCATCATCTTCTCGGCGGTGACCGATCCGGTGGCCGCCCAGCTCCTCTCCGATCCCACCGCCCCCGACGGGAACGCCACCGGTACCTCCGACGCCATCGCCGTGGACCAGATCTTCGCCCTGGCGGAGGAGCTGACCCCCGGCATCCAGACCTACGGCTTTATCTACAACCTGGGGGAGGTCAACTCGGTATCGGTCATCAGCGATGCCAAGGCCTATCTGGATGAGCAGGACATCGCCTATGTGGAGTCCACCGTTACCAATTCCGGCGAGGTGTCCCAGTCGGCCCAGGCTCTCCTGGACCAGGGGGCGGACGCCATCTTTGTCCCCATCGACAACACCGTGGCCTCCGCCATGACCAACTTGTCCGACATCGCCACCCAGGCCCAGGTCCCCGTCTATGTGGCGGCGGACAGTATGGTGAAGGACGGCGCCCTTGCTACTGTAGGGGTTAACTACACCAACCTGGGAAAGCAGACCGCCGCCATGGCGGTCAAGGTACTGGAGGGCACCCCCGTCTCGGAAATCCCTGTAGAGGTGCTGGACGAGTACTCGGTGGTGGTCAACGAGGAGACCGCCGCCGCCTTGGGAATCGACGTGAGCGCCTACGTCCAGTAGCCGCCTGCCTTCCCGCTTGTAACCATCGATCCGTTGCCGCCGGGGAGTTCCCCGGCGGCCTATCCGCGAAAGGGGGAGCATTTCTATGGAGGTTCAAGTTGTCCCCTACGACCCCTCCTGGCCCTCCCGGTACCGCCGGGAAGCCGCCCTCCTGAGGGAAGCCCTGGGGGACTGCCTGGTGGAGATCCACCACATCGGCAGCACCTCGGTGCCCGGCCTGTGGGCCAAGCCCATCATCGACATCCTCCCGGTGGTGACCGCCGTGGAGGAAGCGGACCGCCGCCGGGCCGCCCTGGAGGCGCTGGGATACGAGTATTTGGGGGAGTTCGGCATTCCGGGGCGCCGGTACCTGCGCAAGGGCGGGGATCACCGGACCCATCAGGTCCATCTCTTCGGCCGGGAGAGCCGGGACGAGATCCGCCGCCACCTGGCGGTTCCCGCCTACCTCCGCTGCCACCCGGACGCCGCCCGGGACTACGCCCAGCTGAAACGCCGGCTGGCCCGCCGCTTTCCCCGGGACATTGACGGCTACTGCGACGGGAAAGACGCCTTTGTAAAGGCCCTGGAACGGGCCGCTCTGGACTGGTGGGAAACCGCCGGCCCGGGGAAAAATCTGTGAAAAGCGAGGGACTATTATGAGCATCACCGCAGTGCTTGGCTCGGTAGAGCAGGGGCTGATCTACAGCCTGGTGGCCTTGGGAATCGTCCTTTCCTACCGGGTGCTGGATCTGGCCGACCTGACGGTGGACGGCAGCTTCACCCTGGGGGCGGCCTGGTCGGCCGTTTTGGCCACCGCCGGCCATCCCATCCTGGGCATCGGGGCCGCCTTCCTGGCCGGGGGAGCCGCCGGCCTGGTGACCGCCGCCCTGCAAACCAAGCTGAAGGTTCAGCCCATCCTGGCGGGGATCATCACCATGACCGCCCTCTACTCCATCAACCTGATGGTGATGGGCGGCCGCAGCAATCTGCCCCTTCTGCGGGTAACCACCATCTTCACCATGGCGGAGGAGGTCCTCCCCCCTTCCGTCGCCACTCTGGCAGTCACCGGCCTCTTCTCCCTGGCGGCCGCAGGGGGCCTCTTTCTCTTCCTGCGCACCCAGCTGGGCCTGTCCATCCGGGCAACGGGGGACAACCGGGCCATGGTCAGCTCCTCCTCCATCAACCCCAACTTCACCACCACGGTGGGCCTCTGCGTGGCCAACGCCCTGGTGGCCACCGGCGGGGCGCTGCTGGCCCAGTACCAGTCCTTTGCCGAGCCCACCATGGGCACCGGCATGGTGGTCATCGGCCTGGCCTCCCTCATCATCGGGGAGGTGCTGGTGGGGGGCCACCGGAGCATCCTCCACAGCCTGGCGGGCGCGGTACTGGGAGCCATTGTGTACCGGCTGATCATCGCCGTGGCCCTGCGCACCTCCATCTCCGCCTCCAACCTGAAGCTGGTATCGGCCATCATCGTGGCGGCGGCCATCTCCTACCCGGCCATCAAGGAGCGGGTGGAATTCTACAAGCTGAGAAAGGCAGGGAAGCAGGATGCTGACACTCTCCCACATTCGGAAAACCTTTAATCCCCACACCGCCACCGAAAAGACGGTCTTCTCCGACCTGAGCCTCCACCTGGCCCCGGGGGAATTTGTCACCATCATCGGCAGCAACGGGGCAGGCAAGTCCACCCTCTTCAACGCCATTGCCGGCAGCTTTCTCCTGGACGGGGGCCACGTGGTGCTGGACGGGAAGGACATCACCTTCTTGCCGGAGTACAAGCGGGCCACCCAGATTGGGCGGCTGTTCCAGGATCCCCTCAAGGGGACCGCCCCCTCCATGACCATCGAGGAGAACCTGTCCCTGGCGTACCTGCGCAGCAAGCGCCGGGTGGCCAGCTTCGGCATCTCGGCCCGGGAGCGCACCTACTTCCGGGAAAAGCTCTCCACCCTGGGCCTGGGGCTGGAGGACCGCCTCACCACCAAGGTGGGGCTCCTCTCCGGCGGGCAGCGGCAGGCCCTCACCCTGATGATGGCCACCCTGGTGACCCCCAAGCTCCTCCTCCTGGACGAGCACACCGCCGCCCTGGACCCGGCCACCGCCGAGAAGGTGCTGGAGCTGACCCGGAAGATTGTGGAGGAGAACAAGATCACCTGCATGATGATTACCCACAACATCCGCTCCTCCCTGGAGCTGGGGACCCGCACCCTCATGATGGACAACGGCCAGATTGTGCTGGATCTGTCCGGTCCCCAGCGGGAAGGGATGACGGTGCCCCGCCTGCTGGAGCTCTTCAAGGAAGCCAGCGCCCAGGAGCTGGACAACGACCGGATCCTCTTCTCCTAGCGCCGCCCCTTCCTTCCAAAAAAATTGCCCCCGCCCCCGGAGAGTCCTCTCCGGGGGCGGGGGCGTTGTTGTTGTCCTGTTTTTGCTATGATTCCCGGCAGAGGGGGGCGAAGGAGGCGCCGATGGCCGCCGCCAGGGCCTGGGGGGCGGCCTCGATCTGGGTGCCGATCTTCCCGCCGCTCACCAGGATGGTCTCCTGCTGGAGGGCCGCCTGGTCCAGCCAGGTGGGGTACTGCTTCTTCATCCCCGCGGGGGAACACCCGCCCCGCACATAGCCGGTGAGGGCCAGCAGCTCCTTTACATGGACCATCTCCACCGACTTTTCCCCGCAGGCCTTGGCGGCCAGCTTCATATCCAGCTCCCGGGCCACCGGCAGCACAAAGACGTAGATGCCGCCGCTCTTGCCCCGGGTCACCAGGGTTTTGAAGACCTTTTCCGGCGGGGTGCCGGTTTTATGGGCCACCGAGAGGCCGTCAATCTCCCCGTCGGCAGCTTGGTAGGTGTGCATTGCATAGGGAACGCCCGCCCGCTCCAGCAGGCGCATGGCGTTGGTTTTGGCTGGTTGTGCCATGGTGGATTTCCTCTTTTCTCTTATCGCACCCGGGTACCGGGGTAGTAGTGCTCGATGATCTCTTCGTAGTCCCAGCCCTTCTGGGTGGCGTAGAGGTAGGCGCCCCACTGGCTCATCCCCACCCCGTGGCCGTAGCCATAGGTGGTGATGAGGAACTCCCCGTCGTCGTACTCCACATCGAAGGCCGACGACCGGATCCCCAGCACCGACTCCCGCAGATACCGGCCGGAGACGGTCTTCTGCCCGTCGATCCGCACGCTGGTGACATAGTCCCCGTCGTTGTGGCCGCGGATGTCGATCCAGTCCTCCGGATCTCCCTCCAGCTCAATGTCCAGGGCGTCCTCCAGCATATCCCGCATCTCGTCCTCATCGAAGGTGTATTCCCGCTCGTACCCGTCCGCCTTCTTGTCGATGGCGCTGTCCACCGACACCAGATAGTCGTAGTGGCCGCCCCACACGTCGGAGGCGTTGTTGGTCCGGCCGGAGCTGATGGAGAAGTAGGTGGTGAAGGCCACCCGGTTGTTGTAGGTAATCATCTCCCCCTCCACCGCGGACACCGCCTTCTTGATGGCGGAGGTGGGGCTGCCCAGGGCCACCGAGGGGGTCCGTCCCTGGGAGTTTTCATACTTGACATAGCTGTAGGCAGCAAGGGCCTGGGCCTTGAGGGCCTCCTGGTTGGTCCAGCGGCCCATCTCGGCGGCCACAATCCGGCAGACCAGCTCGTAGGCGTCGTAGGTGCCGGCGGTGACAGTGAGCTCGCCCCATTCCCCGGAGCTGTCGTAGTCCCCGTCGTCCTCTTCTTCCTCTTCCACCGGCTCTTCCAGGGCTTTTTCCTCCATGGCATCCTGCCACAGGCCCCGGCGCATCTCCACCAGCTCCTGGAGGAAGTCCTCCCGGTCCTGGCCGGTCAGCCAGTCCAGATCGTCGTAGTCGTCCAGCATCGCCTCGGCCAGGTTGTAGACATAATCGTCCCGCTCGGCCTCCTTCTCCTGGATGAGGGCGTCCCAATCGTCGCTGGACTCCCCAGCCAGATACTGGGCAAAATCGTCCCAATCCTCCTGGGTAAGCCAGGAAAGGGAGGCGTCGTCCATCCGCTGCTGGGCCGCCTCCAGGCGGGCGGTCTCCTGGCCGCCGATGATCCCCGCCCAGTTCTGGGTGGGCTGGGCCAGGAGCTGGGAGATCAGCTCCTCCCGCTGGTCGTCGGTCATCCAGGCCAGGTCCCCTTCGTCCACCGCCTCCTCCGCCTGCTGGCGCAGGAGGGCGGCTTCATGGTCGCTCACCTGGGCGGCCAGGGTGGATTCCCACTGGCTCTTGTCCTGGGCCAGCAGCTGGGTGATGAGGGCCTCGGCGCCGCTGCTGTCCAGCCAGTCGATGCCGGCCCCCTGGATGGCCGCCTGAGCCTCCTCCCGGGTGGGGGGGACCGGCTTCTGCTCCTCCTGGGCGGCAATCAGGCTGTTCCACTGGTCCTCCGGCAGGTCCACCATCTGGTCCACCAGGCTGTCCCGGGCCGATTGGGAAAGCCAGTCCAGATCCGCTTCGGTCACCGCGGCCAGGGCCTTGGTACGGATCTCCTCCCGGCTGCTCTCCTCGCTCTGGGAGGAGGAGGGGGCGGAGGACGAGTCCTCTTCCCGGCTGCTCTCCTCCTGGTCCTGGGAGGCCTCCTCTTCCGACGGGGCCTGGGACTCGGCGCTCACCGGCAGGGTCTGCCCCTGGCCGGTTACCAGGGAATCCTGGGCAAACCACAGGGCCCCCGCGCCCCCCGCCGCCAGCACCAGCGCCAGCACGCAGGAAACCCAGGTGGCTGTTCTGCCCCTTCCTTTATGGCCGGATGCACGTCTGGGCCGGTTCATCTCCTTACTCCTCCTCCTTGGTCGTCATGCAGCGGCCCATCCCCCGGCCCGCGGGCGGGGAATGGGCGCTTGGGGCATTAGGCTTGGGGAGCTTCCTCCCCAGCAAGGGATTCCGCTTCGGGGGCGGCCGCATTGGGATCTTCCGAGCCCGCGCCCTCGTTTTCTGTCGTGGTTTCGCCGGCGTCGCCGTCGGTATTGCCACTGCCGCTGCCATCTACTTCGTCGCTGCCAGTGTTGCCATCGCCGGTATCACCGGTGTTGCCATCCACTTCGTCGCCGGTGTTATCGCCATTGCTGGTGTTATCGCCGTCGCCGGTGTTGTCGCTGCTGTCGGTATTGTCGCTGCCGCCGGTGCTGTCGCTGCCGCTGTTGCTGCCGCCGCCGCTGGTGCTGCCGCCGCTGCCGCTGTTACTGCTGCCGCTGGAACTATTCCCACCAGTGCTGCCGCCGGCTGCGACCGTTATCTTCAGAGTGAGGGTCAGGTCCTCGTAGCCATCTGCCGTGATGGTCACCTGGACGGTACCGGTGCCAGCCTTGTCGCCCTTGATCTGGACCTGGCTGCTGGTGCCGCTGCCGGAAACCGCGCCCTTTGTCTCCCAACGGACCTTTGCCCCTCGAGGCAGGTCTCCCTGCAGGGAAATCGTGGTGGTCTCCCCCACCGTCAACTGGTCGGTACCGGCGGAGAGGGAAAGGTTCATGGTCTGGGCGCCGCCTCCCACCGTCACCGGCAGGTCGATTTTGCCCACCACCTCGCCGTCCCGGTGGATGCGCAGGGTGATGGTATAGCTGCCCTTCTGGTTGGCAGTGACGGTGATGGCGTCGCTGCTGCTGTCATCGATGGACAATGCCCGGGACGCCCCGTTGGTCCGCCAGTCGTAGGTATAGTCCCCATCGGGCGAGACGCTGGCGCTGACGCTCTGGCTCTCTCCCACATTCAGGTTCAGATGGTTGGTGCTCAGGGAGATGGAGACAGCCCCCTCCTCCACCGTGATCTGGATGGATGCTCTGTGGCTTCCCATCCGGGCGGTGACGGTGGCCGTCCCGTTGCGGACGGCGGTAATCACCACCTCGGTGCCGTATTCCTCGGCAATTTCCACCGCCCGGCCGTCCACCGACCAACGGATCTCCTCCCCGGTGTCCGACTGCATCTGAAGATACAGGGACTGCTGCTGGCCCACCGCCATGGTGGTGCCCTGTCCAGCAGAGATGGAGAGCCCGCCGCTTTGGTTGAGGAGCTGGGCGCAAAGGGCATCCCACTGCTCCTGGGGCAGCTGGATCATCTGGAGGATAAAGTTCTCCCGGGCGCTGCCGGAGAGCCAATCCATATCCCCCCGGTCGCTAAGGTACTGGTCGGCCTCCCAATAGAGCTCCTCGTCGTAGGCCGAGCCGGAAAGGGCCCGATTATAGGCGGCGATCTTCTCCTCCGCCGTCATCTTCTCCAGCTCCTCCAGGGAAAGATACTTGGTAAACTCCGCCTTGCGCTCGTCCAGCTTGGCCTGGAGCTCGGTATCGGCGATGGAGGAAAGCTCCGAGGAGGTGAACCACAGGGCCGCTTCCTCCTTGAGGGCGGCAAGGGCCTGGGCCTGGGCGGCCTCCTCGGCCTCCTGGTTCCGCTTCACCTGGTCATACCACTCCTGGGGCAGAACCGGGTTGGGGTTGAAGTAGGCCTGGCTCACATCCACCGAGGAATCCTCCCCGTCCCGCACCTTCCGGGCGAAAACGACAAACCGGGCAATCCGATCCCCTTCGGCGCTCTTGAAGGTATAGTCGCAGGTGGAGAGGGTGATCATCTCGTCGGTGGGAAGCACATCCACCGGCAGGACGATGAGGGACCGCTCCTGAACCTTCTGGATAAACTGGGAGGTTTCTTCCTCGGTCTCCGGATTGATGAAGCTGTGGTAGAGGAAATCGGGATCGTCCTTCTTGCACAGCACGATGCCGAAGATCTTGTACTCCCCTTCCCGGTAGACGCTGTCGAACTGGATGGTGGGGTGCTGCTGATAATAAGCCAGGGACTTGTAGTTCATCAGCTCGCCAAACATCTGCCCGTCGTTCATGTTGTGGGCATAGATCACCATATTGGTGCTGGGCTTCTCCACATCCACCCGGAAATCCAGGAACGGGACGCCGTGCTGGTTGCTGGCCCGGGTAAAGTCCCGGCGCTCGTAATACTGGTTGTCGTCCGACTGGACCACCGGGTAATCAATCTGGGTTCCTTCCAGGGTAATCCAGCCCTTGATGTCGTTATTCTGGGCCCAAAGAGCCTTGAACTTGTCCAGATAGTCCTCCGGATAGCCGTCCACGTCGATGTCCCCGTCCACCAGACCATGATACAGGTCGGAGAGGGAGGCGTTCAACTTCCGGTTGTTGGAGGACTCCAGGAAGACGCTCCCGATGTACACCATGGCACCGATAAAGACCGCTACGGCGATCCAGAAGATCGCCTTGCGCACCAGGTCTCCCTTGCTGTCCCCTTTTTGCGGGATGATCCGGCTGAGGAAGCCGGATTTCTTTTTGGCTTTTGCGTTGTTCAATTGGCCTGCCTCCTGACTATGGCTGCTTTGGGCAGTCGTTGGTTTCCTCTTGGCTCGCTTTTTGGCGGCGGCGCCGGAGAGAACGGCGGCCAGCGCCTCTCCTCCCGGCAGCTGCCCTGGCGGAGCATCCAGATACAGCCTCGCCATATTAAAAGCCTGGCTGGCCGCCGCGGCCAGCAGCCGCTCCCGATCCCCGCCGGGGGCGGTCAGATGCTTGGTCCACACCTGTTCCCCGTCACACAGAGCGATGTAGGCCTCCTGGGCATCGCCGCCGGCAGGGGCGGTCACCGCCAGCCCCAGCTGGGCGCCGCCCGCCTGGCGGACCCCGTCGGCCATGGCGGCCGCCGCCTGTTCACTCACTCCCCCAAAGCGGGAGAGGGTCTTTTTGGAAACGGCCAGCTTCTCCTCCTTGGCCCGGTCGGAGGTGGCGGACAGTCCGTAGGCCACCGCCCGGTCGGCGCCGGGGAGAGGGGAAAGAAGGCCGCACAAATACCCGCCGGTACCGCCCTCGGCAACGGCGATCCGCTGGCCGTGGCGCCGCAGGGAGGCCACCAGGGCCTGCTGGATGTTCTCCACATCCACCCCGTAGGCCCCTTTTCCCAGCCGCTGGCGCACCGTCTGCACCGCGGCGGACGCCGCCTTGGCAGCGGAGGCCTGGTCGGCGCCGTATCCGGTAACCGTGACCGCCAGCTCGCCCCCGTGGGAGCCCACCGATACCGCGGCGGACCCGTCCCGGAAGAGGCCCCGGAGGGCTTCCGACGCCTCCTGCCGGCTCAGGCCCATTACCCGCACCACGTGGGCCGACGACACCATCGCCGCCGCCGTCCCTCCCGCCTTCCCGCGGGAAGGAGCAGGGGAGGGGTCGGCGGCCCCGGCAAAGCGGCGCAGATAGGGGAGGACCGATTCCCGGGTCATCTCCTCCATCTCCTCCTGGCGGCCCGGAAGCATCAGAATGCACTGGTGCCCCGCCGAAATGGCGCATCCGGGCGCCAGGCCCTGGTGGTTGGGGAAGACGACGGCCCCTTTGGGCTGCATGGCATACTGGGAGATGCCGTGGGGCGGGGTCTTGCCCGCCCTGGCAAAGAGGCCGTCCAGCAGGCGGGCCGTGGGCTCGTGCCGCTCCAGGGGGAGACCCAGCCCCTCACAGATGGTGGACTTGGCAAAACCGTCCGGCCCGTCCTCCAGTCCGCCCAGGGTGATGATGATGTCGCTGCGCCGCAGGGCCTGGGACATGGCCCGGCGCAGGCGGTCCCGGTCGCTGGCAGCGGCCATCTGGCTTTGCAGGGAGATTCCCAGCTTTTTCAGCTCCTGGGCTAGAAACCGGGCCTCGGCCCCGCCCTCGCCGCTGTGGCAGAGCTGGGCGCCTACGCCGATTATCTCAGCTATCACAGATGATTCCTCCTCTTTCCTTGCCGGAACACCGGGCACAGCGGCCTACTCCTCCACCGGGTCGCTCTGCCGGAAGATCACCAGCTCCGCCTCCCGGGCGGCCTGGTCCAGCATCTCCGCAAGGCCGGGCATCCGGCCTTCAATGGTCTCCAGGTCCGCCACCTTGGGCTTGGTCTTGGGATGGCGGGGGGTAAAGACGGTGCAGCAGTCCTCATAGGGGAGGATCGACGTGTCAAAGGTATCGATCTTCCGGGCAATCTGCACAATTTCTTCCTTGTCCAGCCCGATGGCGGGCCGCAGGATGGGCAGCCGGGTCACCTGATCGGTGCAGGCCAGGGCCATCAGTGTCTGGCTGGCCACCTGGCCCAGGCTCTCGCCGGTAATCAGCCCGCCGCAGCCTTCCTTCAACGCGATGGCCTCGGCAATCCGCATCATGCACCGGCGCATCACAAGGGTAAAGAAGTCCTCCGGGCACTGGTCCCGGATCGCCTCCTGAATCTGGGTAAAGGGAACCACAAAGAGGGGAATCCGTCCGCAGTAGGGGGTCAGCTTTCGGGCCAGCAGCTCCACCTTGTGGCGGGCCCGGTCGCTGGTGTAGGGGGGACTGGCAAAGTGGACGGCGATCAGCTCCAGGCCCCGCTTGGCCATCATATAGCCGGCCACCGGGCTGTCGATCCCGCCGGAAAGGAGCAGCGCCCCCTTGCCGCCGGTGCCCACCGGGATTCCCCCGGCTCCCGGCAGCTGGTCCACATGGATGAAGGCGGCAAATTCCCGGATCTCCACCATCACGGTGACCTCCGGGTTCTCCACATCCACCCGCAGGTGGGGGAAGTGGGACAGCAGCACCCCGCCCAGCTCCCGGCAGATCTGGGGGGAGTTCATGGGGAAGCTTTTGTCCGACCGCTTGGCCTCCACCTTGAAGGTGCGGGCGGCACGCAGCCGCTTGGCCAGGTATTCCACCGCCTTGGCCTTGATGTCCTCAAAGTCCTTCTCCACTACCCGCGCCCGGCAGAGGCGGGCGATGCCGAAGACGGTCTGCAGGCGGGCTACCGCCTCGTCCAGGTCCACCTCCCCTTCGGGGGGGATGACATAGATGGTGGACTGGGCCTTCCGAAAGGTGAACCGCCCCAGGGGCTCCAGCCGCCGGCGGGCATTCTTGATGAGGGCATCCTCAAAGCGGCCCTTGTTCAGCCCCTTGAGGACGATCTCCCCGTTTTTAATCAGGATGAATTCCTTCATGTCCGTTGCCTTCTCTCTCCTGGTAATGGCGCCTCCATGCTAGCGGCGGCGGGCCAAGGTGGCCGCGCCCTCCCCGATGGCCCGGGCGGCGGCGGCCAGCTCCTCCCCGGTGGTGAACTTCCCCATGGATACCCGCAGGGCGGAGTCGATCCGCCGGTCGTCCAGCCCCATGGCGGCAAGGACATGGCTTTTGGCCCCGCGGGAGCAGGCCGACCCGCTGGACAGGTAGATCCCTTTTTCCTCCAGGAAATGGATCATCGTCTCGGAGCGCACCCCCACCACCGAAAAGTTTACAATATAAGGTGCACCCGACAGGGGCGAATTGATGCACACCCCCGGAATCTTCTCTATTTCTTCCAAAAACGCCTGCCGCAGAGCAACCCATTTTTTCCATTGGGCCTCCTGGTCCTTCCACAGCAGCTGGGCCGCCAGGGCCATGGCGCAGCAGGAGGGCACATTCTCGGTACCGGGGCGCAGGCCTTTTTCCTGGCCGCCTCCGTAGAGGACCGGCAGCAGCCGCACCCCTTTGCGGACATACAGCCCGCCCACCCCCTTGGGGGCGTTGATCTTGTGCCCGCTGAAGGTGAGCAGGTCGATGCCCATGGCCTTGGGCCGCAGGGGCATCCGGGCAAAGGCCTGGACGCCGTCCACATGGAGGAGCGCCTGGGGATTGCGCAGCTTGCACTCCTCCGACAGGGCGGCAATCTCCGCCATGGCGCCGGTCTCGCTGTTGACCGCCCCCACCGTCACCAGGCGGGTGGTGCCGTCCACCGCCGCCGCCAGCGCCTCGGTATCGGGGCGGCCGTCGGCCAGGGGGGCAATCCGGCGGATCTCCCAGCCGTCCCCTTCCAGGGCCTTCATCGTCTCCAGCACCGAGGAATGCTCGGCGGCGTTCACCACCATGGAACCTTTTTTCCGCTTTTGGACCAAGGCGGTTCCCTGGATGGCCAGGTTGTTGCCTTCGCTGCCCGAGCCGGTAAAGAGGATTTCGCCGCCGGTTACGCCCAGCACCGCCGCCAGCTGCTCCCGCGCCTTGTCCAGCCGCAGCTGGGCCGCAAAGCCTTTCCGATGGAGGGAAGAAGGATTGCCATACTCCTCCTCCATCAGCTGTAGAGCGCAGGCCGACGCCTGGGGGTCCACCCTGGTCGTGGCGCTGTTGTCCAGATAGATTTCGGTCATGGTGTCGTCGCCGTCCAATCTGCCCTTGAGGGGCGGGAAATCGGACCGGCAAAGGGTTTTTCCTTCCAAAAAAGGACAAAAAAACCTACACCAGCCCATTATCTCATTTATTATACATGATTGGACCACCCATTTCAAACACAAAATATGAACAATCCAACCGGGAAAGGGTGGAATCTTCGCTTCCAGCGGAGCGTCCGCCCCTGCGGGCGGGAACCGGAGGGCCTCGGCACGCCCCCTTCCTTGCCAGACCCAGCCCCCCTTGGTATAATGAAGGAAAATTGCCGACACGGAAAAGAAGGTATCTGCCATGAACAACCAGGAAACCCTGTCTTCCCTTTCCAAGGATGAACTGATCCAGCTGATTCATATCTACTCCAAAAACTGGCTCGCCATGGATGGCGTATGGTTCCAGTCGGTGGAACGGAAGCTAGGCATGGACGAGGCTATGTACCACGATCGGGAAGCCTGGAGCCGCTTCACTGTCATCGAGGCCAGGCGGATCAAAGCCTTTTTGGGCTTGCCGGACCACCCAGGCGTCGAAGGCCTGGCAAAGGCCCTGCGGCTTCGCTTTTATGCCAACATCAATCGGGACCGCATTGAGATCGCCGGCAACACCCTTATCTATACCGCCGTGGACTGCCGGGTTCAGGCAGCCCGCCAGCGGAAGGGAATGCCCTTCCATCCCTGCAAATCGGTAGGGATTGTGGAGTACAGCGGCTTTGCCAAAGAGATCGACGACCGGTTTGTCTGCCGCTGCCTCAGCTGCTACCCCGATATTGCCGACGCCAGCTGCTGCTGCAAATGGGAGTTCACCCTTCTCGCCTAGCCGCCGGCGCCGTCCCCCCTGTTTCAAGACAGGGGGGATTTTGCATATATAAAAAGGGGCTGCCGCCTGGCAGCCCCAGAAAGGGAACGATATGGTCCTTAATACCCGGTATTGATGGCAAATGCCAGGAACCCAAAGGACATCAACAGGAAGATAATCATCAAGGGTGTAAAGAACTTCCACCATTTGTTCAGGGGCACCTTGCCGTAGTTCAGGAAGATGAGCAGCGTGCCGTAGCTGAACCAGGACATGTTGGTCAAGCCATCGCCGAACTGGTAGGCCAGCACGGTGGTCTGAGCGGACAGGCCCAGGGAGATGCCGATGGGGAACATGAGGGGAGCCAGCAGCACGCCCTTGCCGGAACCGGAGGGGATCAGGCCGTCCAGGAAGCAGACGATGATGACGATACCGATGGCCGCCACCATGGGAGAAGTGCCCTCCAGCAGCTCGATGGCATAGTACACAATGGTGTTGAGGATATTGCCGGCATTCATGACCCAGTACACACCGCGGGCCAGGCCCACCACCAGGGCGCCGCCGATGGCGCCCTTGGCGCCGTCGATGAGGGCGTCGCAGATGTCGCTGGCCTTCATCTTGGCCACAACGCCGGACACCAGGCCGGATACCAGGAAGATGGCCGCCACATCGTCCACCGCCCAGGTAACGCCGTCAAAACCGTATTTCATGCCCCAGATGCTCAGGAGCAGGGCCGCCACAATGGTAAGCAGCACAACGATCTGCCGGCCAGTGAGCTTCGAGTCCTCGGCTTCTTTCACGGTAATGGTGATGTCCGACACGTCGATCCCTGCCACCATGCTCTTGGAGGGGTCCCGGCGGGTACGAACAGCATAAATGCAGATGTAAACGGCGCTGACAGCGGTGATGGCTGCCCACACCACAACACGCAGGCCCAGGCCGGCAAAAAGGTCGCTGCCCTCGGGAAGGATGCCCAGATCGATGGCTACCTCGTTGCAGACGGCCACGGTGTACAGGTTGGTGGGGCCGGCCATGAAGCCGCCCATGGTGCCCACGATGCAGACAGCCACAGCGGTCATGCTATCGTAGCCCAACGCCAAAACAGTGGCTACCACCAGAGGAACAAAGGGCACCAGCGTCTCGATCCAGCCCAGGAAGCCGCCGATGGCCGAGAACACCACGATCAGCACGATCAGCAGGGCCAGGTGAGACCGCTCGCCAAAGCGGCGTACCAGGGTGTTGATGCCGTTGTCCACAGCGCCGCTGCGCTTGTAGATCTCCAATGCGCCGCCCACAATCAGAATCAGGATGACGATATTGGCCGAATCCTTGATGCCGTAGGGAATGGCCCGGAAGATGTTGAACAGGTTGTTAAAGTTCAGCTCGTTGCGGGGAAGGGCAGTATACACGCCGTCCACCAGGTTGCCCGGCGGAATCAGGAAGACCAGCAGGCCGCCCACAACAACCACAAAGAAGATCAATACAAATGGGTTTATCCCTGTATTGGTGTTCTTTTTCTCCGTTTTCTTTCCCATGAAAAATGCCTCCTTCTTTTCGTAAAATCCTCAGCTCAACGTTCTATCTCTCTTTCTCCTGATCGGCCAGTGTCTTGGACATGGCCAAATAACCAGCAATGCCTTCCTCCATCATGGCAATGTCAATATTGTCCTCGGTGGTGTGGCACAGGCGGATCTCCGCCGGCGAATAGCCAACACACTTCACCCCTTTGGCAGCGAAGTGGCCGGTGTCCGTTGCAAACGCCCAGGGCTTGGTCTTCACCTCATGGCCCACCGTCTCCTCCAGGGTCTTCTTGCACAGCTGGACATAGGGCTCACTGGGGTCCACGCCAAAAGGATACTCCCCCTGATACCCTTCCCCTTCAAAGCCGGTATAGCACCGGAACGGGAAGGTATAGGGCCGGATATCCACCTGGATGCCTTCGATGGCACACCGGTCACACACCTCCTGTACCCGCGCCAAGGCCACCGCCTCGGTATCGCTGGGTACCTGCCGGTAATCCACCATCAGCACAATTTCATTGGGAATGATATTGCTCCCTTTTTCGGAGGAGGACACATTGGTCGGGCTAACCGTGGACGCGCCGAACAGGGGATCGGTCCCTACCTCCATCTTTTTCAATTCCACCAGGAACTTGCCCAGGAAGTCGAAGGGATTTTTCCCTTCCTGAGGGATCGACGCATGACAGGATTTCCCTCGGATGGTTACCACCATGCAGAACCGGCCCCGGCACCCGATGGCCAGGTCGTTTTCCGTGGCTTCGCCCACGATGCAGTAGTCGGTGAGCTTGAAATTGTCCCGCGTCTGCATCATGGCGCCAAAGCCGGCGATCTCCTCACCCACTACACCGGAAACCACAATGTCTCCCTTGGGCAGCAGGCCCGCCTTCTTCAGGATGATGGGAGTATACACCTGAATGGCAAAGGTCCCCTTGGTGTCCGAAGCACCCCGTCCCCAGACCTTTCCTTCCGCAATGGCGCCGCTGAAGGGGGGATATTTCCACTTGGCAGGGTCCCCTTCATATACCACGTCCAGATGGCAATTCAGGGTAACCGAGCTGCCGCCGCCCGTACCATGTACCGTGCCGAACACGCTGCCGTACCGGTCCACCACCACTTCGTCATAGCCCAGGGCCTTCATTTTGTCGGCCACATATTGGGCAAAGTCGCCTTCCTGTGTGGACTGGGAGTTGATCTGCAGCATTTCGGACGCGGTCTGGACGATCTCGTCTTTGTACTGGGCGGCCAGCTCCTGAAATTGATTGCTCATAACATCACCTCAGTCTTCCTTGGAGGGCAGCTTTACAAAAGCCGCCCTCCCTTGTTACAGTGCCTTCGTATCGGTTGCAAGAAGAAGATTTTCCCTAGCAGCCGGCCCTCTCCCCGGCGCCATCGGTGGCAGAGAGGCCGATTCTTTTGCACAATTTTCTTCCACCCTTCGCCGTACTTACTGCTATAATAGCACATTTCCGGCAATTGGTCAAAGGCAAGATATTCGGAAAAGACTGAGGATGCGCCTGTTATACCTGTGCCAGCGCCCGGTCAAACTCTTCCAGAATATCGTCGATGTTCTCCAGGCCGACGGAGAAGCGCAGCTGTCCCATGGAGATGCCGTCCCGGGCCATCTCCTCGGGGGTCAGAGCCCGGTGGGAGGTTTTGGCAGGGTACGAAATCGTTGTGGACACACCTGCCAGGCTGGGGACGAACTTCACCGATTCGCAGGCCTTGATGAATGCGGAGGCTCCCTTCTCGCCGCCGGCAATGTCGGCGCTCAGCATGCCGCCGCAGCGGCCGTCGGTAAAGAGCTCCATGGCCAGGGCATGGCTCTCGGAGGACTCCAGGCCCGGGTAGTACACCTTCTCCACCTTGGGGTGCTTCTCAAAGAACTGGGCAACCTTGAGGGCGTTGGCCGAATGGCGGGCCACCCGCACCTCCAGGGTGCGCAGGCTGCGGGCCAGCAGCCAGGCGTCAAAGGGACTCATGATGCTGCCGTACAGGGTGTAGAAGCTGTGCAGATGGTCAATCTCCTCCTTGCCGGCCATAACGGCGCCGCCAATCAGGTCGCTGTGGCCGCCCAGGAATTTGGTGGCGCTGTAGACCACAATGTCCACCCCATATTTCATAGGCTGGCAGATGGCCGGCGTGGCAAAGGTGTTGTCCACGATGAATTTGCAGCCGTGGGCATGGGCGATCTTGGCGATCTTGGGCAGGTTGACAACCTCCATCAGGGGATTGGAGATGGTCTCCGCATAGATGATCTTGGTATTGGGCTTAATGTACTTCTCCGGGTCCTCCCGAATCAGGTCCACAAAGTCCACCTCCACCCCAAAGCGGGTGATTTCGGTCTTCAAATAGGTGTAGACGCCGCCGTAGAGAACCGGGTCGGCGATGATGTGGTCGCCCGCCTGCACGTTGGCCAGGATGGTGGTGATGATGGCCGCCATCCCAGAGGAGAAGACCAGGGCGCCGTCGCTCTCTTCCGCCGCCGCCAGCACCTCGCACACCGCGTCGGTGCCCGGGTTGCTCATCCGGGAATAGACATAGCCTTCCGCCTTCCCGTCGTATACCGCGTCCAGGGAAGGGACGTCGTCAAAGGAAAAGACCGAGCTCATGTAGATGGGCATCACCTTGGGTACCGAGACCGACTTGGCCACCTTCTTGGCCAGTTCATTCTCGCCGGCGTGGGTCAGCCGGGTCATCATGCCTTTTTCCGCCATGTTCAATGCGCCTCCTAATTCACACTTAATCACAATGTTTTTTTCTATGCCGTCAAGCTCCGATTTCCAGGGAATATTTGTGCCGAATCTCCCAAAACGCAGAAATATCCTGGATTACTTTTATTGTATCAGGATCGTTTTCGTCTTAAAAATATGGAAATTCTATGTTATACTATAGTTTAAAGTTATGGCGATAAAGGAGGTCCTTTTCCATGACCCTGCAGCAGCTGGAATATGTGGTGGAGGTTTCCCGGTACAACTCCATCAGCAAAGCGGCCCAGCACCTGTACATGGCCCAGCCCAGCCTGAGCAAGGCAATCTCCAACCTGGAAGAGGAGCTGGGCATCACCATCTTTGAGCGGACCAGCCGGGGCATCCAATTCACCCCCCAGGGGCTGGAATTTCTGGGCGGCGCCAAGCAGCTGCTGGAACAGGCCAACAGCCTGCGCAAATCCCTGGCTGCCAGCCAGGAGCAAAAAATGGTGCGCCTCACCGTCTCCAGCCAGCACTACTCCTTCGCCACCAGGGCTTTTACCCGCTTTATCCGCAGCTGCCAGGAAAACGGGGACGCCTACACCCTCCATATGCGGGAGGGACGCACCTCCCAGATCATCCAGGACGTTTACTCCCACCGCAGCCATCTGGGGGTTCTTTCTCTTTCCGCCGCCAGCGACCGGTTTCTCCTGCGCCTGCTCCACGAGCGGGGGCTGGCGTTTTCCCCCCTGGCCACCATGGTCCCCCATGTGTTTCTTTCGGCCCGGCACCCCCTGGCCGGCCAGGAGACCATCTCCCTGGAGGCGCTGGAGTCCTACCCCTACGTCTCCTTTGAGCAGGGGGAGGATTCCCTCAACTTCGCCGAGGAGGTACTGGCCCCCAGCCACACCCAGCGGCGGATTCTGGTGATGGACCGGGCCACCATGCTCTCGGTCCTGGGGGAGACCGACGGCTACAACCTGGGGACCGGCCAGCTGCCCCAGGGAGGCCTGTCCGCCCAGGTGGTCTCCCGGCCGGTGGCGGGCACCCATCACTCCCTGCGGGTGGGATGGATCCAAGACGCCAACCGGGACCTCACCCCCCAGATGGAGCAGTACATCGCTTTTCTCCGGGAGGCGCTGGACCACCCAGAGGAGGACTAACCGAAAAAGGGACGGTTTCCCGTCCCTTTTTTCCGTTATGGGGTTGCGATTCCTGCCGGCTAGGCCTCTTCCTTGGCGCTGCCGATGAAGTAATAGGCCCCGCCGATGACCAGCCCGCCGCCGATGATGTTGCCGATGGTGACCGGGATCAGGTTTTGCAGATACCCGGCCAGGGTGATGGCCTGGGTGGTCTGAGAGGAAATCAGGGCCATGACAAAGAGGGCCATATTGGCGATGCTGTGCTCAAAACCGGCGGTGCAGAAACAGTACACGCACCAGATCAGGATCAGCATCTTGGCCGGCTCCGAGGACAGCTTCCCGGTGCTCCAGGTGGCCAGGCAGACCATCATGTTGCACAGGATGCCCCGGCACAGGGCCGGAAAGAAGGGAAGGGCCATCTTGGCGGCCGTATTGGAGACAATGTAGCCCCCCACCATGGGGCTGTCCAGCAGCCCCGCCGCCCCAATCAGCAGGGCGATGAGGGTGGCCCCGCACAGGTTGCCCAGATAGACAAAAACCATCTGGGCCAGCATCCGCTTCACCGGCACCGCCCGGTCCAGGGCGCCGATGGTCATCACCATCACGTCGCCGGTAAACAGCTCGGACCCGGCGTAGACAATCATGGTGAAGGAGAGGGTAAAGGAGATGCCAAAAACGATCTTGGCAAAGCCGCGGGTCGCCTCGTAATAATCCAGCATTCCTCCCGCTGTATAGGCCAGGATCATCCCCAGCCCGCAGAAGACGCCCGCCAGCATGGCGTATACAAAGTACCGCCCCGGATGGCTTCGGAAGAAGGACTGCTTCCGCCGTGCCAGCTGGGACATGGCTTTGACGCCCTTTTGTTCCATGGGGATCAACTCTTTCTATGGTTTGATGCGGGAGATTCACGTTTCAGTGTAGACGAGAAGGCCGCCCCTGTCAAGCCCCCGCCGGGCGGCTGCTTCCGGCGGCCTTTCCCTCCCCCAACCTGACCCAAAGGGGGAAAATCCCCCTGTTTTCCGGCAAAAACCCCCGTAATTCACAAATTATTTAAAGAGTTACCCGTTGAGAAAATACGCCATAAAGGTTATAATAATATGGATATCGAAATCTTTTCCAGTTTTGATCCGGCCAGGCGCCGGAAATCTCATGTGGGATCTGTCCCGGGAAAGGGGAACCGTATGTTTTCGTTGCCTTCTTTGTCATCGCTGGCTGCCCGTTTGGGCTTTTATAAGGATATTGGAATCGACCTGGGCACCGCCAACACCCTCATCTATATGCGGGGGCAGGGGATCATCCTGCGGGAACCGTCGGTGGTGGCGGTGGATGTCCGCAACGACCAGGTAAAATGCGTGGGCCAGGCGGCCAAGGAGGTCATCGGCCGGACTCCCGGCTCCATCGTGGCCATCCGGCCGCTGAAGGACGGCGTCATTGCCGACTTTGACATCACCGCCTCCATGCTGAAGATGTTCATCAAGCAGGTGCTGGGCAACAGCTGGTTTGCCCGGCCCCGGGTCATCATCTGCATTCCCTCCGGCGTCACCGCGGTGGAGCGCCGCGCCGTCAAGGAGGCCGCCCACAACGCCGGCGCCAAGCAGGTGTCGGTCATCGAGGAGCCCATGGCCGCCGCCATCGGCGCGGGCCTTCCCATCGCCGAGGCCACCGGCAGCATGGTGGTGGACATCGGCGGCGGCACCAGCGAGGTGGCGGTAATCTCCCTGGGGGGGATCGTGGCGTCCCGCTCGGTCCGGGTGGGGGGCGACGAGTTTGACTCGGCCATCATCCAGTATGTGAAGAAAAAATACAACCTCCTCATCGGCGAGCGTACCGCCGAGGACGTGAAGATGACCATCGGCTCCGCCTATCCCTACGAGGGGGAGGAGGAGATGGAGATCAAGGGCCGCAACCTGCTGGACGGCCTGCCCAAGAACATCATGCTCTCCCCGGCCGAGGTGCGGGAGGCCCTCTCCGACCCGGTGAGCCAGGTGCTGGACGCGGTGCGCACCACCCTGGAAAAGACCCCGCCGGAGCTGTCGGCCGACATCATCGACCACGGCATCACCCTCACCGGCGGCGGCGCCCTCCTCAAGGGGCTGGACCGGCTGATTGCCCACGAGACCGGCATGCCGGTCCTGGTGGCGGACAATCCCCTGGACTGCGTGGCCACCGGCTCCGGCATGGTGCTGGAGGACCTGGACCGTCTGAAGGAGGCCCTGTCCGACGAGGACCGCTTCTAACCTGTCAAAGCTGAATTTGTTGGGACCATGAGCAAATAGGATAGCGGATCGCTATCCTATTTGTACTATTTACCGGATTTTACACACTTTGTTTTGACCGCTGGGCGGTCCACCACAACGGCATCGGTGCCGAGAGAGGAGGGGCGGGTTGAACGCCTTTTTCCGAAGCGGCCGGTTCAAGATCCTGCTGGCCATCCTGATTGTCCTGTCTGCCTTTACCATCCGGGCCATCGTCTCCAATGGGTTCTCCCCCCTGGTGGCCCAGATCGCCCAGGTGATTACCACCCCGTTCCAGAGTTTTTCCGCCTTTTTGTCCAGCCAGGTGGAGGACACCCTGGGGGTGTTTCTCCACGCCCAGGAGACGGCGGAAGAGCTGGAACGGACCAAGGAGCTGCTGCGGGAGGCCAATGAGCAGCTGATCGATATGGAGCATTACAAAAGTGAAAACGAGCAGTACCGGGAGATGCTGAACATCCGGGAGGAAAACGAGGACCTGACCATCCAGCCGGCCAGCGTCATTGCCCGGGACCACAGCGACCGGTTCGGCTCCTTTGTCATCGACAAGGGCAGCTACCACGGCATCACCCCCCGCAGCCCGGTCATCACGGCCGACGGGCTGGTGGGGATCATCAGCGAGGTGGGCCTCACCCAGTCCAAGGTAACCACCATTCTGGACGTGCGGCTGAACATCGGCGCGGTGGACGTGCGCAGCCAGGACACGGGGGTCGTCTCCGGCACGGTGGAGCTGGCCGCCCAGGGGTACTGCCAGCTCTCCTACCTGCCCCGGGACAGTGGGGTCGCGGTGGGCGACCTGGTGCGCACCTCCGGGTCGGACAGCGGCGGCCTCTTCCCCCGGGACCTGGTCATCGGCAACGTGGTGGAGGTGGTCCAGGACCCCTCCGGCCTCTCCCTCAACGCGGTGATCCAGCCGGCGGCGGACGTGATGGAGGTCAACGACGTCTTTGTGGTGACCAGCTTCCTGGGGATGGGGGAAGAGCCTCTGGGCTCCGGCGAGGAGGATGCCTCGTCTTCCGCCGATCCGTCCCAGGACGGGTCCTCTGCCCAGGATCCGGCGGAGGGCGACGCCGCTCCCGCCTCCTCTTCCCAGGAAGCCTCTTCTTCGGAAGCCTCTTCCCAGGAGGGATCGTCGGCTTCGTCCCAGGGGGCTTCCTCTCAGGAAGACGCCCCGGCCTCGTCGGAGGAGGCTTCCTCCCAGGAAACCGGCGGGTAACCCGGTTTTCTCTGCTGATCTGTCCCGATAGGCGGTGACCCTGTATGAAGAAAAAAATACTCTTTCAAAAGTATTTCCTCTATTTCCTCATCCTGCTCTTTTCCTATGTGATTCAGGCCACCCCGGGCCTTCTGTCCATTGGAGGGAACAAGCCCCTCCTGGTATTGGGCGCGGTGGTGGCCATCGCCATCAAGGAGAAAGAGCTGGTGGGGGGGATCTACGGCGCGGTGGGGGGCATCTTCTGCGACCTGTCCGCCCTGACCTACTTCGGCCTCTACTCCATCAGCTTCCTCCTCATCGGGGCGGCGGTGGGGCTGATGGTCACCTTCCTGGTGCGGGATAAATTGTCTAACGCCGCCCTGCTAACCCTGGGCGGGATGCTCTTTGTGAAGCTGTGGGAGTACTTTTTTGCCTACGGCATCTGGGGATACGACCCCACCGGGCAGATCTTCTGGACCCGCATCCTCCCCACCGTCCTCTATTCCACCCTGTGGACCCCGTTGTGGTACTGGCTGTTCGGCCGGTTGTCCGAGTATTTTGCCCGCCGGCTGGAGGTGCGCTAGGCAGCGCCGGCCGGCTTCCCGTTTTGTGCAAGGAGGCACCCGATGAAGGAACAACGTCAACATCATTTTTCCCACCGGATCGTCCTGCTGGGCCTTTGCCTGGGGATCGTTCTGGCCTTCTACCTCTACCGCCTGCTCCAGGTGCAGATCGTCAACGGGGAAGAGTACGCCCAGATGGCCCGCCAGTCCACCGTCCGGGAGCAGGTCATCACCGCCGCCCGGGGGGAGATTGTGGACCGGTACGGCCGTCCCCTGGCCATCAACCGGCAGGGCTTCGACATCATCTTTGACCGGGCCTACATGCCCAGCAGCGAGACCAACGAGATCATCCTGCGGCTGATGGAGATGATGGAGGAGGCCGGGGAGGAGTGGATCGACAACCTTCCCATCACCGACACCGCCCCCTTCGACTTTTTAACGGGGGCGGACGGCAGCTACGACGCCTATGCCACCGAGATCGCCGCCGCCAAATCCTTTGCCGGGGTACAGGAATGGGCCACTGCCGACGAGGTTCTGTACTGGCTGGTGGATCGGTACGAGCTGGGGGATTACGACGCCGAAACCCAGCGGAAGCTGGCGGGGGTCCGGTACGAAATGGACCAGCGGGGGTATTCCATCACCGTCCAGTACACCTTTGCCAGCGACGTGGACATCAGCACCGTCACCACCGTCATGGAGCACAGCTTTGAACTGCCGGGGGTGGATGTGGTGGAAAACCCGGTGCGGGAATATGTGTCCGGGGACCTGTTCCCCCACATCATCGGCCGCATCGGCCCCATCTACCAGGAGGAATACGAAACCCTGCGGGACAAGGGCTACCAGATGAACGACCAGGTGGGCAAGATGGGGATCGAGGCCGCCTTTGAGGATTACCTGCGGGGAACCGACGGTACCCGCCAGATTACCGTGGACCACCAGGGCCTGGTGGTGGACATCCAGGAAGGGGTGGAGGCGGTCCCCGGCAACACGGTGATGCTCACCCTGGACAGCCGCCTCCAGCGGGTGGCCCAGGACGCCCTGGCCGCCCAGATCCAGAACCTCCAGGAGACGGCCCCCGAAGGCGAGGGCCGGGAGGCGGACGCCGGCGCCGTGGTGGCCATCGAAGTGGAGACCGGGGACGTCCTGGTCTGCGCCACCTATCCCAGCTACGACATCAACGAGTACAGCACCAACTATTCCCAGCTGGCCTCCGACCCGCTGAACCCCCTCTACAACCGGGCGCTGCGGGGAGAATATGCCGCCGGCTCCATCTTCAAGCCGGCGGTGGCCCTGGGCGGCCTGAACGAGGGGGTCATCGACCCGGACACCACCGTCAACTGCCAGGGCCGTTACACCCGCTGGACCGATTACCAGCCCGGCTGCCTGGGAGTTCACGGGGAAACCAACGTGACCCACGCCCTTCAGGTATCCTGCAACGTCTTTTTCTACGAAACCGGCTGGAATCTGGGGATCGACCGGATCAACCAGTACGCCCAGGCCCTGGGGCTGGGCCGTGCCACCGGCGTGGAGCTCACCGAGAGCCTGGGGCACCTTTCCTCCCCCGCCGTGGCCGAGGAGATGGGCAACGACTGGCAGGACGCCGACGTGGTCCAGTCGGCCATCGGCCAGGCCTACAACCTGTTTACCCCCATCCAGATGGCCAACTACACCGCCACCCTTGCCCGGGGCGGTGTGTGGAAGGAAGCCCACCTGGTGAAAAGCGTCCAGGACTACACCTTCAACGAGACGGTATGGGAGCCGGATACCGATACGGAGATGCCGGTGGACGCCAGCGAGGAGGCCTTTGACACGGTGAAGGAAGGCATGATCGCCGCCACCTCCCTGGGGGGAACCTCCTACAGCTACTGGGCCGATTTCCCCATTCAGGTAGCCTCCAAAACCGGCACGCCCCAGACCACCGCCTATCCCAACTCCACCTACATCTGTTACCTGCCGGCGGACGATCCCAAGCTGGCCATCGCCGTGGTGATCGAGCAGGGCTGGCACGGCTACACCGGCGCCCCTGTGGCCCGCGCCATCGCCGAGGCCTACTTCTACGGCAGCGAGGAGAGCACCGCCACCCAGCAGATGGGAACGTTAATTCCCTGAATAACGATAGACATTGTTACAATTCACAGAATTTTTACCGAAACTTTTTCGGTAAGAATGGCAAATACCGCTTGTAAAACCACAAAATTATTGTTAAGATAGATAATAGGGGAAATTCTATATGGCACAAGTGTTGTTGGCCGTATCCGGCGCCGGCGGCGCCGGCAAAAGCACCCTGTGTGCCTTTGCCGGCCAGGAGCTGGCCCGCCGCGGCCGGAAGGTCCTTCTGGTGGAGATGTGTGCCGGCCTTCGGGGGCTGGACCTTTCCCTCGGCCTGGAGGGACAAGTTGTATACGACCTGGCGGACCTTCTTCTGGGGCGCTGCCCTCCGGAGAAGGCGGCCATCCCTCATTCCCGCCTGCCCACCCTGCAGCTGATCGCCGCCCCGGCGGACGGGGACTTTCGGCCGGGGCAGCAGGAGTTTGGCAACTTCCTGCGGTGGGCCCGGGAGCTTTATGACATATTGTTGATCGACACCCCCGGGAGCTTCGGCCCGGGATTTTCCGTTCCTGCCGCTTGTTGCGACGGGGCTTTGGTGGTGACGGCTCCTCTCCCCGTCTCGATGCGGGGGGCGGGGGCGGTTTCGGCGCGGCTGCGGGAAGGCGGGGTCACCCGCCAGCGGCTGGTCATCAACCGGATTCCCCGGCGCCTTCCCCCTGGGGGTCCCAGGGACCTGGACGAGGTAATCGACCGGGTAGGCGTCCAGCTGATTGCCGCCATCCCCAGCGACCCGGCGGTGGACGGAGCATTGGCTGCCGGCGGAGAGCTTCCCCCGGCCAGCCTGGCCGGCAGGGCCTTTGCCAATCTGGCGGCCCGCCTGTGCGGGGACGAGGTCCCCTTGTTACTGGAATAGAAATCCCTTGCAATACCGTGGGACTATACCGTACAATATCAAACGAAACATGGAAGATCGTATTGCGTGAAGGGCGCGGGAGGTAGGAAAATGAACATTGCATTGATTGCCCACGATTCGAAAAAAGAGCTGATGACCCAATTCTGCATTGCGTACTGCGGCGTCTTGTCCAGGCACAATCTGTGTGCCACCGGGACTACCGGCAAAATTGTGGCCGAGGCCACCGGCCTGCAGGTTTTCAAGTTCCTCAGCGGGCAGCAGGGCGGCGCCCAGCAGATTGCCTCCCGCATCGCCTGCAACGAGATCGATCTGCTGCTCTTTTTCCGCGACCCCATCAAGGTAAAACCGGGGGAGCCGGATGAGGCCGGCCTGCTGCGCCTGTGTGACGTGCACAACATCCCGGTCGCCACCAACATTGCCACCGCCGAGGCCCTGATCCATGCTCTGGAGCGGGGCGACCTGGACTGGCGGGACATTGTAAACCCCAAACGGTGAAACTCGCTTTCCAATGGACTGTTACAGGCTGTTATTATGACGGATTGCCCCGGGCTTGCTGAACCCGGGGCGTTTTCTATGAAGATTGTAGGAAAACATTCTGTCGGAATTGACAGAAAAAAGCCAGATCTTTATAATGGATTCAAGCAATCGTTCCGGATTATCTGTTCGCGAGGGGCCACTTTGGTGGCTGTCTCAGATGGGAGGCTGCGGTGACTACCAATCGCAAATTAAAGTTCATCATTGACGCTTTGTTTTTGGCCCTGATCCTGGCTATGGCCTATGTGGTTCTGCGGTATCTGCTGCCGCTGCTCATGCCCTTTGTGCTGGCCTTCATCATTGCCTACCTGCTGCGCAAGCCTATTCGCTTTCTTTCCAAGGCCCTTCATCTGTGGCCATGGCTGACGGCCGTGCTGCTGGTGGCCCTCTTTTATGGGGTGGTTGGCCTTGGCATCACCTTCTTCGGCGTGCGGATCGTGGCATCGGTCACCTCCCTGGTTCAGCGGATTCCCTCCCTGTACACCGTCTACCTCCTTCCCGCCGTGAACCAGGTTATTGCCTGGCTGGAGGAGATCCTCTCGGGGGTGGACCCGCTGGTCCTGTCCGCCCTGGAGGAACTGCAAAACCAGCTGATCCAGCTGCTGGGCCAGCTGGTGTCCAGCCTGTCGGTCTGGCTCACCGCGTTGGTGTCGGGAATGGCCGCTTCCCTGCCTGGAGCATTGATCCGGGTGCTGTTCATGGTGATCTCCACCTTCTTCATCGCCATCGACTACGAAAAGATTGTGGGCTTCTTTTTGCGGCTTTTCCGGGGGCGCACCCGGGTGGTGCTTCTCCAGATCAAAACCTATGTGGTGGGAACGTTGCTGGTCTGCATCCGCTCCTACCTGCTGATTATGTGCATCACCTTTGCCGAGCTGGCCGTGGGGCTGCGGATCATCGGGGTGGAGCGGTCCACCCTGGTAGCCTTCCTGATTGCGGTTTTCGACATTTTGCCGGTGCTGGGAACCGGAGGGATTATGGTTCCCTGGGTAGTTCTCTCCGCCTTGAGCGGGGACATGCCCCGGGCGGCTGCCCTCCTGGTCCTTTACCTGATTATCACCGTCATCCGCAACATCATCGAGCCCAAGATCGTGGGGCAGCAGATCGGCCTGCATCCGGTGCTCACCTTGATGAGCATGTTTGTGGGCACTCATTTCTTCGGTGTGGTGGGCCTTTTCGGCCTGCCCATCCTGCTCTCCCTCCTCCGGTATCTCAACGAGACCGGCGCCATCTCTTTGTATCCGGTTGTTGAACAGGATACAAAGAACCATGCACCGTCGCCTGCAAATAGCGACGCCGCCGGCGATTCCTGAGCCGCAACCGTCATTGGAGCCGAAAAAGAAGGCGGAGATCCCCCTCGCTGCGGGGGATCTCCGCCTTTTTTTCGGTTCTGCGGCCGGTGCTATCCGGCAAGCTTAATCGTGGATCTTCCATCCGTTGAGGAATTTTGCCGTTTCTGCGGTGCTGTGGTCGATGATCTCGCTGCGGCCCAGGTCAAGGGCGCCGATGGCGGCCATCTCCTCCTCGCTGAGGCGGAAATCCCAGATGCCGAAGTTTTCCTCCATCCGCTCCCGGTGGGTGGACTTGGGGATGATGACCACGCCGCGCTGGGCGTTCCAGCGCAGGGCCACCTGGGCGGCGGTCTTGCCATTGCTTTCCCGCTTGACAGGCGGGTTGTTCCATGCTATTTTTCAATTTAGCAGCTGTCCCTTGTATCTCCCATGGGATAGGCGGAATCTGGACCGATCGGTTCAAAGGGGATGGGGAAAAGGGGGAATCCGATTGAAAATTGCGGTTTGTGAGGACGATCAGGAACAGCTGAAGGGGATGCTATCGCTTCTGCATTCCTATCTGGCTGCCAGGCCCCTCCTGGACGGGCAGGTTGTCCCTTTCCAGGACAGCAGTGCTTTGCTGGCGGAGGTGGAATCCCGCGGCGGGTTTGACCTTTACCTGCTGGACATCATCATGCCGGGGCTCAATGGAATTGAAACCGGCCTCCGCCTGCGGGAGCTGGGGGAGGGCGGCGAGATTGTCTATCTGTCCAGTTCCGACGAGTACGCCGTTGACAGCTACAATGTACGCGCTTTCTTTTATCTGCTCAAGCCGGTGGAGGAAGCCCGCCTGTATGCCATTCTGGACAGAGCTGTTGCCCAGCTCCAACGGCGGCGGCAGGGCGCGGTCTTGGTTCGCACACGGAACGGCTCCAGGCGCATCCTCCTGGAACGCATTCTCTATGTGGAGCTGGTGGGACGGGCTATGCGCTATTATTGCACCGACGGGCCGGTGGATTCCCCAAGCCTCCGTATGTCCTTCCAGAAGGCGGCCGCCCCCCTGCTCTCAGATCCCCGGTTCCATCTGTGCGGCGCCAGCTTTGTTTTTAATCTTCAGCATGTGGCCGGGGTAACCGGCCAAACCGTGCAGCTGGACAACGGCAGCTGCGTATCCATTCCCCACGCTGCCTCCGCTCCCTTTAAGAGGGCCTGGGGCCGATTCTGGCTGGAGGAGGGATCGGAATGGTCACAATGATGTTTTTCTATATGACGCTGCTGGGAATCACCATGGTCCTTCTCTTTGTGGGGAGCCGGCTTTCCCGCTGGAAAACGCTCCTGATTGTCTATGGGTTCACCGCCCTGGCAATGGCGGCGGAAATTGTGCTGATCCGCTTTTGGGGTACCGATACCTTGTCGCGGGTTTACATTCTGATGGTTCACCTCCCGGCGCTGCTGCTGTTTTATTTTATCGGCTACTACCGGGGATGGGCGCTGATTTTTCAGTTTCTGTCCGCGATGCTGTTCTGCGCCCTGATCCAGCAGGGGGCGGGCTTGGCCTACTATCTCTTCGGCAATCGGCTTTGGGTCATTGTTGCGGCCTATCTCCTGTTCACGGCGGCGGTTTTGTGGTTCCTTCTCGGCTACCTGCGCCCGTTGATTGCCGGGGTGCTGCTGGAAATTCAGCAGGGCTTGTGGAGCATGTGCCTGGTGATTGCCATCTACTGGCTGATTACCGTATACATGGTTCCCGGCTATGTGGGGCTGGACCCCTCCAGCACCGTTTTCAAGCCCATCCTCTCCCTCTTGATGGTGGGATTCTATGTTGTGGTGATCACCTTGTTTTCCACCGCCCAGCGGGAGGCCGAATCCCGCCACAACGCCCAGATATCCGCCCTTTCCCTGCACGCCCTGCAAACGCAGATGGAGGCCATCCACGGGATGGAGGAAGCCGTCCGGGTGGAGCGCCATGACCTGCGGCACCGGCTCCAGACGGTGGCCGAGCTGATCCGCGAGGGCAAGCAGCAGGAGGCGCTCCATTTTATCGGCGCCGCCCAGCAGCGGCTGGATGACCAAAAACCGGCGGTCTGGTGCCGTCCCCCCATTTTAAACGCGGTGTTTTCCTCCTACTTTCAGCAGGCGGAGCGCCAGGGAATCCGGATCAGCGCCCACATCGCCCTGCCCCAGCGGCTCCCCGTGGAGGAGGGGGAGCTGGCCGTCGTCTTTGCCAACGCTTTGGAAAACGCGATCCATGCCTGCTGCGGCCTGCCCCGGGAAAAACGGGAGATCTGCTGCAAGGTCCTTGCCCACCCGGGATTGATGTTTGAGATCTCCAACCCCTGTGGGGAAGCCGTCCGCCTGGACAGCCAGGGCCTGCCGGTTCCCTCCCAAAACGGGCACGGCACAGGCACCCGGTCCATCGCCGCTTTTTGCAACAAGCACGGCGCTTTGTGGACGTACACGGTCACCGAAGGCCGGTTTTCCATTCGGGTTATCCTGTAAACGACAAGCCGTTGATGGGGACCGCCGGCCCGGTTTCCAGGGGAGGCCCATTGCCCCATCCGAACCGAAGTCAAGACCACCCCTAAGAGGGGTGGCTTGACGAGCGGCCTAAAAGGCCGAAAGACAAGCCAGCGCCTAAATGACGCTGGCTTGAACTTTGTTCAAG
>CAJFKV010000021.1 GCA_904387055.1 Candidatus Heteroruminococcus faecigallinarum | reverse complement strand
CGCGAAGCCCGCCAGCAGGCCCGCCTGCCAGCTGTCCAGGGCGGAGGTGGCCGCCACATAGAGGGCCGCCAGCAGGATGCCGGCGACGCCCAGCACCAGGGGGATCCGGTTGTCGGGGAAGGCCTCCGCCTTCTTGAGGCCCGCTCCCAGGAAATAGAGCACCGGCACCAGCACCAGCAGCTCCGGCTTGATGTAGCTTAAAATCGCGTCCATGAACTTCCTTCCTCCTTGTCGTAGATGGCACGGATTCCCTGCTCGGTGAGGAAATCCTTCTGTTCGTGCTTTACCTGCCGGGCATAGGCCAGGGCCGCCTCGGTCTCCCCGTTGGCATGGCCGTTCTTGAGGGCCGTCGCCGTGGCCTCCCCCAGAGCGATGGCCGCCCCCACGCTCCGTACCAGCAACACCTCGTTCTTCTGCCGGACCCGTTCCCGCTCCTCCGACAGCTGTTCCCGCCGGGCCATCCGCCGCTCCAGCGCCCCAAAGCACAGGGCCGTAATGGCCGACGGAACCCCTATGGCCGCCAGCAGCGCCCACCAGTCCATTCCCTTCCCCCCTTTCCCTTCAAAATCCTTTCTCCCCAGCGGGATTTCCTTCTCCTCCATCTGGCTTTGGTCGGTCATCCAGTCCACCTTTATCCCCTGGCAGCCCTGTCCGCCCTGCCGGTCCGGACCCCGCCAAAAGAACTTATGTTCTTTTCTTTTTATTGTACACCCAAAAGAAGCGATTGCCTATTGGCAGAATCCACAACCTTTTCCAAATTTTCTAAGAGCGTACTCCACCAGCCCTCTCCATCCTGCCCGCACCGGTCTCCTTCTATCTTTCCACCCCTCTCTTTTCCCTGTGGTTGCCGCCGCCCAATTTTCCCCCTTCTCCTCCGCCCGCCGGTTGAGGATTGACAGAACAGCATAGGAAAAGCCCGGTCGTTGACCGGGCTTTTCCTATGGAATGCCGTTCATTCCGGTATGGTTGTGGCGAGCGATTGGGGGTTGTTGTATACAGAATTCATCGCTCAACAATGGTGATGAAACAGGACAGAAAGGTCCCTTCTTCTTTTCATTCGGCGGCGGGAAGATTGGAAAAATAGGGGAATTTCTTCCTGTTTTTTCATCCACAAACGGGCTGCTTTCTCCTTGTGGAGTGAACATTATTTTTTGTTAACTTTACAAAATCAAATTTCTTCCATGAAATTCAGTTAACATTTTGAAGAAAATGGAAGAGAATCCATTGCATAATTTATCAACAAACTTGCATTTAAATTTATGCATTTGGACGAATTGTAGAGCAAAAAACCATGAAAATTGGATGAATGATCGGGAAAACTCTCCGATAATTGCATTTGCGTGTTCAACATGATCCATTCATGTTGTATTTAACATTGAAAATCAGTAATATAAATTATGCACAAAGTTAATCAATTCCTGTGCAACATAACCGTTTTGTTGACTGAAAGAGGACATTTATGAAAAACTCCATTACTTTGGAACAGATTGCTTCCAAGATTGGCATATCTCGCACCACCATCTACAAAGTGCTCAACAATAAAGGAAACGTATCCCCGGAAACCAAGGCCAAAATTCTCACGGCGCTGGATGAATACAATTACACTCCCATTTCCAGCGTTGCTCCCGCCGTTCCCAAAGAGCCCTATACCATCGTCTATATCGGGATGCACTATGTCAGCAACAACTATTTCTCGGCACTGGCCCGCCGGGGCATCCAGAAATCCTATGAAAAATACAAAAGCAAGGGCCTGCGAGTGAAGATCGTGGAAGCGGACTTTGAACATCCCCAGCAGCAGCTGCAGCAGATTGTCAAGGGCCTGATTATGCATCGGCTCCGTCGGTGTTCTTGTCCATGGGGAGAACAGCCACAAAGCATGGGAAAAGCCCGGTCTTTGACCGGGCTTTTCCCATGGCGCATCGGCGGGGACAATGCGCCCAAGGCGGACCGCTTCAACCGGCAACGTGGAAACCGTTCCCCGCCCCTCCCGGGGTGATCCGTTCAAATCTCCTGGTCGGATGGGAGGCCGGACGAATGCCCTTCGCTCCCAATCTCCAGGATATCCTCCAAAGGGATCTGGGCGCCATCCGTCAAAACAAGCCTGCGCTCCTGGCTGTCGATCCTCTTGAGGGCTCCTGTGGTGGTAAGGTATTGGCCGCCGGCTTTTTTCTCATCCGGCAGGAACCACGTGACCGTAATCTCCGGCTGTTCCCCAATCCGTTCCAGCAGGCGCCGCAGTTTTTGATCCAGCTGTTCTTTGGCATCCTCGTCCAATTCGATCCTGCGGTCGGTAACACGGGCGGTTTCCGCAATGGCGGCTCCGTGGCCTGTGAGGGCGGCAAAGGGGGAAAACTGCGCCGCCCGATCCCCCATGGGCATTCGCGGATGTTTGATGGAAGTGGGATGGGGCAGTTGAAGGATATCGTCATAAGGGCCTGTCATGCCTGATGCCCTCCAATCTTCTCGTTCTGGTCTTTCGCGGTGGCGCCCTCCTCCAGGTTCATTCCCTTGAGGATGGCATTTTTGCCGTATTTCTTTTTCAGCCCCAGCACGGTCTCCTGGAGGCGGCGTTCCTTTGCATGGGCAGCCTCCCTTTTCTCCGCCTGCCGCTTACGGGCGGCATAGTCGGTAAACAGGTCCAGCTGCTCCGGCATTTCCTTCTCCCGGGCGGAGATTTCGTCCAGCAGATGGTTGGCGCTGATGGACAGCCGCCGGATCAACAGGCTGCGGTCCACCACCTGGTCATACACCCTGGAAACCGCCTCCATCAGATCGGTGGCGGAGGAGGTGTAGCCCTCCAGATTGGCCGTACCGTGGCCATGCTTGGGGATTTTGCGGCCATAGGGGTCGGTGGTCACCGGCCCGGCATAGGCTTCCCGGCGTGTCGGGTTGCTGAGGTTCTCGATGTCGTATCCCACCGTCAGCACCAGCTGATCGGTGACCAGGCCCTTGTCCACCAGATCCAGGGCCAGAGCATCCGCCATCTCCCGCACCACCAGCCGGGCCTTGTCAAAGGCATAGGGGCACTGGAGCACCTGGCCGGAAACGATGCTCTTGTTTTCCGGCTTATAGGCTTTTACATCCGCGATGGTACAGGGCTCCCAGCCCCAGGCGTGGTCGATGAGAAGCTCCGCGTTGACGCCGAACAGCCGGTAGAGGAGCTCCTCGTTGTACACCTCCTCCGGCCTGCCGATGGAGCAGCGGGCAATGTCCCCCATGGTATAGAGGCCGTGGGCCTCCAGCTTGGCGGCATAGCCTCTTCCAATCCGCCAGAAATCGGTGAGAGGCCGATGCGTCCACAGGTTCCGGCGGTAGCTCAGTTCATCCAGTTCCGCGATTCGGACCCCATACTCGTCTGCGGGGACATGCTTGGCTTCAATGTCCATCGCCACCTTTGCCAGGTAGAGATTGGTACCGATCCCCGCGGCGGCAGTAAGGCCCAGGGTTCTCTGGATGTCCAGAATCATCTTCCGGGCCAATTCCCGCCCCGTCATCCGATAGGTATCCAGATAGCCGGTGGCGTCGATAAACACCTCGTCGATGGAATAGACATGGATGTCCTGGGGAGCGACATAGTTCAGGTAGATTTCATACACCCGCGTGCTCCAGCCGATGTAATCCGCCATCCGGGGCGGGGCTACCAGATAATCCAGCGCAAGGGCCGGGTTCTGCTGCACCTCCGGGTCATGCCAGGAAGAGCCGGAGAACTGGCGGCCAGGGGCCCTTCTCCGCCGCTGGGCATTGACCTCCCCTACCCGCTGCACCACCTCAAAGAGCCGCGCCCGTCCCGAGATACCGTAGGCCTTCAGGGAGGGGGTCACCGCCAGGCAGATGGTTTTTTCGGTGCGGCGTTTGTCCGCCACCACCAGGTTGGTGGTCAAAGGATCCAGCCCCCGCTCGACACACTCCACCGAGGCGTAAAAGCTTTTGAGGTCGCAGCAGATATAGCACTTCTCCTTCACGCCCCATCCCCTCCTTTCCTGGGCAGCAACCGCTGGCAGATCACCGTCCTTAGTATACCACAAAGGCGAAGAATCATCGAGGACGGATTTCGCCTGCTTTTCTTGGCCCGGAGAAGGGATGGGAACTCCGAAGGCCGAAACCGGCGGGTCCCTTCCGTTCCGCCGGCCCTTTCCTGTTGGGAGCGGCCGGGAGAGCTGCACGGTCTCCTCCCGCAGGACTACCAAAAGGGCCGCTTATGGATCCGCCGGGCCGTAAACTCTTATGGAGAGGAGACCAAGGGCAAGAACGAGAACGCGATCCGCCCCATCACGCTATCCCCTCTCGCCCGCGCCTGTGTCGATGCACAGTTGGCCGATCTGCCGGATGACGGTACCCTTTTTGGCATTCCTTCGCTGGATGTTTATCGCCATCGCTGGAAAACCTATTGCACGGCAAACAAGATCCCTTACATCTCCCCGTATGAACTGCGCCATACCTTTGTTTCCGTCGTAAAAAAGCTCCCGGAAGGGGAGGTAAAAGCCTTGGTTGGTCACAGCAAAAACATGGATACCTTTGGCGTTTATGGACACGCCCTGGAAGGGGAGGATCAGCAGGTGGCGATCCGCATCAATTCCCTCTTTGTTGACCTTCTCAAAAAGCACCACATCGACATAAAGGAATAGGGTGTGGTCAAAAGTGTGGTCAAACAAAAATAACCCGCCCGGGAAACAGCTTCCCCGGCGGGTTTTCTTTGGCAGCGGCGGTCAGTTTCGATCTGTTTTAAACGCGTGCAGAAACCCCGGAAAAAGCAAAAGGCCCGGAGCGCGAAATGGCTCCAGGCCCCTGCCTGGTGGTTGGGCTGGCTGGATTCGAACCAGCGGAATGCAGGAGTCAAAGTCCTGTGCCTTGCCGCTTGGCGACAGCCCAGTGTAAGAAACACCCGACCCTCTTTATTGGGGGCCGGGTGTTGGTGGGGTGGGTAATGGGATTCGAACCCATGGTCTTCAGTGCCACAAACTGACGCGTTAACCAACTACGCTATACCCACCATATGAAAACTGGCGCGCCAGAAGGGACTCGAACCCCTGGCCTACTGCTTAGAAGGCAGTTGCTCTATCCAGCTGAGCTACTGGCGCATCTCCTTATTGCGGGGAAAAGTGGAGCGGGTGATGGGAATCGAACCCACATAGCCAGCTTGGAAGGCTGGAATTCTACCACTGAACTACACCCGCATGGCTCATCACCTGCACCGGCGACAAGGTTTATTCTATCAAATCCTACCATGGATGTCAAGGGAATTCTCCCCCTTTTTGCAAATTTTCTCTTCCAACCGGCACCTCTCCTATTCACCGGGTAACCTCCTTGATCCACCGCCCCCGGTGCAGATGGACCAAGGCCACCAGCATTTTCAGCGGGCTCTCCAGCCGCAGGATCAACAGTACCAGGGCCGGGTTCAGGTGCAGCAGGAAGGCAGCCGCCGCCCCCACCGGCACCAGGCACCACAGAAAGGTCATGTCCACCGCTGCCGAAAACCGGGTATCCCCACTCCCCCAAAAAATCCCGCACAGGGTGGGCCCCGCTACCGACCGGAAGGCCGTAATCACCCCGTACACCACCATAAATTGGCGGGCCAGCGCCAGGGTCTCCTGGGTGAGGCTGTAAAAGGCGAAGAAGGGCTCCATCACCACCAGCAGCAGCCCGCCGGTCACCAGCCCGCAGACGGCGAAGATCCGCACCAGAATCCAGCTCGCCTTTCTGGCTTCCTCGTATTCCCTCGCCCCCACCATGTTCCCGACCATCACCGACGCCGCGCTGCCAATCCCCTGCACCAGCGACATCATCAGCTGATGGAGAACATTGCAGATGCTGTTGGCCGCCACCACAACCGCCCCCATGTGGCCCAAAATGGCACTGTGGACCGATACTCCCAGCCCCCAGAACAGCTCCCCCAGGGTTACCGGCAGGCCGTACCGCACCATATCCTTCATCAGCTCCCGGTCAAACCACAGAACCATCTTCAGCCGGAACCGAAGGACCTGCTCCCGGAACCGCAGGTATGCCAATACCAGCAGCAGCTCCACCCCACGGGCAATCACCGTGCCGACAGCCGCCCCCACGATGCCCAGCTCCGGAGCGCCCAGTTTTCCATAAATAAACAGGTAGTTGAAAAAGACGTTGACCAGGAGGGAAACTCCGTACACCCGGATGGAGAGTGTCACGTCCTGGATACTGCGCAAGGCCATGAGAAAGGTGGTGGTGATTCCGTAAAACAGATAGGAGACGGCCACCACCCGGAAATATGCGGCCCCCTGGGCGATTACCGCCGCCTCCGGGGTAAAGAGCCCCATCACCTGGCTGGGGAAAAAGAGAAGAACCCCCACGAAGAGCAGGCTGGCGCCCGCCGACAGCTTTAACAGGATGGCCGTCACCTTCCGCAGGCTGTGCAGATCTTCCTTGCCGTAGTACTGGCTGCACAGCACCCCCGCGCCGCTGGCGATCCCCCCAATAAACAGGGAAAAGAGAAAAAACACCTGCCCGGCCAGGCTGGAGGCGGAGAGGACCTCTTCCCCCAGCCGGCCCAGCATCAGTGTGTCGGCCATGTTTACCCCATAGGAGATCATATTCTGGAACGCGATGGGCAGCGAAATCAACAGAAGATTCTTGTAAAAGGACCGGTTCAACAGCCTCTCCCCTCCTTTTTCACCGGGAGACAGTATACCTCTTCCGCCGGTTCCTTGTCCATGGGGAGGGAACAGGTTGTCACTTTTTCCCCTTTCCCACAAAAAAAGAGCGGCTGCCCGCTCCTTTTTTCCTATTCCAAATCCTGAATGTTCATCCGCTCCAGCTGCCGCTTCCGGCGGTTGCGCCGCCGGCACAGGTAGTAGATCAGCAGCAGCACCAGCGTGGACAGATTCCCGGTCAGGAAGGCGGCCAGCAGCGCCCCGATCGTTTCCCACAGGGTGCCCACTACCGCCACCTGGAACACCAGCACCAGCGACCACAAAAAGGTGATCCCCGGCAAAACCAGCCCCGGCCAGGGGCTCTCCCGGCGGGCCAGAAAGATCTCCAGCAGGATTCCTCCCACAACCACCACCAGGAAGATCACCAGCGGCAGGATCGTTGCGACCGACACTATTGCCATTCCTTTTCCCCCTTTGTCTGTTTGTATTGGGCGATCAGCAGCTTCGCCGTATCAAAATCCAGCTTCTCGCTGAGAGCCAGCCGCTTGATGAGGGCCACATAGGGATCCGCATCGGCCGCCTCGCTCAGGCGGATCTTCTGGATCAGCCGGTCCAGCCGCAGCCGAACCGTGGGGTAGGTAACGCCGTACTGCGCGGCCATCTCTTTCAACGAGCCCGAGGCCAGAATAAACTTTTTAATAAAGACCGCGTCTTCCTCCTCCAGGCCCGCCATCCACTCGGGAAGGATCTCCACAGAACCGCCTCCTTTCATATTATTGATTATACTCTTTAATAAAATTAAAGTCAATAGAAAAAATATTTTTAATTTTATAAAGCCACACCCAAGACGCAGGGAAGCCCCCGCCTGCCGTTTCCGGCGGGCGGGGGCTTCCTACAGCTTGGAGGGAGAGGTTAGCGATTGCAGAGGGTCAGGAGCTCTTCCCACTTCCGATCCACTTCGGCCTGGTACTGCTCGATCATCCACTCGTTGCCCTTGGCAAACATGTGCTTGAACCGGCCCTGAGGCTTCAGGTAATCTTCCACGGGGAGCTTGTTCTTGGGCATGTAGTTGAGGGTCCACTTGCCATTCTCATACTCGAAGAGGGGCCATACGCAGGTCTCAACCGCCAGCTTGCAGATCTTCATCAGATCGGGAGTGTCATACCGCCAGCCGCGGGGGCAGGGGGCCAGGACGTTCAGGAAGGCGGCGCCGGGGGTGTAGATGGCCTTATGGGCCTTCTCCGAGATGTCCTTGAAGTTGTTGATAAAGGTGGTCTGGGCCACATAGGGAACGTTGTGGGCGGCGATCACCTTGGTCAGGTCCTTCTTGCACTGCTGCTTGCCGGGAACAACCTTGCCCACGGGGGTGGTGGTGGTATCGGCAAAGTGAGGAGTGGAGGAAGAACGCTGGATACCGGTGTTCATGTAAGCCTCGTTGTCGTAGCAGACATACACCATATCGTGGCCCCGCTCCATGGCGCCGGACAGGGACTGGAAACCAATGTCGTAGGTACCGCCGTCGCCGCCGAAGGCGATGAACTTGTAGGTGTCGTCCATCTGGCCCTTCTTCTTCATGACCCGGTAAGCGGTCTCCACGCCGGAGATGGTGGCAGCCGCATTCTCAAAGGCGTTGTGGATAAAGCTGTCCTTCCAGGCCACATAGGGATACAGGAAGGTGGAAACCTCCAGGCAGCCGGTGGCGGAGCAGATAACCGCCTTGTCCTCCGGGTTCAGGGCGCGCAGCACGCTGCGGATCGCAATGGGGGAGCCGCAGCCGGCGCACATTCTATGACCGCCGGCAATTCTTTCCGGCTTCATCAATTCTTGCTTCAGATTGTAGCTCATAATTCGTTCCTCCTCCCCTTATTCTCTCACATCCAGGTAACGGTAGGTCTCGCCGGGCTCGCCGTCGGCGACGATCTTCTCCAGGGCCTCGTAGACGGTGCGGATGCTCTCCACACGGACGTCACGGCCGCCCAGACCGTAGATGTAATCCACCATCATGGGAGCATTCTTCTTGCCGTAGAGAGCGGCACAGGTCTCGGCGTACAGGGGACCGCCCTGACCGTTGAAGCTCTCGGCCTTATCCATCACGGCGACAGCCTTCACCTTGCACAGGGCGGCAGCCAGCTCATCCTTGGGGAAGGGGCGGAAGACGCGGATCTTCACCAGGCCCACCTTCTTGCCCTCCGCCCGCATCTGGCGGATGGTCTCCTTGGCGGTACCGGCGGAAGAACCGATGATGACGATGGCGGTCTCGGCATCGTCCATCATGTACTCCTCAATGAGGCCGTAATGACGGCCGCTGATGGCCTCGAACTCCTTGGCCACCTGGAGGATCACGTCCTTGGCGTCCATCATGGCCTGGGCCTGCTGGCGCTTGTGCTCCAGATAGTAGGCGGCGGTGTCGTAGGCGCCGTAGGCTACGGGGTTCTCCTTCTTCAGCAGGTAGTCGTGAGGCTTGTATTCGCCCACGAAGGCCTTCACCTTCTCGTCCTCCAGCAGCTCGATGTTCTCGATGGCATGGGAGGTGATGAAGCCGTCCTGGCAAACCATCACCGGCAGCATGACCTTTTCATGCTCGCCAATGCGGAAGGCCTGCACCATGTTGTCGTAGGCTTCCTGGTTGGTCTCGGCATAGATCTGGATCCAGCCGGAATCCCGGGCGCCCATCGAGTCGCTGTGATCGTTGTTGATGTTGATGGGGCCGCTCAGGGCGCGGTTGACACAGTTGAGGGTAATGGGCAGACGGTTGGACGCTGCCACATACAGCATCTCCCACATGAGGGCCAGGCCGCAGGAAGAGGTAGCGGTCACCGTCCGGGCGCCGGCCGCCTCGGAACCGATGCAGCTGGACATGGCGGAATGCTCGGACTCCACCGCGATGAACTCGGTGTCTACCTCGCCGTTATCCACATACTGGGCAAAATACTGGGGGATTTCGGTGCTGGGGGTAATGGGGAACGCACCCATGACGTCAGGGTTAATCTGCTTCATGGCAAAGGCGACTGCCTCATTACCGGAAAGTCTCTCTCTGATTCCCATAATGCTCTTCACGCCTCCTTACTTTACGTCTTTCTCGTAGCTGATCGCGCCGAAGGGGCAGACCTTATAGCAGATGCCGCAGCCCTTGCAGAAGAAGTAGTCAAAGTCCTCTCTCTTGCCGTCAGCGTTCACAGGGATGGAGCAGTCGGGGCACACAGGGGCGCACAGCAGGCACTGCTTGCACTTGGTGGGGTCCCACACAGGCTTCATGGATCTCCACTCGCCGGTCTCCACCATGGCCGAGGTACCACCCTCATAGATCACGCCGCCGGGGGTGATGTCCTGCCACTTGATATCCTCATGAATTTCACTAGCCTTGCGAATCATCCGATTACAACCTCCTCCATCGATCTTTTGAGAGCCTTCAGGTTACCCTCGATAACCTGGGGCTTGGTGGCGAACTTGTGCTTGAAGGAACCCTCCATATCCTTGAGGAACTCCTCCGCGTCCACCACGCCGCTCACCTTCACAACCGCCGCCAGCATGGGGGTGTTGGGGAAGTTCTTGCCGATGGTCTCCTCGGAGATCCGGCCGGCGTCGATGGTGCACACCTTGCCGGTGTAGCCCTTCAGGTGGGGGCGCAGCTCGTCGGGGGTCTTGCTGGAGTTGATGATGATGGCGCCCTCGGGGCTCAGGCCCTTGGTGCAGTCCACCGAGGACAGCAGGCTCTCGTCCACCACGACCACATAATCCGGATCGTAGATGTTGCTGTGGACCGTGATCTTCTCACTGCTGATCCGGTTGTAGGCGGTGATGGGCGCGCCCATCCGCTCGGGGCCGTATTCCGGGAAGCCCTGGACATACTTGCCGGTGTTGAAGGCAGCGTCCGCCAGCAGCAGAGCAGCGGTCTTTGCGCCCTGTCCGCCACGGCCATGCCATCTGATTTCTACTACGTCTTTCATGGAATAACCTCCTTCTGACTCGTGGAATCGCTTTCTCCCTGGGTTGTACCATACACGCGTTGGATATGCTCCCGCATACAGCGGCGGGCCTTGGCGGGATCATGCTCCCGAATAGCCTGCAACACCGCCGCGTGTTGATCGAATGAATCATCGATGACCGCCGGTTCCTTCATCATCAGCCGGTAGTAGTTGCGGCTGACGCCCGTCTCGTACAGGTCGGAACAGGTCATCATGGCGCTGCGCAGCAGCACGTTGTGGGACGCCCTGGCCACCAGCATGTGGAACTGGATGTCACACCGGGCCAGCTGGGCAATGTTTCCCGCCTGCTTGCGGCCCTCGGCCACCACCGCTTCCATCTCGGCCAGGTCCTCCTCGGTGGCCCGCATGGCCGCGTACCGGGCAATCTCCATCTCCAGCATCAAGCGGAATTCCGCCAGGTCGCCTGGCGTGCACATCTCGGCAGCCATGCCCAGCGGCGCGGTGGATACAATGGTGTCCACATCGTTGACGATGGTCCCCGCCTTGGTGCGGGTGACAAACCCAAAGGCAGCCAGGGTCTTGTAGGCTTCCCGCAGGGTGCTGCGCCCCACCGAGAGCTTCTCGCAGAGAATATTCTCGTTGGGAAAGGTGTAGCCGGCGGGCAGCTCGCCGCTGACAATCAGCCGGCGCAATTTGTCGAACAACTTGTCCGACATGCTGGAGGGGCCGTTTTCCTTCAAACGGTCCAACGGGTCGTCGCTGCGCGGCTTCATCGGCGAAATCTCCCCTTTCTGCCCAAAAAATGCGGGATATTTTCCTGCACAACTGTCGACAAGTGTCAGAGTTTTCCGCTCATCTCTCTTGTCTGACAACAGTATACCACCCCCTTTTCCTCGCGTCAACCACCCTGTCGAAAAAATGCCCACAAGAATTCTTCTCACTTTTTGGCCAGGTTGATGAAAGGTCCCCCACCCTGCATCTTCTTTCCCACAAAAAAAGACGGCCCCTGGGGGCCGTCTTTTTTACAAGGAAACTGGATTAGCCAAGGGCCTTGAACGCATGGTCAAAGTCCGCAATGATGTCGTCGATGTCCTCGACGCCCACGGACACACGGATCATGCCGTCGGTAACGCCCATCTTGTACCGCTCCTCACGATCAATCTTGCCGTGGGTCATGGTAGCGGGCTGCTCGATCAGGGTATCCAGATCGCCCAGGCTCACGCAGTACTTGGCCAGGTGGCAGTTGTCGATCACCTTCTTGGGGCTCTCGATGTCGTCGCCCTTCATGATGAAGGTGACGATGCCGCCGTAGCCCAGGCCGCCGAACTGCTTCTTGGCCAGCTCGTGGTCGGGATGGCTCTCCAGGCCGGGGTAGATAACCTTTTCCACCGCATCCTGCTTCTCCAGCCACTGGGCCAGGGCCAGAGCGTTGGCGCAGTGCTGCTTCATCCGCAGATGGAGGGTCTTGAGGCCCCGCAGCTGCAGCCAGCAGGAGAAGGGGCTGGGAACGGGGCCCAGCTCCTGGTACATGGAGCTGCGGATGGCGTCCACAAACTCGAAGCTGCCGGCGATGATGCCGCCGATGATGTCGCCGTGGCCGTTGATGTACTTGGTGGTGCTGTGGACAACCACGTCAATGCCGAACTCCAGCGGACGCACCAGGTAGGGAGAGGTGAAGGTGCTGTCGATGATGGAGGTCACCTTGTGAGCCTTGGCCCACTGGGCAATCTCGGTCAGATTGGCAACCGACAGGGTGGGGTTGGCCATCGTCTCGGAGTACACAACCTTGGTGTTGGGCCGGAGAGCCGCATCCAGGGTAGCGGGCTTCATGTCGTCCACAAAGGTAACCTCGATCTTCAGCTCCTCAAAGATCTTGGTCATCAGGGCATAGGTGCCGCCGTAGACGGTCTTGTTGGCGATGACATGGTCGCCGGAGTGGGCAGCCTGCATCACAGCCAGGGCGATGGCAGCCATACCGGAAGCGGTGGACAGGGCAGCCTCCGCGCCCTCCAGGGTCTTCACCTTGTCCTGCAGGTCGTTCTGGGTAGGATTGCGGGAACGGCCGTAGGTGAAGATACCGGCCTTATCGCCGTGGAGATACCGCTCCATCTTCTCCGAGGTCCACACATAGGTGCTGTTCATGAACAGAGGGGCGATCAGAGCACCGGTCTTCTCCTCGGGCATCTGGCCAGCATGGACAGCTTTGGTTGCAAATTTCGCATTGCTTACATCCATTGTAGTCTATCTCCTTTTCTGTAATTTGGGGACGCAGTTGTATCTTCTATCAGGGATTGATCTTGATGACCACCTTGATATGCTGAGGACCATTGGCAATCAGCTCCTCAAAGCCATCCTGCACCAGGGTATCCAGGGTGACCTCCCGGGTAATCAGCTCCTCGGTGTCGATCTTGCCTTCGGAAATATACTTCAGGGCGATGCCGATCTCGTCCACATGGGCCTGGGAGGTGTACATCTCCCGCTCCGCCTCCTGGAAGAGGTTCATGGGGAAAACAGGCGATTTCTCAAAGACGCCCATCACCATCAGCTTGGCGCAGGGCTTCATCACGTTGATGCAGTCGTCCAGGGTCCGCTGGGAACCAACGCACTCGTAGACAACGCCGGCCATCTTGCCGTCGCTCCACTCCCGGACAGCGTCCACCAGATTGCCGTCCTTTACGTCAAAGTAGGTGCCGCCGTACTTCTCGATCAGCTCCTTGCGGGCCTTGCCCACGCCGGAAACCAGGATCTTGCCGGCGCCGGCAAACTTGGCGGCAAAGAAGCAGGCCAGGCCGATGATGCCGGGGCCGCTGATGACCACATCCTGGCCGGTGATGTCTCCCAGCAGGCGGGTGGAATGGATGCCGCAGGCCAACGGCTCGGCCAGGACCGCCTGCCGCTGGGTCACGTTGTCGGGAATCTTGAAGAGGCGGGCAGCCTCCACGGTGACATACTCGGCAAAGGCGCCGTCGATGCCCACGCCCAGGAAGCCCAGCTTCTCGCAGACGTTGTACCGGCCGGACTTGCAGGTTTCACACTCGCCGCAGCAGAGGGTGCCGTTGGCGGTGACACGATCGCCCACCTTCCAGCCTTCCACGCCTTCGCCCACCTCGCTGATCACGCCGGAAAACTCATGTCCCATGGTGAGGGGCGCGGTCTTGCCGGTGAGGCGGTGGGGCTTGGTAACGGGGATAAAGTTGGGGCCCACATACTCGTGACGGTCGGTCCCGCAGATGCCCGCGTAGTTCACCTTGATGGTGACATAGCCGGGCTTGGCAGCCGGGATCTCCTTGTCCTCGATGCGGACGTCCTTGTACCCATGCCAGACAGCAGCTTTCATACGTGTTGTCCTCCTTTGAAGTGATCTCACAGTTCCATTGTTGTGTACATTTTATGCAAACGCCTGAAAGGCCGCAGCCTTCACGCGTTTTTTACCAGATTCAGAATCTCCAGGGGGGTGGCCGCCACATAGGTGGGGGCGCTGTCCCGGATCTCTTCGGGGGAACCGTAGCCATACAGCACCCCGGCGGTGTCCAGACCCACTGCCTTTCCCCCCTCAATGTCGTTTCGCCGGTCGCCCACCATCAAGGATTGGGCAGCCGACCCGCCGCAGGCCTCCAGGGCCATCCGGACAAAGTCGCTTTTGGGCCCCCGGTCCTGGGCGTCGTTGTTGGCCATAATGGCGGAAAAGTACGGCTCCAGGCCCAGGTAACGGATCTGGGGGAGGGCGATGCTCTCCGGCTTGTTGGTGGCAATGGCCAGGGACAGCCCCGCCTCCCGCAGGCCCCGGAGCATCTCCGGCACCCCGTCAAACACCCGGCATTCCTCGTTTCCATGCTCCCGCACATACCGGCGGAAGATGGCCATGGCCTCCTTGGCATCCTCCTCGCCAAAGCCATACTTGGTGACGATGGTGCGGGAAAGGGGCGGCCCGATCAGCTTCTTGATCTCCTCCACCTCTTCCCGGATGCCGTAGGCAGCCAGGGCCTGCTGAAACCCCTTGGCAATTCCCTCCTGGGAATCCACCAGCGTGCCGTCGTAGTCAAAAATTACGGTGGTATACCCCATAAACCAATCTCCTTACCGGCGAAACGGCTTCTCCCGGCCGCTTTTCAGCGGTCAAGGGTCAGGATAAAATCCGCCGTTGCCTTGTCGGTAATAAACGTTTTGGCGATGCCGCCCTTCAGCGCCCCCAGGATGGCGTCCCCCTTCTCCTTGCCGGCCGCCAGGCAGACCACATTGGGGATCTTTTTCAGATCCTCCAGGGGGATGGACATGGTGAGGGGGCCCAGGGTGTTGGCCGTTTCCTGGCCGTTTTCGTCGTAGAACCGCATGCACACGTCGCCCACGGCGCCCCCCTCCTTCAGGTTGTGGAGGGTTTCGTAGGGGATATAGCCGTTGCGGAACAGCTCCCCGCTGGCGACCATCGCCCCGATTCCCACCAGCGCAATGGTGGCCCGGCGGCCCATCTGGAACACCCGGTTGATCACCGGGTCCAGCATGAGGCCGCTCATCACCTCCTGGGTGGGGGCCTTGGCCGGGCAGTAGAGCAGCTGGGCAGTGCAGCCGCAGGCCATGGCAAACTGCATGGCCAGCTTGCTGGACTGCAGCTGGTTCATCTGGGTATCCAGCCCGCCCACCAGCTGGACAACGCTTACATTGTCCACCCGCAGGGGGGAAAGCTTTTCGGCCACGCTGAGAAGGGTCCGTCCCCAGGAAACCCCGATGATGTCCCCTTCCCGCACCACCCGCCGCAGGTATTCCGCCCCGGCGGTGCCGATTTCGGCCATGGGGTCCGTATCGCTGGAGACGATGATCGCCTCCCGCAGGTTGTATCGCTTTTCAAATTCCCGCTCCAGGTCGCTGTATTCGTGGGTGGTATACACGGTGGCGCGGACAATTCCCCGGCGCTTGGCCTCCGCCAGCATCCGGCACACCTTCGACTTGGAAAGTCCCAGCTGCTGGGCGATGACGTTCTGGGGAACGTCGTCCACATAGTATAGAGCGGCTACTTTGGCCAAAAGACGTTCATAGTCGTCGTACATGATTCATTCCTTTTCCTGTGGCATCGACTCCGCAGGCTGGCCGTAGGTCTGGAATTTCTCCAGAACCTGGTCCATCTGCTGGCTGCTGATGAGCTTGGGCTCCCCCAGGCTCCGGGTGCGGTAGTACAGCTCTGCCACAAATTCCACCGACCGCAGATTGTCAAAGGCATCCTTCAGGGTGCCGGCCCCGGCAATCACTCCGTGGTTGCCCAGCAGCACTGCGTACCGGTCCTGCATTCCCTCCAGGGCCGCCTGGGCCAGTTCCCAGCTGCCGAAGGTGCAGTATGGGGTGCAGCGCACCGACTTTCCCGCCACGCCGATCACATAGTGGACCGGCGGGATCTCCCACCCCATACAGGCGATGGTGGTGCAGTAGATGGAATGGGAATGGACGAGGCCGCCGATGTCCGGCCGGTGCTGGTAGAAGATCCGATGCAGGTCCACCTCGCTGGAAGGCTTGCGGGTTCCTTCCACCACCTGGCCGTCCAGGGTCATAATCACAATGTCCTCCGGCCTGGTGGCAAAAAAGTCGATGCCGCTGGGGGTAATGGCCATGAGGCCGGTTTCCCGGTCAAAAACGCTCAGGTTTCCCCCGGTGCCGGTGGTCAGCCGCTGCCCGATCAGCTCTTTTCCATAGTAGACCAGCTGTTCCCTGGCCTCCATCATCTTCATTGCCTGGTTCCCTCCTTCTGCAAGGACGGCTGTTACTGCTTGTTCTCCATCTGCTGGGCCGTGTAGCTGGTATATCCACCGGCAACATTGACCGCGTCAAAGCCCGCCTGGGTCAGCATCCGGCAGGCCACATAGCCCCGCAGGCCGATGCCGCAGTAGACATACAGCTTCTTGTCCTTATCCAGCTCGCCCATCCGGCCGCGCAGCTCGTCCACCGGGATGTTCACCGATCCGTTGACCCGGCCGGCCTCCGCCTCCCTGACGGTGCGCACATCCAGCAGGACGGACCGGTCGTAATCCCGGTTCAGGGCCTCCTCCCAGTCCACACTCTTGGCGGTGCCGTTGAGCAGGTCCTCGGCCATATATCCCAGCACATTCACCGGGTCCTTGGCAGAGGAGAAGGGGGGCGCATAGGCCAGCTCCAGGTCGGCCAGCTCGGTCACATGGGCGTCCAGCCGCATGGCGGTGGCCACCACGTCCATCCGCTTGTCCACCCCTTCCCGGCCCACCATCTGGCAGCCCAGGATCTGGCCCTGGTGGCTGAAGAGGAGCTTGCAGGTGATGGGGGTCGCTCCGGGATAGTATCCCGCGTGGGAAGGGGCATGGGTCACCGCCTTCAAATAGGGAATCTCCAGCGCCTTCAGGGTCCGCTCGTTGAGGCCGGTGCAGGCGCCGGTCAGGTCAAACACCTTCAAAATGGAGGTGCCCTGCGCCGCCTCGTAGTGGCTGTCCCGCCCGCAGATCACGTCGGCAGCCACCCGGCCCTGCTTATTGGCCGGCCCCGCCAGGGGAACCGCTACAATGGTCCCGGTGACGAAATCCTTCACCTGGATGGCATCCCCCACCGCATACACATCGGGCAGGTTGGTGCGGAGCTGGTCGTCCACAATGATGTGGCCCCGGGGGCCCAGGTCGATTCCCGACCCCTCCAGGAAGGCGGTCGCCGGGCGGACGCCCACCGCCAGCACCACCAGATCCGCCCCCACCTGGTAGCCCTTCTCGGTCTCCACCAGGAGGGAGCCTCCTTCTTCGTGGATGGCATGGAGCCCATCCCCCAGCACCAGCTCTACCCCGTGTTTCTCCAGCTCGGCTTCCAGCAGGACCGACAGGTCCCCGTCCATGGGGGGCATCACATGGGGAGCGGCCTCCACCAGGGTGACCTCCACCCCCAGGCGGCGGAGGTTCTCCGCCATCTCCAGGCCGATGAATCCGCCGCCGACCACCGTCGCCTGCCCCACCTTTCCGCCGGAACAAAGGTCCCGGATCCGCTGGGTGTCGGCGATGGTGCGCAGGGTGACCACCTTGGGCAGGTCCACGCCGGGCACCGGCGGGCGGACCGGCTCGCTGCCGGGGGAAAGCAGGAGAACATCGTAGCTCTCTTCATATTCCCGGCCGGCTGCCTCCACCCGCACCGTCTTGTGGGCGCCGTCCACCCCGGTTACCCGGCTGCCGGTGCGCACATCGATGTGATACCGGTTCCGCAGCCCCTGGGCGGTCTGCACCAGGAGGCTTTTCTCCTCCGGGATCACCCCGCCGATGTGGTAGGGCAGGCCGCAGTTGGCATAGGAAACATGCCCGTCCTGCTCCAGCAGCACAATCTCCAGGCTTTCATCCAGCCGCCGCAGGCGGGCCGCCGCCGTGGCGCCGCCGGCCACTCCGCCTACAATGACGATCTTCTTGCTCATCCATTCATCCTCCCGCCGGAACCTGTCCGGTTAGTTGGCCTGCCGCAGCAGGGGTCTCCCCTCGATCCAGTTGAGAACGTCCTCCACAATCATCCGGGACTGGTTCCTGGTGACATCCAGGGACGCCCCGGCAATGTGGGGGGTCACCAGCACCTGATCCATCTGGAGAAGGGGATGGTTGGCCGCCAGGGGCTCCTTCCAGAATACGTCCAGAGCCGCTCCGGCGATGGACCCCTCCCGGAGGGCCTTTACCAGCGCCTGGGGGTCCACCAGGGACGCCCGGGCGGTGTTGATCAAAATAGAGGAAGGCTTCATCTGGGAAAGCTCCCGCTCCCCCAGAAGATGGTGGTTCTCCGCCGTTACCTTGCAGTGGAGGGTGACAATGTCCGACCCTGCCAGCAGCTCCTCCAGGGGCACCAGGCGGCCGAGGCCGCCGCCGTCCACACAGTAAGGGTCACAAGCCAAGATCTGCATCCCCAGGGCGGCGGCTTTTTGCGCCACCAGCCGGCCGATATGGCCGAAACCGATAATCCCCAGGGTGCGTCCTTCCAGTTCATAGCCTCCATAGGTAGTATGGAGGTTTTCCCCCGGCGTATCCCACACAACGTCGCCTGTCGCTTCTTCCCACAGGTCCTCCCCAGGAGAGGCCAGATACTGCCCCTCCTTCAGCACATGGTACACCTGGGCGATGTGGCGGGTGGCCGCCAGCATCAGGCCGATGGTAAACTCCGCCACCCCGTTGGCATTGCGGCCGGGGGTGTACACCACCGGGATTCCCCGGCGGGCGGCGGCCTGCAGGTCGATGTTCACCGGGTTGCCCCGGCAGCAGGCGATCAGCTTCAGGCTGGGAAGGCGGGAAAGCATCTCCTCGGTCACCTTCTCGTACCCGTCGATGAAGATCTCCACCCCTTCCAGATGGGGTTCAATCTCCTGGGTGGAAAAGATGGTCCCCGTCTCCAGCCAGCCGGAAAACCGCAGATCGCAGTAGGGCTCCAGCTGTTTGAGAGCCTCCGGCTCCAGGCGGGCAGTTACTAAGGTAGAGTAGCGCTTCATGATCCTTCCCCTCCCCTTCTGGCTGTGGGTAGTTCCCGATTATTCCGCTTTCACAAAGTTGGTATCCAGCAGGATCTCCACCACCCAGGCGCAGGCGATGCCCACCACAGCCGAGCACTTGTCGTCCTTGTGGGCGCCGGCGGCCTCAAAGGCCTTCTTGTCCTCCGGATCCAGGAGGAAAAAGGCCCGGCCGAAGATATCCTTGTGGATGCCATGGCAGATGATGGTGCCATAGGTATTGAGGAACTTGGTGTGGAGCATCTCGGCCAGCTTCATGGACATGGCCTTCTCCTCCGCGTCCCCGTCAAAATGCTCGATCCGGCGGCCGGCGTAGTTGCCCAGGTAGAGCAGCCCGCCCGAATATCCGCCGCAGGCGCCGTCCCCAAAGGACCCCATGCCGGCGGCCAGAATGTTGGCCTGGCGGAAGAGATGGTCGTTCCGGTTGCCCAGCACGTCGGCCAGGGCAGCCAGGGTGCACTGGGCACAGCCCCGGTAGGCCTTTTCGTAGTAGTAGCCCTTCTCGTAGGCGGCCTTCATCAGGGCCACCTCCTTGGCATCCCGCACCAGGGGGGCGCCTGCCCACAGGTTGGTGCAGGCCTCGATGATCTCCCGGATCAGCTCCACCTCGTACCGCAGGCCGGTCTCCTGGGGGACCACCAGGGTCAGGTCGGCGCCCTTATCCGCCTTGGCGGCGATGTAGCAGCCCATCACCCGGGCCAGATAATAGGGGTAGAATCCCGCCCGGCGCACCAGCACCGCGGCCTGGGTCATGGGAGCACACCACCGGGCGGCATCCCACTGGGAATCCGCCGCAGGCATTGCCTGGCCCACGCCCTGGGCAATCTCGTCCAGCGCCAGCTGGGCCAGCGCAGGGTCCGCCTTGGCGGCGGCCACATAGGCATTGGCAGCGGCGGCAATCTCCGCCAGCTGCTCCTTGGTCAGATTGATTTCCATTTGAACCTCCATCCGCCGCCCACCACAGGCGGCTGCCACATGGCTATGGCACACACCGGATCCCCCCCTTTGGGGGGACCAGTGTGTGCACAGCCGTACTTGTTGTATTGGGTTTACTTGGAGGGATCCAGCAGGACCTTCAGGCCCTCCTTGCTGTCCACCAGCTCAAAGCCCTTCTTGTACTCGCTCATGGGCAGCACGTGGGTGATGATGGGATCCACGTTGATGGCGCCCCGGGCAATCAGCTTGATGGCCTTCTCGAAGGAAGTGGGGATCTGGGCATGGGAGCCGTACACATCCAGCTCCTTCTTCTTGATGTTGTGGAAGTCCAGCTCGATGGGGAAGTTGAAGACGCCCATGGGGATGAACACGCCCCGGCGGCGAACCACCAGCATGGCGGTGTCCACAGCGGCCCGCACGCCGGTGGCCTCGACCACCACGTCGGCGCCGTACCCGTCGGTGTAGCTCTTGGCAACCTCAATCAGGTCCTCCTTGGCCTGGTCCACAATCCGGTCGATGCCCAGCACATCCCGGGCCATCTCCATCCGGGGCATATCGTGGGTCAGGCCGGCCAGGATGACCAGCGCGCCCTGGGCCTTGGCCACCTGGGCGGCGAAGAGGCCGATGGGGCCAGGCCCCAGAACCACGACCACGTCGTTGGCCGACACGTTGTACCGCTCCATCAGCGCATGGACGCCGCAGGCCAGAGGCTCCACGATGGCGGCCTGGTCAAAGGTCATGTTGTCGGGGATGTGCATGAAGCTCTCGGCCCGGTTGACGCAGTACTCGGCAAAGCCGCCGTTGGCCTTGGTGCCGATGCCCTCCCGCTCGGGGCAGTGGTTCAGCTCGCCCTTCTTGCAGTACCGGCAGTGGCCGCACACATGATAGGTGGTCTGGGTGAGAACCCGGTCGCCCACCTTGAAGCCGGTAACGCCCTCGCCCAGCTTATCCACAATGCCGGACACCTCATGGCCCAGAACAACGGGAGGCCGAAGAGCAAAACCGCCCTCCTTGACATACAGGTTATCGGTCTGGCAGATGCTGGCCCGCATCACCTTCATCCGAATCTGGCCAGGGCCAGGCTCGGGGATCGGAATGTCGACATATTCCAGATTGCCGGGCTCCAGCTTGGTTTTCATCAATGCTTTCATGGTAATAATCCCCTTTCAATGGTACGGTTGACTGTGTATGAACAATGAATACGCGCGGATGAGGGTTACAGCCCCCGGGCCCGCTTGGCCCAGTAGGGCGTCATGGATTCCCGCAGCTCCACAAAGGTGGGGTAGAGGGCTTCCATCTTCCGGTGATTCTCCTCGTTGGGACGGAAGGCCTGGTAGCCTCCCTCCATCACCGGGCGGTAGTCGTCGGTATACCCGATTCCCACCTTCACCGCCGAGACGATGCCGTAGATACCCAGCTCTCTGGCGGCCGGCCGGCTCACCTCTTTGCCCAGGCCGTCGGCAATCATCTGGCAGAGCATGTCGCTCTGGGAGCCGCCGCCGGAAAGGAAGACCTTCCCGTCGGTATCGGGGAGATGACGGTAGCAGTCCATCATCGAGAGGATCAGCCCCTCGTACACCCCCCGCAGCAGGTCGAAGCGGGTGTGCCGGGCGGTCAGCCCGTAGAAGCCGCCGCAGGCGTCCGGGTTCCGGAAGGGGGTCCGCTCCCCGTAGATATAGGGATGATAGAGAACCCCGTTGGACCCCACCGGTACCTGGCGCAGGCCCTCTTCAATCTGGGCAAAATCCATCCCCGGCACCAGGATCGACCGGGCCCAGTCGATGGTGGAGCTGCCGCTGAGGGCGGCCATCTGCCGGATGAAGCACCCGGGCAGGATGGAACAGAGGGAGCTGCCGGTGGTGTCCCGGTGGTCCACCTGTTCCTGGGGAATCAGCACCTGGTTGGACAGGGTCGTCCCCACAATGGAGCAGCCATCCCCCGGCCGGGTAACGCCCACCCCCAGGGAAACCGCCGTCACATCCATGGCGCCCACAATCACCGGGGTGCCCTCTTTCAGGCCGGTGGCCTTGGCGGCCTCGCCGCTCACCCCGCCCAGCACATGGGTGCTGGGATAGGCGGGGGTCCGCATGGCGGAAACCTCCGGCAGCCCCATCAGGTCAAATACCTGGGGCAGGTACTCCTTGGTAAACACATCCATGGCCTCGTTGGAGCCGTCGGTGTAGTCGGTGGCGCGGATGCCGGTCAGCTTGAAGTTGAGCCAGTCCTTGCAGTGGAAGACGGTGGCAATCCGCCGGTAGTCCTCCGGCCGGTTGGCCTTTGTCCAGGCCAGGGAGGTGGGCATCGACCCCACCACCACCGGCGTGCCGTGGTGCTCCACCAGGTACCGGTCGATCTCCGCCTTGTGGGGGAGAACAAGATCCTTGGCGCGGGTGTCGTTCCACAGCATGGCGCGCCCCACCGGCTCCCCCGCCTGGTCAATGGCCCACAGGCCGTCTCCCTGGGCGGTGATGCCGATGCCGGCAACCGCCTCAAAGGCTTCCGGCGCCTCCTCCTTCAGCTGCGCGGTGATCCGGCAGAGCTGCACCCACAGATCCGCCATATCCATCTCGCACCAGCCCTCCTGGGGCTTGAACACCTGGGCATCCCGGCTCACCAGGGAAAGGGTCTCGCCCGCCGCGTCCACAAGGGCCGCTTTGATCTTGGTGGTACCGGCGTCAACGCCCAAAAAAACAGGTTTCTTCATGGGGGATACACCGCCTTCCTTCCATAATCCGGTCAGCCGCCGGGCGTTTTTCTTCTGGTTCCATTATCGCCCTTTTTCTTGTCATAGTCAACAAATTTGGCGGCTTTCGCTTGTAGAAAACTCGCTGTTCAGAAGGGAAGATTCCCCCCAAACTGCTCAAAAAACGTACCGACTATGCAATAAATTTCACTTCAATGGTTACAGAGTCCCGGCGGAAACTTCTCTCCGCCGGGCTCTCACCCCTTATACAGGGTCATGTTGAAACAAGATCACCGCCAGGTAGACAAGGGGAACGTCCCCCACTGCCAAGATGCTGTGTCCCTCCCCCGAGGAAGTGACCAGCGTATCCCCCGGACCCACAAGACAACAGTTGCCTTTCTCGTCGGTCACCTGGGCCTGGCCGGAGAGGATGTAAAAGGACTCCATCTCCCCGTGGTGCTCGTGGTATCCCACACCGCTGCCCGGCTGCAAGGTACAGCGGGCAAACAAGCGCCCTTTGTGAAAATACTCCTCCGGGGTCAGGAGATGCTCCACCAGCACCTCGCCGGGGGCTCCCCGGTACTGAGGCCGCCGTTCCCGGCGGTACTCCCCCTCTCTCCGTACCATGGGCGATTCGTCCTCCTTCTACTCCCGGCCGGGAAGGAACTCCCGGGCGGTTTCCAGGATGGAATCATAGGCCAGATCCACATCCTCCTTGGTGGTCAGGTAGTTGCTCAGGCAGATGCGGATCGCCGGCACCCCATTGTACACGGTGGTGTTGGAATAGGTGACGCCCTTTTCCCGCAGCCTCGCGGCAAACCGATTGATCAGCTCGCCGGTGGGATTGTCCACCTTCAGGGTGTAGCAGACGATGTTCAGGCGAACATCGTTCATCAGGCGGAAATAGGGGGTGGCCGCCATCCGGGCGCCCAGCTCCTGGGCCAGCGAGCAGTTGCTCTCCACCAGCTGGCGGTAGCCGCTCCGGCCATAGGCCATCAGGCTGAACCAGAGGGGCAGCGCCCGGAACCGGCGGGACCCTTCCGGAGTGAAGTTGAAGAGGGGAGAATCGGCCGGCATCGCCCCCGGGGCCGACGCCGACTGGGCAAAGGCCTGGTATTGCAGGTCCGGGTGCTTCGTCAGCTGCAAAGCCGCATCGTAGGTGGTGTTGAGCCACTTGTGGGCGTCCACCGAGATGGAATCCGCCTGCTCCAGCCCCTCAAAAATCGGGGCATACTGGGGGCTGCAGGCGGCAATGCCGATGATCGAGGCATCCACATGGAGGTAGAAGCCGTACTTCTCCTTCAGCCGGGCGATGGCCGCCATGTCGTCGTAGTCGCCGCTGTTGGCGGTTCCCAGGTTGGCGATGACCACCACCGGCTGGCCCTTCTTGGTTTGGAGATACTCCTCCAGCAGCTCCAGATTCACCGCTTCGCGGCCGGGATAGCAAGGGATGGCGGTGAGATTCTTGCGGCCCATCCCCAGCATGGAGATGGCCTTATAGGTGGACGCATGGGTGCATCCGCCTACAAGATTCACCTTGTCCAGGGCCATCAGGCCCTCCTCGCTTACCGGGACGCCCAGCTGGCGGCCGATCCACTGGCGGGCGGTAGCCAGGCCGACAAAGTTGGCCATGGTGCCGCCGGAGCAGAGACTGCCGAACCAGCCTTCCTTCAGATTCAACAGCTGGCGGATGGCGTCCACCACCTGGTCCTCGATGTCCCGATCCACATTCTCCGGATAGCCGAAGGCGTTTTGATCGTAGAGGGAGGTGAGCCAGTCGCCCGCGAGGGCGGCCGGCGTCACGCCGCCGATGACAAAGCCAAAATACCGGGGGCCGCTGCTGGCCAGCATGTGGTCCTCATATACTTCCCGGAAGAGATCCAGCGCCCCTTGGGCGCCCAGCCCCTCTTCAGCCAGGGGGGCAGGCGCCTGCCGGGGATGCCGGGGGGCGACAAAGCGCTCCCCGCGGCTGTTGAGAAAATCCTTCGCTTGGTCCAGAACCTGCTCCAGCAGAGCAGCTTCCTTCGCGGTATCCATTGCCAAGAGGCGATCCATGGAAGGAACCTCCCTTTCTTGTGTTGTTTGAACAGTTCTCTTACCCCAGGTAAGCCTCGGTAAGGGTGGGATCGGCCAGCAGCTCGTCCCGGGTGCCGCTCTTCACCACATTGCCTACCGACATGATGTAGGCCCGGTCGCAGATCTTCAGCGCCTTGTTGGCGTTCTGCTCGATCAGCATGATGGTAGTGCCTTCCTTGTTGATGGTCTGGATGATCTCAAAGATCTGGTTCACGATGATGGGGGCAAGACCCAGGGAAGGCTCGTCGAACATCAGCAGCTTGGGGCGGGCCATCATGCCGCGGCCGATGGCCAGCATCTGCTGCTCGCCGCCGGACAGAAGGCCGCCGTACTGCTTTTTCCGCTCCTGCAGGCGGGGGAAGAGGGTGTACACCCGCTCAAAATCCTTGGCGATCTCGGCAGTGTCGTTCCGCTGGCAGCAGCCAATCCGCAGGTTTTCCTCCACGGTCAGCTTGGCAAAGATCTGCCGGGCTTCCGGCACCTGCACCAGGCCGCTGGCCACCACCTCGTGGGGCTTGGTGGAAACCGGCTTGCCCATAAACTCGATGGTGCCGCCGGTGGGCTTCATCATGGAGGAGATGCACTTCAGCAGGGTGGACTTGCCGGCACCATTGGCGCCCAGCACGGCCACAATCTCCCCCTCGTTGGCCTCCAGGGAGACGCCCTTCAGGGCCTCGATGCCGCCGTAGGCGGCGGTCAGATTGTTGATCTTTAACATTATTCGTCCGCACCCCCCAGGTAAGCTTCGATAACAGCGGGATTCTTCTTCACCTCGTCCGGGGTGCCCTCGGCCAGGGTCTTGCCGAAGTTGAGCACCGTCACCGAGTCACACAGGTTGGACACCACGTCCATATGGTGCTCGATCATCAGAACGGTCAGGTTAAAGCTTTCCTTGATCTCCTTGATGAACTCCACCAGCTCGACAGACTCATCGGCGTTCATGCCGGCGGCCGGCTCGTCCAGAAGCAGCAGCTTGGGTTCCAGAGCCATGGCCCGGGCAATCTCCAGCTTTCTCTGGTGGCCATAGGGCAGGCTGTTGGCCCGCTCGTTTGCCTTGTCTTCCAGGCCCACAATCTTCAGCAGACCCATGGCGTGCTCGGCCAGCTCCTTCTCCACCTTTCTGAACTTGGGGGTGTGCACAATGGCCTGGGGCAGGTTGTACTTGGCCCGCAGGTTGCTGGCGATCACCACGTTCTCCAGCACGCTCAGGTTGGAGAAGAGGCGGATGTTCTGGAAGGTACGGCCAATGCCCATCTGGGCCACAGTGTGGGGCGGGGTATTGGTGATGTCCTTGCCGTCAAACATAATCTTGCCGGCACTGGGAGTGTAGATGCCGGTGATGTTGTTGAAGATGGTGGTCTTGCCGGCGCCGTTGGGACCGATGAGGCCATGGATCTTGCCGGGCTCCAGGGTGACGCTGAAGTCGTCGATCGCCCGGACGCCGCCGAAGTTCTTTTCCACATGGATCATTTCCAAAACGGGTGTCATTGGGCAACTTCCTCCTTCTTATTCTTCTTGGACCCCTTGCCCAGGTTCTTGAACCAGCGGATGACCCGGGTGATGGAGAACTCACGGTAACCATACAGGCCGTCCGGCTTCAGCAGGATAATCAGCACCACGGCGATGCCGTAGATAAGCATCCGGTAGCCGGACAGGAACCGGAAGATCTCGGGCAGCAGGGTAACCAGAGCGGCGCCCATGACCGAGCCGGTGAGGGAGCCCAGGCCGCCGATAACGGTGGTGGTAATCAGCTCGCAGCTCTTGTTCAGGTTAAACATGGCGGGGGTGATGTACATCAGGTAGTGGGCATACAGAGCGCCTGCCCAGCCGGCATACACGGCGCTGAACACAAAGGACATCTTCTTGAAACGGATGACGTTGATGCCCACTGCCTCGGCCGCCAGCTCGTTTTCACGGATGGAGGTAAGGTTACGGCCGTACTTGGAGTGGATAAACCGCCAGGCGATGAAGAAGGCCAGGATGGCACACACCACCGCAAAGGGCATGCTGGTGTAGTTGGGGATGCCGGGATAGCCGCCGGCGCCGCCCGTCAGGTCCTGGGTGTAGTTGAACAGGACGCGGACGCCCTCGCCAAAGCCCAGGCAGGTAATCAGGAAATAGTCGCCCTTCAGCCGCAGGGTAAGGGAGCCCAGCAGGTAGGCCACCAGGCCGGCAAAGGCCGACGCCACAAGAATGGCGGGGATAAAGGGGAGCTTCAGCTCCACGGTGAGGATCGAGGCGCAGTAGGCGCCGATGGACATAAAGCCGGCGTTACCGAAAGAGAATAGGCGGGTAAAACCGGTCAGAACAGACATCCCCAGCACGGCAATGATGTTGACGCACAGCAGGATGATAACGCCCTCTTGGTAAGCATTGAACATCTTTTTATCACACCTACTTTCTTACGCTTTGTCTTGCACATCAACGCCGAACAGGCCAGTGGGCCGGACCAGCAGCAGCACGATCAACAGGGTGAAGGAAATCAGGTCACGCAGGCCGGAGTTAATATAACCGGAAGCAAAGGTCTCGATGAGGCCCAGCAGCACAGCGCCCACGATAGCACCGGGCACGCTGCCCAGACCACCGATAACCGAGGCGATAAAGGCCTTCAGACCGATGTTGCCCATGGTGGGATAGACATTATATTTCAGTCCCAACATCACGCCGGCCGCGCCAGCCAGGGCGCCCGCCAGCAGGAAAACCAGGGCGATGCACTGGTCCACCTTGATGCCCAGCAGGTTGGCGGTGTAGCTGTTGGAAGCGATTGCGCGAACATTAAGGCCAAACCGGGTCTTGTTGATCAGATACACCAGGATGACCAGGATAATAGCGGTGCAGATCAAGCTGATCAGATCCAGGACGCCCACATAAACGCTGCCCAGCTGGACAGAGGAAACCTGGATACCAGGATAGGTAACAAACTTGGAACCAAAGATCAAGCCGGCCGCGTTCTGGTACACGGTGGACAGACCCATGGCTGCGATCATCAGGAACATGTTGGGGGACCGGTTGTGGCGGATGCGGCGGTAGGCGACCCGCTCATTCAGATAGCTGATCACTGCCGCGCCCACGATGCCGCCCACAATGGCCAGCCCGAAGGGCAGCTGCAGGGTTCCCACTACAATGAAGGCACAGTAGGCGCCGATCATTGCCACTTCGCCGTGGGCCCAGTTGGAAAAGTCGAGCAGGCTGTAGATCAGGGAGTATCCGGTCGCAAGCAACGCGTAGATACCACCTACCGACAGGCCTGTTACGATCTGCTGTAATAACATTCCCTTTCACCTCAAATTCTCATTGTAAGCTCCTACAAGACTCCATTCTAGGTGCTAGTCGCCTTGCGCGGCCAACGTTGGAAATTTTCTGCTTCGTTTCACGCTCTAAATTTATTTCAGCTTTCTTTAAGAAAGTTGGGGGGAGGAAACCCTCCTCCCCCCAACTTAGCAGGGACATAGTGGTAACTTAAGCCTCGGCAGTAACCTCGGGGATCGCAGCCTGGATGTCGTTGGCGGACATGGTCTCCACATAGTTGAAGACACCGTCGGTGCACTGGAACACGGCAACGTCCATAGAGGGGTTGTGAGTAGCAGGATCCTGAACCAGGGTACCGATCAGGCTGCTGAAGGTGTCGGTGTTCTCCAGAGCGTCGCGGATGGCGCTGGGCTCAGCAGAGCCGGCACGCTCGATGGCGTCCACAACCCACATCACGCCGCTGTAGCCGAACAGGCACTCGGCCTCCAGGTCAACGTTGTAAACGGACTGGTATCTCTCGCCGAACTCCTTAGCCTCGGGGGAGTTGAAGCCGATACGGGACACATAGTAGCTGCCCTCCAGAGCGCCACCGGCCAGCTCGGCCAGCTCAGCGGAATCCCAGCTGTCGGTGCCCATGTAGACACAGTTGATGCCCATTTCCTTGGCCTGCTTGGCGATCAGGGCCACGTTGTTGTAGGTGCAGGGGATGAACAGAACGTCGGGGTTGGCAGCAGCGATGTTGGTCAGCTGAGCACGGAAATCGGTGTCGGAAACGTTAACAGTCTCGCTGGCAACGATCTCGCCGCCCTGCTCAACAAAGGTGTCCATGATGTACTGGCCAACTTCCATGGAGTAGGTGTCGTCGATGGTGCGGATCATAGCGCCCTTCTTGAAGCCCAGCTGAGCGGCCTTCAGACCCAGAGCGGTACCCTGGAAGGAATCCAGGAAGCACATCCGGAAGGAGTAGGGACGCAGGTTGCCTTCCTCATCCATGGTAACCAGGGAGTTGGAAGTCGCGGTGCCGATGATGGGAACCTGCAGCTGCTCGGCAACAGGAGCCATGGCGATGTTGCAGTTGGAGAAGTTGGTACCGATGGAAGCCACGATGCCGTCGTTCTCAACCATGGAGCGATAAGCGTTGACAGAGTCAGCGGGCTCGCCCTTACCGTCGCTGGCGATCAGCTCGATCATCTGGCCATCCAGCACGCCGCCCGCAGCGTTGACATCCTCAACAGCCAGCAGAGCGCCGTCACGACCGGCAGTACCCCACAGACGGGAAGTACCGGTCAGGTCGGACACATAACCGATCTTGATGGTCTCGCCGCTGGCAGCAGCAGTGGAGCTACCATCCGCAGCAGCGGAGGAATCCCCCTCAGCAGCAGCGCTGCTGGAGCTGGACCCGCCGCAGCCGGCAAACAGCGACACGGTCATCGCCATGGCCAGCACAAGGGACAGGATTCTCTTCTTAGACATAATCATACCTCCTAATTTTATCCCGTAACCTGCCTCTGGAAATGGGGTGTGCCGGTAAGCGCCTGACTTCTTAAAGACACGAACTCGTTCCAAAAACAGATGTACAGACATCCAGTAACGCCGCCCCCGGCGGCGAAGGGATCCTTAGTAAGAAATGCCCGCGGCCAGCGCCAGCTGGCGGGCGGTGTCGCTGTCGGTCACCAGCACATCGATGCAGCCCAGCCGCAGAGCTCCCAGGATGGCGTTCACCTTCTGGGGCCCGCCGGCGATGGCAACCACGTTGGGGATCTTCTTGAGGGTAGCGATGCTGGCGCCGATGATGCTGCTGCGGCCTCGGTAATCTTCCCATTCTCCGTTGATCTTGAAGGGATTGAGGCAGATATCCCCAATGTACCCTTCCTCCCGCAGGGCCCGCAGCCGATTGCGGTCGATGTAGCCCTGGTTATAGGAAGTGGCCTCTTCGTTCAGCTCGCCAATGCCTACCACCGCAATGTCACAGCGGGACATCCGTTCCAGCATCTGGCGCAGGGACTCATCGTTGACAAAGATGGACCGGGCCGCCTCGTTGTTGAGAACCGCAGGTGCGTAGAGAAGCTGGTAATCACACTGGAGCTTTCCCGCCAGCATCCGGGCAATCTCATCGGGCCGGATCATCCGCTGCTCGATGTTGAGCCCGCCCACCATCTGGACGACCATGCAGTTGCACTTGTTGACCGCCCGCATATTAAATATGGTATCCCCCAGGGTAAATCCCCAGGAAACGCCGATGACCTTGCCGTCCTGGATAAAACCGTCCAAAAATTCGGCCGCCTTCTTCCCCAGCAGGGCTGGCAACGGCATCTGGGTGCTGCTCTTGTCCGCCAAAATCACCTGCTTCAAAGCGAAGTGGCTTTCAATGGCATTTTCCAAACCGATCCAGTTTTCTCCGAAAGTGTTGATGTTGATGGACACGACGCCGTCTTCAACCAAGGTATTCACTATCTTGTTGATCCGCTGGCGGGAACAAAGCAGTCGCTTGGCAATCTGATCCTGGGTAAGCCCCTGTTCATAGTACCAATGGGCAATCTTTACCTGTGTCCGTCTATCATACACTCTCTTCACCTGCCCTTCTGAAACTGGGAATGGGCGACATTTGTCATAATCTATTACATTTGTCCGGTACGCTCTTATATTACCCCCACTTGGGTTCAATGTCAATAATTTTATAAATTCTTCACCGTCCGTTTTTATCCATTCTGACCGGCATTTTCTTCCTCTAAATTTAATTTCACAGGTTTTTTAAGCAAAATTCACATTTTGTACACTCCCTTTTTACCAAAAACGTCCCTTGTTATTGCCACTCTGGGCAAAAAAGTATTATGTATTTCATTTATTCTGACGAAGTTCTTTCATTTTGTGAAAGAAGGTTGTTTTTGCCGGACATCGGTGGTTTAATAGATTCGTACTTCGCTATTGAAAAGAAGCGGAGAACAAGCGCCTGATACGGGGGCTTTCCCCATCTGATCTTGAAAGGAGACCTTCTACGATGGATCAAGCAAAACAGAAGGAACTATCCCTCATCGCCGCCAAAGCGCGCCGTATGGGGCTGCAGATGGTTTTTGACGCGGATTCCGGCCATATTGGCGGTTCCTTTTCCATCTGTGAACTGCTGGCCGTGCTGTACTTTGACAAAATGCACATCGATCCCCAGAATCCCCATGACCCTGATCGGGACCGCTTTGTTCTCTCCAAGGGCCACTGCACCCCTGCCATGTACCCCATCTTGGCCATGCGGGGCTACTTCCCGGTGGAGGAGCTGAAAACCTTCCGGGACATTGACAGCGACCTGTCCGGCCATGTGGAGATGAAGCATGTGCCCGGGGTGGATATGTCCGCCGGCAGCCTGGGGCAGGGCTTCTCCGCCGCGGTGGGAATGGCCCTGGCCGCCCGCATCGACAAGAAGGATTATCGCACCTACGCCATCCTGGGGGACGGCGAGATCCAGGAGGGCCAGATCTGGGAGGCCGCCATGGCCGCCGGCCACTACCACCTGGACAACCTGGTAGCCATCATCGACAACAACAACATCCAGATCGACGGCACCATCGAGGAGATTATGTCTCCCTACCCCATCGACAAAAAGTTTGAGGCCTTCAACTTCCACGTCATCACCGTGGATGGCCACGACGTAGCCGCCATCGCCCAGGCTCTGGACGAGGCTGCCGCTACCAAGGGCAAGCCCACCGCCATCATCGCCAAGACGGTGAAGGGCAAGGGCGTCTCCTTCATGGAGAACACCAACGAATGGCACGGCAACACCCCCGACGCGGAGCAGTTTGCCAAGGCGGCCGCCGAGCTGGATGCCGCCATCGCCGGATTGGAGGGTTAAGTCGATGAGTGAAAAAATTTCTACCCGCGTCGCCTATGGCGAGGCTCTTGCCCAGATGGGCAGCGATCCCAAGATTGTGGTGCTGGATGCCGACCTGCAGTGCTGCACCATGACCGACAAGTTCGGCGCCCTGTACCCCGAGCGTTCCTTTAATGTGGGCATTGCCGAGGCCAATATGGTGGGCATGGCCGCCGGCCTCGCCTCCACCGGCAAGACCGTCTTTGTCAACACCTTTGCCATGTTCGCCGCCGGCCGGGCCTACGACCAGATCCGCAACTCCCTGGCCTACACCAATCTGAACGTCAAGGTGATCGGCACCCACGCCGGCATCACCGTCGGCAAGGATGGGGCTACCCATCAGTGTATCGAGGACATCGCCCTCATGCGGGTCATCCCCAACATGGTGGTCCTCTCCCCCTGCGACGCCACCGAGGCCCAGGAAGCTGCCCGGGCCATGGCCGCCTACCAGGGTCCCTGCTACATGCGGCTGGGCCGCCTGGCGGTGGAGCAGTGTGTAAACGCCTTCCCCCACTACAAGTTTGAGCTGGGCAAGGCGGTGGAGCTCTGCCCCGGCAGCGATGTGGCCATCCTGGCCACCGGCCTGATGGTGCAGGAAGCGGTCAAGGCCCAGAAGGAGCTGGCCGCCGCCGGCATCAGCGCCCGGGTCATCGACGTTCACACCATCAAGCCTCTGGATAAGGAGATGGTCCTCCGGGCTGCCCGGGAGACCGGCGCCATCGTCACTGCCGAGGAACACAATATCCTGGGCGGCCTGGGCGGCGCCGTGGCCGAGGTTGTCGCCGAGGAGTGCCCCGTTCCCGTTCTCCGGGTGGGGATCCAGGATCAGTTTGGTCATTCCGGCGATCCTCTGGCCCTCATGGAGCGGTATCACATCACTGCCAGCGACATTGTGGAGAAGGCCAAAGCCGCCATCGCCAAAAAATCCCGCTAGTCTCTTCCCTATTTCCACCAAACCCAAAGGGCCGCCCAGCCGGGCGGCCCTTCTGCCGTAGCCGGGCTTTTTTGCCCGCTGCCGCGGGCGGAAGTGGGCGGCTTCACCGCCGCTCCCGTGCGGGCCTTCGGCCCGCCTGCCGTAACGGGGGCGCTCCGCCCCCCGGACCCCCAGGGGAACTCTTTCTGTGGAGAAAGAGTTCCCAGAAAGCCAGGCGGGGGAAAGCCCCCGCCACCCCCTGCCGACCGGCGTACCTCCCGGTACGCTGAACATCGTCGGCATGGGAATGCAGCAGTCGCCCATAGTCGTTCGGCTCCCACGCACGCCGATGTTCGGCTCTCGCCGAACGGACGTGCTGGAGTTTTTATCCGGGTACAGCCAGCAGAGATCACCTTACTGCCAAAATGCAGAGAAAAAAGCAGAAATCATCGAAGCCTTGTTTCCCGGATAAAAATCCCCTCACGTGGCACGAACAAAGACTACCGGTGTGCCTCCTCGGTCGGCCCGACTAGGGAGTGTCCTGTGCCATGTAGTTTTTGACCCCATCACGGGAAGCTCTGGGGAAAACGAAAAAGGGCTGCGTTTCCGCAACCCTGGGACATGTGCCTGCACCGTACTCAGAAGAATATGGATGATACCCGCAGGCTAGACTGCCGGTGGTGACAACCTGGGGTAAACAACTCTGCCGGTAACCCGGTGACTTGTCAATCAAGACCCGCGATTAGTAACACTTTTCGGTGGTTGCCTCCTGGATGGGCAGTTCCGTGCCTGATGAGGTTTTGTTCCCGTCGGACAGGGGCGAGCGGAGCGAGACCTTTTCCCTAGGAGGAGTAGGGTACCCCAGGGGGATTGCCAAGGGGGATGCCCCCTTGGCGAGCTTTCT
>CAJFKV010000020.1 GCA_904387055.1 Candidatus Heteroruminococcus faecigallinarum | reverse complement strand
GATTGCCAAGGGGGATGCCCCCTTGGCGAGCTTTCTCCCCTATCTTTCGCGGTCGAAAGATAGGGTCGGGGGGTCCGGGGGGCGAAGCGCCCCCGTCGGAAGGGCCGGGCGGAGCCCGGCCACGGGAGAAGGGCGGCGAAGCCGCCCATAGGTCCGTCTCGCAGAGACTACCAGTTCCCACCCACCCGCGGCAGCCTCGGGGAAAGTGGGGGGAGTGGCCCCGCCGTAATCCCGGGAGGTGTGGAGGGCGGAGCGCCTCCACATAAACGGCAGGCGGGCCGAAGGCCCGCACGGGAGAGGGCGGCGAAGCCGCCCATAGGCTCGTCTCGCAGAGACTACCGGTTCCCACCCGCCCGCGGTAGCCTCGGGGAAACTGGGGGCAACCGCCCACAAGCCCGTCTCGCAGAGACTATCAGTTCCCACCCGCCCGCGGCAGCGGGCAACACAAACCCGCGCCCGGCAGGATTGCCGGGCGCGGGTTTTCGATGGGTCGATCGATTGTATGATTTACTTGGAAGCCTCTTCCACCGCCACGGCGCAGGCCACGGTGGCGCCCACCATGGGGTTGTTGCCCATGCCGATGAGGCCCATCATCTCCACGTGGGCAGGAACCGAGGAAGACCCGGCAAACTGGGCGTCGCCGTGCATCCGGCCCATGGAGTCGGTCAGGCCGTAGGAAGCGGGGCCGGCCGCCATGTTGTCGGGGTGGAGGGTACGGCCGGTGCCGCCGCCGGAGGCCACCGAGAAGTACTTGACCCCGTTCTCCCAGCACCACTTCTTATAGGTGCCGGCCACCAGGTGCTGGAACCGGGTGGGGTTGGTGGAGTTGCCGGTGATGGAGACGTCCACCTTCTCCTTCTTCATGATGGCCACGCCCTCCAGCACATCGTTGGCGCCGTAGCACTTTACCTTGGCCCGCTCCCCGTCGGAGAAGGGCACCTCGCGGACCACCTTCAGGTCGCCGGTGGCGAAGTCATAGTCGGTCTCCACATAGGTAAAACCGTTGATCCGGGAGATGATATAGGCGGCGTCCTTGCCCAGGCCGTTGAGGATGATCCGCAGATCCTCCTTGCGGGCCTTGTTGGCCGAGCGGGCGATGCCGATGGCGCCCTCGGCGGCGGCAAAGGACTCGTGCCCCGCCAGGAAGCAGAAGCACTTGGTCTCGTCCCGCAGGAGCATGGCTCCCAGGTTGCCATGGCCCTGGCCCACGTTCCGCTGCTCGGCCACCGAGCCGGGAACACAGAAGGCCTGCAGGCCGATGCCGATGGCCTCGGCCGCGTCGGCAGCCTTGGTAATGCCCTTCTTGAGGGCCACCGCCACGCCCAGGGTGTAGGCCCACACCGCATTCTCAAAGGCGATGGGCTGCACGCCCTTCACGATGGACTCCACGTCGATGCCTTTCTCCAGGCAGAGCGCCCGGGCGGCCTCCAGGTCGGCCAGGCCATATTCCTTCAAACATGCCTCAATCTTGGGCATTCTTCTCTCTTTGCCTTCAAACTGTGCCATTTGGTTCCCTCCTTCTCCTTCCTTACTCCTCACGGGGATCGATATACTTGGGGGCATTCTCATAACGGCCATAGGTGCCGATGTTCTTCTCGTAGGCAGTCTTGGGATCCACACCGTGGCGGATGTCCTCCATCATCTTGCCCAGGCGGACAAACTTGTAGCCGATGGGCTCCCCGTTGTCGTCCACCGCCACCGACAGAACATAGCCCTCGGCCAGCTCCATGTACCGCACGCCCTTGAGCTTGGTGGAGAACATGGTGCCCACCTGGCTGCGCAGGCCCTTGCCCAGGTCCTCCAGGGAGGCGCCGATGGGCAGGCCGCCCTCGGAGAAGGCGGTCTGGGAACGACCGTAGGCCAGCTGCTTGAAGATCTCCCGCATGGCCACGTTGATGGCGTCGCACACCAGGTCGGTGTTGAGGGCCTCCAGCAGGGTCTTGCCGGGGAGAATCTCGGCGGCCATAGCGGCGGAGTGGGTCATGCCGGAGCAGCCCAGCGTCTCCACCAGCGCCTCCTCGATGATGCCGTCCTTCACATTCAGGGTCAGCTTGCAGGCGCCCTGCTGGGGGGCGCACCAGCCCACGCCGTGGGACAGGCCGGAAATATCCTTGATCTCATAGGCTTTTACCCACTTGCCCTCCTCCGGGATGGGGGCGGGACCATGGTTGGGGCCCTTGACCAGGGTACACATTTTCTCTACTTCATGAGAATAGTTCATATCTTTACCCCTTTCGATAGATTGGACCGGCAGGCCTTCCGGGCCTCCAGCCCGCCGGCCGCCACCCTCCGTCAAAGAGAGCTTCCCCTCCCCGGGCGGACCGGCTGGCCAGCTTACAGGTTTATTATATCGGCATTCCTGCGGATTATCAAGGGAAGGGGCCCACGTTTTGACATTTCACACGGAAAAATCCTCTTTCTCTGCCTTTCTTTGCACATCCCTTCTCCCCGCTACGGAAAAGCCGCGATTTGTTCAAGGTTTGTCCACAAAAATCCGCCCCTTTCAAATTGACAACGGGGGGCTGGTGGGGTAAACTAGTAGGAGTGAAATTTTGTCCGCTGCCGGGCAGCGCCCCGCCGTTTTCCCCGGCGGGGCCTTTTGCCCCAGGACGCGTAAACGAGGTGATCCCATGGGATTTTTGGAAAAGCTGTTTGGCTCCTATTCGGAGAAGGAGGTCAAGCGGATCGACCCCATTTTGAAGCAGGTCCTCGCTTTGGAGGACGAATACAAGGCCCTGTCGGATAAGGAGCTGCGGGCCAAGACGCCCGCCTTCAAGGAGCGGCTGGCCAACGGCGAAACCTTGGACGACATCCTGCCCGAGGCCTTCGCCACCTGCCGGGAGGCTGCCTCCCGGGTGCTGGGGATGCGGCATTTCCCGGTGCAGATCATCGGCGGCATCATCCTCCATCAGGGGCGGATTGCCGAGATGAAGACCGGCGAAGGAAAAACCCTGGTGGCCACCCTGCCTTCCTATTTAAATGCCCTGGCCGGCAAAGGGGTCCACATCGTCACCGTCAACGACTACCTGGCCAAGCGGGACAGCGAATGGATGGGCAAGGTGCACCGGTTCCTGGGGCTGAAGGTGGGCCTCATCGTCAACGGCCTGGACCCTGCCCAGCGGCGGGAGGCCTACAACGCCGACATCACCTACGGCACCAACAATGAATTCGGCTTCGATTATCTGCGGGACAACATGGTGACCTACAAGCAGAACCAGGTGCAGCGGGGCCACCACTACGCCATTGTGGACGAGGTGGACTCGATCCTCATCGACGAAGCCCGTACCCCCCTCATCATCTCCGGCGCGGGGGACAAGTCCACCGACCTGTATGCCAAGGCGGACGCCTGTGCCAAGCGGCTGACCATGGTGAAGGTGAAGGAGCTGAACGCCAAGGAGGAGAACGACGACATCGGCGGCGACTACATCGTGGACGAAAAAGCCCGTACCGCCACCCTCACCGCCGACGGCGTCACCAAGTGTGAGCAGTTCTTCGGGGTGGAGAACCTCTCCGACCCAGAAAACGCCACCCTTCTCCACCACATCAACCAGGCCATCAAGGCCAACGGGGTGATGCACCGGGATGTGGACTATGTGGTGAAGGACGGCGAGGTCATCATCGTGGACGAGTTCACCGGCCGCCTGATGATCGGCCGCCGGTACAACGAGGGGCTCCATCAGGCCATCGAGGCCAAGGAAGGGGTCACCGTCGCCCGGGAGTCCAAGACCCTGGCCACCATCACCTTCCAGAACTACTTCCGCATGTACGACAAGCTGGCCGGCATGACCGGTACCGCCTCCACCGAGGCGGACGAGTTCCGGGAGATCTACCGCCTGGACGTGGTGGAGATCCCCACCAACAAGCCGGTTATCCGCAAGGACCACCACGATGTGGTCTATAAAACCGAAAAAGGCAAGTACAACGCGGTCATCGACCAGATTGCGGAATGCCACGAGAAGGGCCAGCCGGTGCTGGTGGGCACCGTGTCCATCGAGAAATCCGAGCTTCTTTCCGCCATGCTGAAGCGCCGGGGCATCAAGCACGAGGTCCTCAACGCCAAGTACCACGAGAAGGAAGCGGAGATCGTGGCCCAGGCCGGTAAACTGGGGGCGGTCACCATCGCCACCAACATGGCCGGCCGCGGCACCGATATTATGCTGGGCGGCAACGCCGAGTTCCTGGCCAAGGCGGAGATGCGCCGGAAGGGCTACTCGGAGGAGATGATCAACGAGGCCATCGGCCACGGGGACACCGAGGACCAGGAGATCCTGGAGGCCCGCCAGACCTTTGCCGACCTGGAGAGCAAGTACAAGGAGTCGATTGCTGCCGAGGCCGCCAAGGTAAAGGAGGCCGGCGGCCTGTATATCATCGGCACCGAGCGCCACGAGTCCCGCCGGATCGACAACCAGCTGCGGGGCCGTTCCGGCCGGCAGGGCGACCCGGGCGAATCCCGGTTCTTCCTCTCCCTGGAGGACGACCTGATGCGCCTCTTCGGCGGCGACCGGATCCAGAATATGATGAACTCCCTGGGCGTGGAGGACGACATGCCCATCGAGGCCAAGATGCTCTCCGGGACCATCGAGTCGGCCCAGAGCAAGATCGAGAGCCGCAACTTCCAGACCCGGAAAAACGTCCTCCAGTTTGACGACGTGATGAACAAGCAGCGGGAGATCATCTACAGCCAGCGGAACAAGGTCCTGAACGGGGAAGACCTGAAGGACTACATCATGAATATGATCGACGAGGGCATCCCCGCTACGGTGGATACCTACCTGGCCGACGACGAGCTGCGCAGCGAGTGGAACCTGTCCGGCCTGCGGGAGTACTACCTGGGCTGGCTCACCACCAAGGAGGACTTCCGGTACGACGAGGAAGAGCTGGCCAAGGTCACCAAGGCCCAGATCAAGGAGCTGCTTCTGGACCGGGCCCACAAGCTCTACGAGGCCCGGGAAAAGCTCTTCGGCTCCCCCATCATGCGGGAGCTGGAGCGGGTGGTCCTTCTGCGGAACGTGGACCTGAAGTGGATGGACCACATCGATGCCATGGACGAGCTGAAGCGGGGCATCTACCTGCGCAGCTACGCCCAGAAGGACCCGGTGGTGGAGTACCGTCTGGAGGGCTTCGACATGTTCGACCAGATGATCGCCGCCATCCGGGAGGACACGGTGCGGATGATGCTCACCGTCCAGATCCGTACCCAGGAGCAGCCCAAGCGGGAGCAGGTGGCCAAGCCCACCGAGAACACCTCCGGCGACGGCACCCTGAAGAAGCAGCCGGTGCGCAACGCCGGCAAGAAGGTGGGCCGCAACGATCCCTGCCCCTGCGGCAGCGGCAAGAAGTACAAAAAGTGCTGCGGGCGGGACGCGTAGTCTCCCCACAGCAGCCGATCCCATAAGAACACCAAGCGGGCAGCGGGGGATTTTCCTGAAAGAATCCCCCGCTGCCCGCTTGTTTCCCGGCAAGTTACCTTCCCTGCCCCAGGCGGTCGACCTGCCCCGCCCGGATCGCCCCCAGCTGGCGCCGGATGGCTTCCTCGGGCCAGTTCCACCACTGAATTTCCAGCAGCGCGGCGATTACCCGGTCGGGAAACCGCTTGCGGATGGCTCTGGCCGGAACGCCGCCCACAATGGTATAGGGGGGCACGTCCTTGGTAACGACGGCGCGGGCGCCGACGATCGCCCCGTCCCCAATGGTGACCCCCGCCATGACGACGGCCTCATACCCGATCCATACGTCGTTGCCAATGCGGATGTCCCCCTTGTGATCCCAGGCCGCCGCCACATCCCGGGCATCCAGCCCCCATTCCTCAAAAAAGATGGGGAACGGGTAGGTGGACAAGGAGGCCAGGGTGTGGTGGGCGCTGGCAAACAGGAACCTGGCCCCGCAGGCAATGGAACAGAATCTGCCAATGGACAGCCGGTCCCCGTTGACCGGGTAGTGGTACAAAACATTCCGCTTCTCAAATTCCCGCGGGTCGTGGACAAAATCGTTGTAGATGGTGTACTCTCCCACGGTGATGGCGGGGTCGGTCACCACGTTTTTCAGATACACCGTCTCCCGGTCGTTCTTCCGGGGATAGATGGCGTCCGGATGCATTGTCTCTCCCCCCTTTCCCCGGCCTATGGCTGCAAAAACCGATGCCGCTGGATCCGGGCCGGTTCCTCTCCCTGTTGATAATAGACCGTCCGTTCCCTGGACGAGTACACAAACGAAACCCTGGTGGCCCAACGGCCCTCCTGCCGGACGGCCCGGAGAAGGTCAAAGGCGTCGTCAACGGAGAACCGGCCTTTCCATCTGCGGAGCAGCCGGTCGGCCCGTTGGTACCGGTCATCTCCCGGCAGGAGAAAAGGGCGGGTGCTCTCCGGTGCAAGCAGGGACCCGTTGGTCATCAGTGAGTACCGACCCCGGTCCTCCCGCCAGCCGATCCCCGGCTCCACAACCAAGGTGCGGCCCTGCTGGTCGGAGAGCATCGCCTGCATGGTGGCATCGGGGGCATAGACAATCCTCTTTGTCTGCACAAGGCGCAGGGCATCCTCAAAGCCGATCCGAGCCTGGAGAAATTGCTCGGTCAGCTGGGCGACGGTCAAGCACTCCTCCCCGTCCCGGTAGGCCCCGGCCGGATTCCCGGGAACATAGAGAAGCGTCCCCGTGTTCCCGTTTCGATGCACCCCATGGTAGGCGTGCCGCGCCCCGTCGGGGCGCAGAATCCCAATATAGAAGCGCTCCTCCTCCACCATCACCCGATGGTCCCATTGGGCAAGGTCGATGTCGAAATTGAATCCGGTGATTACGTCGTCCCCCCGGTAAACAAATCGTGTACACATGGCCGTTCCTTTCTGCACATCCTGTCTTGTGTTTCTTTTCTTTTATTCTTTGGCCGCCGCTTCGGTTTTTCCATCCACAAAACAATCCCGAATCAATCTGTATCTCCCCCCATACGAACAGGCAGGGGCTGCATCGCCGCAGCCCCTGCCTGTTTTTATCCATAAACAATCTTCCGAATGGCCGATTCCGACAGGCAGTATCGCTGGGCCAGCCCGTCGATGGAGGCCCCTTGCCGGTACTCCTCCAGGATCTGGCGGTTTCGCTGCTGCAATTCCTGCCGGTAGCCGGATGCTTCTCCCCAGTGCTTCTGCTGCGCCGGATCGATGGGGACATACAGGTATCCCCCTTGAATATAGCGCTGCAGCTCCTTGACCAGGCCATCGGGAAGAAGATCTCTTGCATTGATATGGTGCATGCAGGCTTCCTCCTTGTGACAACTGTCAAGCAGCAAAGCCAGCATTCTTCTGTTGCGACGGCTATCTCTCCATGCAGGTGTCGCAACCCACTGGCTTTGCATGGAGCCGCACTTCGTTGCGTTTTGTCATGCTACCACCTCTTTCCGTCATCGCGCCGTCTCCCGTTCTCCGGCTGTTTTCTCCGCCGCCCGCAGCACAGGCGGGCAGGCGGCCTCGAAGCTGGGCAGGGGGGACTGAAACAGGTTCACCCCGTGCTCCCGGGCCGCCGCCACCGCCTCGCCGGGCCAGTGCTGTCCCCCGCAGAGGACCACCGCCGCCGCCCGGTTGAGGGTGGCCGCCGCCACCGTATTCAGATGGCCGGTGAGGGTCATCCACACCGCCCCCTCCGGCACGTGGGTCACCGCCAGGCCCAGCCGGTCGCAGCAGACCGGAAGGCCCCGCGCCTCCGCCCCCGGCCGGGGCAGGCAGACCGCTTCCCAGCCGCGGGCCTTTCCCAGCTCTTCCACCGTCATCGCCATCCCCCCTCCCTGGTATCATACCACGTCTTTGCAGCCCCTGGCAATACCGGGCGGGCTCCCTGTTCCCGGAGAAAACCTCCCCATTTCTTCCACAAAACGGATAAAATCCGATAAAAAAGTATGGTTAATTTAAATAATTACAAGGCTACTTTTTTGTTTTTTAGCAAAACCGAACAAAAGGATTTCCCGATTCTCTGACAAAAAATTGTCGGTCGACAACCGACGCCTGCTAGAAATCCGTTCGCAGACATGGTATACTGAAATCACCCACAACATGGCAGCGGGAGGGTTTCCCGCTGTCCTCATCATTTTCAAGGAGGTTTTGCGCGGATGTCAGAAAAGCAAGCAGTCATTCCCTTCCGCGGGACGCCGGAACAGGAGGCCCAGCTGAACGCCTTCATCCAGGAGCACAAGGATGAAGCGGGCGCGCTGATGCCCACCCTGCAGAAGGCGCAGGAAATCTACGGGTATCTGCCCCGGGAAGTGCAGATCATGGTGGCCGAGGGCCTGGGTGTCCCTCTGGAAGAGGTGTATGGTGTGGCAACCTTCTACGCCCAGTTTACCCTGACGCCCAAGGGCCAGTACCGGATTTCGGTCTGCCTGGGCACCGCCTGTTACGTAAAAGGATCGGGCAATGTGCTGGACGAGATCTCCAAACAGCTGGGGATCCAGGCCGGCCAGTGCACCCCCGACGGGAAGTTCTCCCTGGACGCCTGCCGGTGCATCGGCGCCTGCGGCCTGGCCCCGGTCATGACGGTGAACGACGACGTCTATGGCCGCCTGGTGCCGGAGGACGTTGCCAAGATCCTGGCTACCTACTAGCCGTCTTTGATGCAGGAGATTGCGCTGCATCTGCTGGATATCGCTCAAAATGCGGTGGCCGCCGGGGCCCGTCGGATCTCTGCCTGTCTGGAAACAGGGGCGGACGGCCGGCTGCTGGTGCTCACCGTGGAGGACGACGGCCCTGGGATGACCTGCCGGGAGGCGGCATCCGCCGTTGATCCCTTCTATACCAGCCGCGCAACCCGGAACGTGGGTCTGGGGTTGCCGCTGCTGCAGATGGCTGCCCGGGAAACGGGCGGCTCCTTCCACATCGACACCGCCCCCGGAAAGGGCACTGTTGTCCGGGCGGAATTTGTGGTTGCCAGCATGGATTGCCCTCCCATCGGCGATATGGGGGGTGCTGTGGCGGCCCTGATGGGCTGCAACCCGGATCTGGAGATCCGGTACACCCGCCGGCAGGAGAACCGGCAGTTCTCGGTGGATACCCGGCAGCTTCGCCGGGCGCTGGGAGAGGTCTCCCTGGCCGACGTGCGGGTCATCCGGTGGATCCGGCAATACATCGAGGAGAACACCCGGGAAATGGACCGGCCCCGCTGGCCCCTCCCGACGGGAAGGGTGTCCTCCCGCTCCAACGGAACAGGAGGTATGGATCCTACATGAAAACTATCGCTGAACTGAACGCCCTCCGGGACGAGATGCAGTCCCAGATGGGCATTCGCCATGACAAGGAGGCCCACGGCCGAATCGTCGTGGCCATGGGTACCTGCGGCATCGCCGCCGGCGCCCGAGAGGTTGTGGGCGCCTTTGCAGACGCTCTGGACGAGAACAAGCTCTACGACATCGCCCTCATCCAAACGGGATGCATGGGCATCTGCCAGTATGAGCCGGTGGCGGAGGTCTTCCTCCCCAACCAGGAGAAGGTGACCTACGTCCGCCTCACCCCCGACAAGGCCCGCCGGATCGTGGCGGAGCACCTGGCCGGGGGAACGCCGGTGGCCGAGTACACCATCTCCGCTGCTAAGTAAAGGAGGGTTTGCATCATGTATCGTTCAACCGTATTGATCTGCGGCGGTACCGGCTGCACCTCCTCGGGCAGTGAAAAGATCGTCGCCGCCATGAAAAACGAGCTGGCCCGGGTGGGCCTGGAAAAAGAAGTGCGGGTCATCAAGACCGGCTGCTTCGGCTTGTGCGCCCTGGGCCCCATTATGGTGGTGTACCCGGAGGGCGCCTTCTATGCCCGCATGACCGAGGACCATGTGAAAGAAGTGGTGGAGGAGCATCTCCTCAAGGGCCGCATCGTCAAGCACCTGCTGTACAGCGAGACGGTGGAAGGGGACACGGTGAAGAGCCTGGACGAGACCCCCTTCTACGGCAAGCAGAACCGGGTCGCCCTGCGCAACTGCGGCGTCATCGACCCGGAGAACATCAAGGAATACATCGCTCGGGACGGTTATCAGGCCCTGGCCAAGGTACTCACCTCCATGACTCCCGACGACGTGATCCAGGTCATGACCGACTCCGGCCTGCGGGGCCGCGGCGGCGCCGGCTTCCCCACCGGCCGCAAATGGATGTTTGCCAAGGCAAACGAGGCCGACCAGAAGTACGTCTGCTGCAACGCCGACGAGGGCGACCCCGGCGCCTTTATGGACCGGTCGATCCTGGAGGGCGACCCCCATGTGGTGCTGGAGGGCATGACCATCGCCGGCTACTGCATCGGCGCCAGCCAGGGGTATATCTACGTCCGGGCCGAATATCCCATCGCGGTCAAGCGGCTGCAGATCGCCATTCGGCAGGCCCGGGAGATGGGGCTTCTGGGCAAGAACATCTTCGGCAGCGGCTTTGACTTTGATATCGACCTGCGCCTGGGGGCGGGGGCCTTCGTCTGCGGCGAGGAAACCGCCCTGATGACCTCCATCGAGGGCCACCGGGGCGAGCCCCGGCCCCGTCCTCCCTTCCCCGCCCTCAAGGGCCTCTTTGGCAAGCCCACCATCCTCAACAACGTGGAAACCTGGGCCAACGTTCCCCGCATCATCCTCAACGGGGCCGGCTGGTTCGCCTCCATGGGCACCGAGAAGTCCAAGGGCACCAAGGTATTCGCCCTGGGCGGCAAGATCCACAACACCGGCCTGGTGGAGATCCCCATGGGCACCACCATGCGGGAGATTGTGGAGGAGATCGGCGGCGGTATCCCCGGCGGCAAGGCCTTCAAGGCCGCCCAGACCGGCGGCCCCTCCGGCGGCTGCATCGCGGCCAACAACCTGGACGTGCCCATCGACTACGACAACCTGATTGCGGCCGGTTCCATGATGGGTTCCGGCGGTCTGATCGTCATGGACGAGGACACCTGCATGGTGGACATTGCCAAGTTCTTCCTGGAGTTCACCGTGGACGAGAGCTGCGGCAAATGCACCCCCTGCCGCATCGGCACCAAGCGCCTCTATGAGATTCTGGACCGGATCACCAAGGGCGAAGGCACCCTGGAGGACCTGGACCGGATCGAGGAGCTGGCCAACTATTTGAAGTCCAACGCCCTCTGCGCCCTGGGCCAGACGGCCCCCAACCCCGTCCTTTCCACCCTGCGCAACTTCCGGGACGAGTACATCGCCCACATTGTGGAGAAGCGCTGCCCCGCCGGCGTCTGCAAGTCCCTGGTGCACTACGAGATCCTGCCCGACAAGTGCAAGGGCTGCACCCTCTGCGCCAAGAACTGCCCGGTGGGCGCCATCACCGGCAACGTGAAGCAGCCCCATGTCATCGACATCAAGGCCTGTATCAAGTGCGGCGCCTGCATCGAGAAGTGCCGCTTCGGCGCGATTGTCAAGAAGTAGGAAAGGAGCGTGGGAAGAATGGATATGGTCAATATCAAGATCAATGGGATGGCCCTCTCGGTCCCCAAAGACAGTACAATTCTGGAAGCTGCCCGCCTGGGCGGCATCAACATCCCCACCCTCTGCTATCTGAAGGACACCAACCAGATTGGCGCCTGCCGGATGTGCGTGGTGGAGGTGAAGGGGCAGCGGAACCTGGTGGCCGCCTGCGTGTTCCCCGTCTCCGAAGGGATGGAGATCACCACCAACTCGGAAAAGCTCACCAAGGCCCGCCGCACCAACCTGGAGCTGCTGCTCTCCAACCATGACAAGAAATGCCTCACCTGCCCCCGCAGCGGCAGCTGCGAGCTGCAGAAGCTCTGCAACGACTACGGCGTCACCGACGACGACGCCTTCCAGGGGGAGAAAAACCACTACGAAATCGATACCACCGCCGCCCACATGATCCGGGACAACAACAAGTGCATCCTCTGCCGCCGGTGCAGCGCCGTCTGCCAGAAGTGGCAGGGGGTCGGGGTCATCGGTCCCAACCAGCGGGGCTTCAAGACCCACATCGGCTGTGCCTTCGAGGCGGATCTGGCCGACGTGTCCTGCGTCTCCTGCGGCCAGTGCGTGGTGGTCTGCCCCACCGGCGCCCTGCGGGAGAAGGACAACACCGACCAGGTGTGGGAGGCCCTGGGCAATCCCAAGAAGCATGTCATCGTACAGACCGCTCCCTCGGTGCGGGCCGCTTTGGGCGAGTGTTTCGGCATGCCCATCGGCACCGACGTGGAGGGCAAGATGGTGGCCGCCCTGCGCCGGATGGGCTTTGACGGGGTCTTTGACACCGACTTTGCCGCCGACTTTACCATCGTGGAGGAGGCCAACGAGCTGATGGACCGGATCCAGAACGGAGGCGTTCTGCCCATGATCACCTCCTGCTCCCCCGGGTGGATCCGCTTCTGCGAGTATTACTACCCGGAGATGATCCCCAACCTGTCCACCTGCAAGTCCCCCCAGCAGATGTTCGGCGCCCTGTCCAAGACCTGGTATGCCCAGAAAAACGGCCTGGACCCCCACGACATCGTCACCGTCTCGGTGATGCCCTGCACCGCCAAAAAATTCGAGGTGGGGCGGGAGGACCAGTCCGCCGCTGGAGACGGCATCCCCGACGTGGACATCTCCATCACCACCCGGGAGCTGGCCCGGATGATCGAGCGGCTGGGGGTGGACTTCCCCAATCTGCCCGATGAAAAGTTTGACAGCCTGATGGGCGAATCCACCGGCGCGGCGGTCATCTTTGGGGCCACCGGCGGCGTGATGGAAGCCGCCCTGCGCACCGCGGTGGAGAAGATCACCGGCCAGGCAGGCGGGCCTCTGGAGTTTACCGAGGTGCGCGGCACCGAAGGGGTAAAGGAAGCCAGCTATACCGTGGGCGGCCTCACCGTCAACGTGGCGGTCTGCTCCGGCCTGGCCAACGCCCGCAAGGTGCTGGAAAGCGTCAAGAACGGCGAAAAGAACTATCACTTCATCGAGGTGATGGCCTGCCCCGGCGGCTGTGTCAACGGCGGCGGCCAGCCCATCCAGCCGGCCAGCGTCCGCAACTTTGTGGACCTGAAGGCCCTGCGGGCCGGCGCCCTCTATCGGAACGACACCGCCAAAACCTTCCGCCGCTCCCACGAAAATCCCGATCTTATCAAGATTTACGACGAGTATCTGGGACAGCCCGGCGGCCATCGGGCCCACGAAATTCTTCACACCACCTACGTAGCCCGGAAAAAATACTGATTGTTCCTGCCAAGGCGGCGGGGCCGTTGTCGGTCCCGCCGCCTTTTTCCCTCTATTATTGGACAGGTTTTCTAAAAATCAACTTCTGTCTAAAAAAGTTCACGATTTTCCCATTTCTTCGTCTATTTTCCGTGGTATACTGATTATCACAACAAGCTGGGAAAGGCTTTGGGGGAATCCCTTCCCATCCAAAAAGGAGCGTAGAAAGATGAAACGATTGTTGATTACCGTAGGTGTAGCGGCCGTAGCAGCGGCGGCGGCCGCAGTGGCTACCAAAATCCTGGAAAGCCATCGCCAGATCCCCGACGACGAGCTGCCCCCCGTCCCGCCGGAAGAGGCCTCTTCGGGTCCGTTGACCCCCGCCCAGCATTTGAAAGCGGCGGCTGCCGGCGCGGCCGCCAAAATCCTGGAGAGCCACCGCCAAATTCCCGACGACGAGCTGCCCCCCGTCCCGCCGGAAGAGACCCCTTCGGGTCCGTTGACCCCCGCCCAGCATTTGAAAGCGGCAGCAGCCGGTGTAGCCGCCAAAATCCTGGAAAGCCATCGCCAGATCCCCGACGATGAGGAGCCTCCCATCCCCATGACCGCCCCCTTCCAGGAGGAGCCTGCTGCTGCCCAAGAGCCCTCTCAGCGGGAGAGCGGCTGCTGCGACTCTCCCCAGGAGGTGCCTCTCTCGGAGGAAGAAACCCTCTCTTCCCCACCGGCCCCGGAGAAACCCCTCGCCTAACAGGAACCCCCTCCCCTTTTCCGGCCTGCCGCGGCAGGCCGGAAATTTTATTTATCCACAAATAAGAATAAATATTCTATCATCCCTTGACTTTCCCCAAAAATTATGTATAATTATAACCACAATTCACTGTACAGGAAACCGACATGGGAGGAACCAAGGATGAACCATCTGCTCAAGCTGCTGGACCTGACGGGGGAAGAAATCATCTCCCTTCTGGATCTGGCCGACCGGCTGAAATACGAACAAGCCCACCAGATTCCCCACCCCATTTTGCGGGGAAAGAGCCTGGGGATGATCTTTGCCAAGGCCTCCACCCGCACCCGGGTGTCCTTTGAGGTGGGGATGTATCAGCTGGGGGGAACCGCCCTCTTCCTCAGCGCCAAGGATCTGCAGATTGGCCGGGGCGAGCCCATTCAAGACACTGCCCGGGTGCTGTCCCGGTACCTGGATGGCATCATGATCCGCACCTTTGCCCAGAGCGAGGTGGAGCAGCTGGCGGAATACGGCTCGATCCCCATTATCAACGGCCTCACCGATTTCTGCCATCCCTGCCAGGTGCTGGCCGACCTGATGACCATCCGGGAATACAAAAAGACCCTGCCGGGGCTGCATCTGTGCTACATCGGGGACGGGAACAACATGGCCAATTCCTTGATTGTGGGCGGCCTCAAGACGGGGATGACCGTCTCGGTGGCCTGCCCGGAGGGGTACCACCCGGATCCCCAGGTGCTGGCCTTTGCCCAGGGGAAGGACTTTCACCTGACCGGCGATCCCCTGGAAGCGGCTCAAGGGGCGGATGTCCTCATCACCGATGTTTGGGCCTCCATGGGCCAGGAGGAGGAAGCAGCCGTCCGGCGCAAGGCGTTCCAGGGGTACCAGATCAACGACCAGCTGCTGGCTGCCGCCAATCCCGGCTGCATGGTGCAGCACTGCCTGCCCGCCCACCGGGAGGAGGAGATCACCGCCAAGGTCTTTGAGGCCCACGCGGGGGAGATCTTCGACGAGGCGGAAAACCGCCTCCATGCCCAGAAGGCCGTCATGGCTGCCCTTCTGGGGGGAATCCCTCTTTAAATGGAATTCCAAAACCGTTTTTTTGCAAAGGGATGCCCTCCCGGCATGGTCGGGAGTCCCCCGACCATGCCACCCATATCCGGCGAGGGCAGCGGAACCGTCCCCATGGATACTTCCCAAGGACGGCTTCTTCTCCCGTGGAAAATGGATGCAGAAACAGAAGGCCGCCCGCGGGCGGCCTTCTGTTTCTGCGGGGAGATCGTTTTCCGTCCAAATCAGCGGGCGGCTGCCTAGAGGGGGAGGACCTCCAGCTGTTCCAGCACCTGCCCGATGGGCTGGGGGATTACCAGCTGCGCGTCCCGGTCCCGGTCGGTGGGAGTCTTGTTGATAAGGACCAGATGGCTTCCCCGGAAGTACCGCAGCAGCCCTGCCGCCGGATAAACCGACAGGGAGGTCCCTCCCACAAGCAGCAGGTCCGCCCGTTCCAGCTCCCGGATGGACTGTTCCAGAACCCGGTCGTCCAGGCATTCTCCATAGAGGACCACATCCGGCTTGATGAGCCCCCCACAGGAGCAGCGGGGCAGCCCCTCCGTCTCCAGAATGGCGTCGAGAGGATAGGGCTTGCCGCAGTCCATGCAGAAGTTCCGGTGGACCGAGCCATGGAGCTCCAGCACCCGCTTGCTGCCCGCCTGCTGATGGAGGCCGTCGATGTTCTGGGTGATGACGGCAGAAAGGCGGCCCGCCGCCTCCAGCTGGGCCAGCTTCCGGTGGGCGGGGTTGGGCCGGGCATGGGGGAAGAGCATCTTCGCCCGGTAAAACCGGTAAAACTCCTCCGGATGCTGGAGGAAAAACTCATGGCTGAGGATCTCCTCCGGGGGATAGTTCCAGGTCTGCCGGTAAAGGCCGTCCACGCTGCGGAAATCGGGCACGCCGGATTCGGTGCTGCATCCCGCGCCGGTGAAGGCGACTATCCGCCGGCTCTGGTTCACCAGCTGCTGAAGCTGTTCCACCTGGGTCATGGCAATCACTCCTTTTCAGTCGTCCCCGGCGGGGGAACCCTCCTGGGGCTCCTGCCGGGGATCGGTCTTCGGTTGAAAATACCGCCGGGACAATGGGGGCAGCCCGGCCCCCGGTTCCGGGTCCCGGCGGGGCTGCCGGGTAAAGAGCAGGGCGCTGATGACGGTGGTGAGGGGGGCCGTCAGCAGCAGGCCGATGCTGCCCACCAGCGCCTGGAGGATCTCCACCACGATCATCTCCCGGTTCAGCAGCCCCAGCAGGGAGCCGTTGTACACCACCAGCAGCAGCACGGTGGCCAGGGAACTGCCAATGTAGGCCAGGACCAAGGTGTTGGCCATGGTGCCCATCATGTCCTCCCCCATGGCAAAGCCGGACCGGCACAGCTCCCGCCGCCCCGCCTGGGGGGCCTGGGCCTTCACCTCCCACAGGGCGGAGGCAATGGAGATGGACACGTCCATCACCGCCCCCAGCGCGCCGATGACGATGCCGGCAAACACCACCCCCCGCAGGTGGATGGGGGAATCGGGGTTCATCATCAGCAGATACACCGACTCCTCGTCCACCATGCCGGTGAGGTGCAGCAGATGGCTCATCAGCAGGGTCAGCAGGCCGGAGACCAGGATCCCCCCCAGGCAGCCGGCGGCGGCCGCCAAGGTTTTGGGATGGCGCCCCTGGAGGATGAGCAGGGTGGAAAGGGTGGCGTAAAGGCAGGTGAGAAGGGCCCACAGATAGATGTTCCGCCCGCCCAGCACCGCCGGCAGAAAGACGGCAAACACCGCAGCGCAGGTGAGGGCGAGGGAAACGATGGTCCGCAGCCCCTTCCATCCCCCGAAAAAGAGCAGCAGGGCCAGGAAGACAACCCCCAAAGCCAGCAGCCCGTCGGTGCGCAGATAATCGGCAAAGAGCCACTCCTCGGTGCCGTCGGCATACGCCTGGTGGTAGATCATCACCTTGTCCCCCGCCTGCACCTCCCGGGCGGGAACCGCCATGGATCCCTCGTTGCTCTGGACGGCGGTCACCATTTGTCCCTTCTCCTCCCCTTCCAGGAGCTGTGCCCGGAACAGGATGGTGACGGTGGTATAGGCGTTGTTGGGGTCCAGCTGGCGGACCGTCTCCTCCCGGTCAACCACCTCCTGCACCGAGGCGGCCACGGGAACGGCGCCGGCATTCTGGAAGATGGATACCCCCTGCCAGGCGATCCGTCCCCCCAGTATCAGCACAAGAACCGAGAGAAGGACAGCCGCCAGGCATTCCAGCCCCCGGCGGAGAGGGGAAGAAGACTGTTCCATTGGGATCCGCTCCTTTCACGATGGGAATGGGGCCGCGGGCCCCTTGATAGGGAAAGAGGGCGGGAATCCCCCGCCCTCTCTCCTTGTTGTCAACCGCGCTGCTGGATAAAATACTTGACCTCGTCGGCCAGGGCGGGGCTGCAGGAGACCACCAGCAGATCCCCCTCCTGGAACCGGTCGTTGGGGCCGGGGGTCAGATTGATCTGGCCGTTGCTGCGGATGGCCACGATGCTGGCCCTGGTGCTCTGGCGGAACTCCGACTCCTTCACCGTCATGCCGATGAGATGGCTGCCCGCCGGGATCGTAAACTCGTAATTGCGCATGGGGTCGCTGTACCGGAAGCGGTCGTTCAGGTCGGTCAGCTTCTCCACCAGGTCGAAGATCCGCTCGTTGAGCCGGTCCCGCTCGGCAATCAGGGCCCGCAGCTGGCTTTTCATGGCCCGGGTGTTCTTTTCGGACTGAAATTTATCGATGTATTGGGTGGCCCGCTCCCGGGAGATGACCACCGCCCCCGAGTTGTTCTGGATCTGGATGATGCCCATATCCGCCAGCAGGTTCAGCGCCCGGCGGATCGTCTCCTGGGAGACGCCGTATTCAGTGGACATCAGGGACCGGCCGGAAAACTTGGTATTCTCAGGCAGGGTGCCCACGGCTATCTTGGTGGCTATGTCATAGGCAACCTGGGAATAGACGGGAGGATTTGCTGCTTTTCTCACGTTGATCACCTGGAAAAAAGGATGGGAGCCGGGTTCCGGCTCCGGAACACGCCCCAGGGGGGACTCTCTTTTTTCTATCATATCACACAGACGACAAAAAATCCACCCTTCCTTTCTTCCCAGGCGTCCGCCGGCGCGGGAAGGGCATCCTCCCTGCAAAAAACTGCTTCCCTCACTTATGAGGGAAGCAGTTTTTCCAGTAGGCGGCACAGGGCCGCAAAATCGATGGGCTTGGAGATGTGGCCGTTCATCCCCGCCTGGGTGGTGGCCGCCACATCCTCCGCAAAGGCGTTGGCGGTGACCGCCACAATGGGGACCCGGCCGGCGTCGGGCCGGGGCAGCGCCCGGATGGCCCGCGCCGCCTGGCAGCCGTCCATCACCGGCATCTGCATATCCATGAGGATGGCGTCCACCTGGAAGGGGTCCGTCTCCTGGAACCGGTCCACCGCCTCCCGGCCGTTCCAGGCCTGGAGGATCCGGGCGCCATGGGCGGTCAGCAGCTCGTCCAGGATCTCCATGTTGATCTCGTTGTCCTCCGCCAGGAGGATGGTCCGCCCCTCCAGGGAGAAGGGGGTCTCCTCCTTCCCGGCGGGGGTCTTGTAGGTCCCGTCGCCTTCCTTCGCGGCGGCAAAGGGCAGGATCACGGAGAAGGTGCTACCCTTCCCCACCTGGCTCTCCACCTGGATCTCCCCGTTCATCTGGGCCACCAGGCTCTTGGTGATGGACATGCCCAGGCCGGTTCCCCCCGCCCGCTTGGCGTCGAAGCGCAGCTCCCGGGCATAGGGTTCAAAGATTTTTTTCAAAAACTCCTCCGACATGCCGATCCCCGTATCCGCCACCACAAACCGGTACTTGGCATAGTCGCCCCGGTCCAGCTGGGTAACCTCCAACCGGATTTTTCCCCCGGCCGGGGTAAACTTGAACGCGTTGGAGAGCAGGTTGTTGAGGATCTGCTGGACCCGGAAGGGATCGCCTATCAGCCGGGTATCCGCCGCCTGGAGGGAGACGTCCAGCACCTTCCCGTCGGCCTCCCCCTGTTCCCGGAAGGGACCAACGCACTCCTCCACACATTCCTCCAGGTCAAACTGCCGGTTGTCCAGCATCACCTGGCCCTGCTCCATCCGGGCCATATCCAGAATGTCGTTGATCAGCCCCAGGAGGTACTGGCTGGAGGAGGAGATCTTCTTCAAATACCCGTTCACCTGCCGGGGATCCTCCAGGTGCTGGGCCGCCAGGCGGGTCAGCCCGATGATGGCGCCCAGGGGGGTGCGCATGTCGTGGGACATATTCCGGAAAAAGGCCTGCTTGGACTCCTCGTTCCTCTTGGCCAGCTGGAGGGAGTCCTCCAGCAGCCGCCGCTCCTGCAGCTGCCGCTGTTTCTCCTCCTCCACCTCCCGGAAGGAGAGGACCACCTCGTTGGGATGAAGGGATTCGTCGTAGAGCACCCGTACGCTCACCCACCGGTATTCCTCCCCGAACAGGCGCAGGAACTCCCCGCCGAAGTCCTTCACCCGCCGCTGCACCAGCTGGCGGATCTCCTCACAGGAGAAGCTGCGGGTAAAATCCCGGTAAGCATCCGCTTCAATCACCTCGCCGGCGGTCCGCAGCAGGTCCTGGTAGGGACCGGTGGGGGCAATGCGGCTGCACACATAGTCGGAGCCCTTGATCATCTCGTAGGTCTCCTCCTCAAAATTCACCCGGTACAGGGCGTAGTAGGTCTTTCCCAGCACCTGGACCGTCTCCTGGACCCGCTCCATCCGAAGGCTGAGCCCCGCCTCCCGCCAGGTGAGAAGGCCCACTGCCAAAATGGCCACCCCCACCACCAGCCCGAAGGCCAGGGTAAACCAGTGGAAATCCCCCAGGATGGTACTGTAGGGGACGGTTACAATGGAATACCACCCGTTCTCCATCCGGGTGTAGTAGACCCCCCGGGTCTGGCCGTCCAGGTCCTGGATCGAGCTGGTGTGGTCCGCCAGCTCCCCGGCCTCAATCCGCTCCACCAATCCCCGCAGGTACTGCTGCACCTGGTCCCGGGGAAGCTGGAGCGCCGTTTGCTGGTAGATGACGGACCCTTCCCGGTCGCAGAGAAAAAAGGATTCCTCCGCCTCCATTTCCGGGGCGGCAAAGGAGAAATGTTCCAGCAGAATGTCAAAGGCCATCACCGCCTTCCCCTGCTGGCAGCTTTGGGCGGCGGTCACCACCGGCCGGCCCGAGATGGCGTCCATATACACGTCGGTAAAGATAACCTCTCCTCCCGCCTCCATGGCCATCTGATACCACTGGGTCTCCTCCACCGGATAGGTGGCATCCCCCTCCCAGGGGTTGGCGGCCAGAATCTCCCCCTCCAGCACCAGGTAGGGGTCCACCACCCCGTTGCCCAGCACCCGGTCCAGATTCTGAAAATACCGCTCCAGCAGCCCCTCCAGGGCGGCCCGGTCCTCCCCGCCGGCGAGGCGGTTGTCGATGGAGGAGGTACCGAAGGCCAGGAGGGTCTCGAAGGACGCCAGCTCGCTTCTGGCCTCGGAGGCATAGCTGCGGGAGAGGGCGGTCCCGGTTTCGTAGGCATTGCGAAGAAGGGTGGACCGGATCAGGACAATCCCCCCCACCGCCAGCGCCAGCAGGGCGGCAAAGGCCCAGAGGGCCGGGCGCAGGCTTTCCACCATCCGCCGCCACCGCTGCCGGGACCGGGGGCTAACGGCCCCCATCATCCGGCCCTCCAATGGCCTGTATCATCGCCCCATAGGCGGGGGCAATCTCCTCCATCCGCTGGCAGGCGGCCGGCCAGTCCCCCTGGCGCAGGGCCTCCACCTGGCGGGTAAAGAGGGAAAACAGCTCCCCCATCCCCAGGTTGCCGCACATTCCCTTCAGCGTATGGGAGGCGGCAATGGCCCCCTCCAGATCCCGGGCGGCCATCGCCTCCTCCAGGCGGCGGTAGGTACCGTCGGCGGCAAACTTGCCCAGCAGCCGCTCCAGGAGGGTCTCGCTCCCCATCAGCCGCTCCAGAACCTCCTCCAGGTTGATGCCGGCGGCGGCCAGAACCTCTTTACGGCTTGCTTCCATCGATCTCTCCTCCTTTTGTTGTGTACAGGCGGGACAGGTCCTCCTCCACAGCGAGGAACCCCTCCAGCAGCTTGGGGTTGAACAGGCCGCACTCCCCGTCCCGGATCATGGCCACCACCTTCTCCCGGGGGAAGGCGTCCTTATAGACCCGCTTGCAGCTGAGGGCGTCGTATACGTCCGCCAGGGAGACCACCTGGGCCCACACGGTGATCTCGTCCCCCTTCAGGCCGTCGGGGTATCCCCGCCCGTCCCAGCGCTCGTGGTGGTGGAGGGCGATGTCCCGGGCATAGTGAAAGGCCCGGTGGCTGCGCAGCTGGGGAACCCGCCCCAGCAGGGCCGCCCCCTGGATGGTGTGGGTCTTCATAATGGCAAACTCCTCCGGCGTCAGGCGGCCGGGCTTGTTGAGGATGGCGTCGGGCACGGCGATCTTGCCCACGTCGTGCATAATGGAGGCCAGGGCGATCTGGTCGATCTCCTCCCGGCTCAGCCCCTCCCCCATGGAGGTGTGGAGGAGCAGGTAGCGGGTGATGTCGTGGATCCGGTGGACATGCTCCCCCGACTCCTCGCTGCGGAACTCGATGGCGGTGGCCAGGGCCTCGATGATCCCCCGGTTCAGGGTGCTGATCTCCTTGGCCTGGGCCAGCAGATCGGCCTGCTGGCTCTCCACCACCTGGCCCAGCCGCCGCCGGGCCTGGAACAATTCCACCACCGACTGCACCCGCCGCAGTACCACATAGGGGACCACCGGCTTCATAATAACGTCCATAACCCCCAGACGGTAGGCCTCCCGGATCACCTGGTCGCTGGCCTCGGCGGTGATGAGAAAGACCGGCAACCGTTCCAGCAGTCCCTCCTCCTGCAGCCGCTGCAGCAGCTCCAGGCCGTTCATCCGGGGCATGGCCACATCCAGCAGCACCGCGCAAAGCTGCTCCCGGTCCTCCAGGATGGCTTCCAGCCCCTCCCAGCCGTCGGCCGCCTCCCGGATGGGGTAGAATGGCTCAAAAATGGCCCGCAGAATCTCCCGGTTGATCCCGTCGTCGTCCACAATCAGCAGGGTGTCGGGGGTGGAAAAATCCACCTTCTGCAATCCGTCCAGCAGCATGGGCCGTTCCCTCCTTTTCTTCTAATCCTCCCCTGGGGGCAGGGGGTCCCGGGCCAGGATGGCCTCCATCGCCTGGCCGGCGGGGATGGGCACCGAGAACCGGAACCCCTGGAGCACGTCGCAGTGCAGCTGCTGCAGGGCCTGCACCTGCCGGTCGGTCTCCACCCCTTCCGCCAGGATGGTGAGGCCCAGGTCGTGGCCGGTGCGAACCAGGCCGCTGAGGATGACCCTGCCCCGGTGGGTATCCATCCGCTCCACCAGCTCCTTGTCCAGCTTGAGGCCGTCCATGGGGTATTCCTGCAGGTCATGGAAGGAGGAATACCCCATTCCAAAGTCGTCAAACATGATCCGCACCCCCAAAGCCCGGATCTCCATAATGTTCCGCAGCATCTGGTCGTAGTCCTGGGGGCTCTCCATCTGGCTCTCGGTAATCTCCAGGATGAGAAGCCGGTGGGGAAACTCGTACCGGCCCAGCACCATCTTGCACCGGCTGGCAAAATCCTTGGCCGCGAAGGTGCGCCGGCTGAAATTGCAGGAGATGAAGAAATCCCGCACCTGCCGCCGCCCCAGCTCCTCCAGAAAGGCACAGCTCTTTTCCAGACTGTAAAAATCCAGCTGGTGGATCCGCCCCTCCCGCTCCAGCAGCGGGATAAACCGCTGGGGATTCAGCTCTCCCATGGTGGGATGGACCCACCGGGAAAGGGCCTCGCCCCCTACCACCCGGAAGGTCTCCCCATCCACGAAGAACTGCAGGTAGAGGGAAATCTCCTCCCCCGCCAGGGCGTCGTCCAGATCCCCCAGCAGCTGCCGCTCCTCCAGGCAGGCGAGGCAGGCCGCGCCGCCGCAGATCTTGGCGTCCTGCCAGCCCCGGCAGGCGGTGAGGGCACACTGCTTGGCATGGAACCGGATGGTTTCCCAGTCAAAGCGGTCGGCCCCCAGGGGGTAGATCCCCACCGCTGCGTCGTCGGTGCGGAGCCGCCCCCCTGCATAGGGGAAGGTCCGCAGTTTTTCCAGAACCGTCCGTCCCCAGGCGGCCACCGCCTCCGGTTCCCCTTTCTTCAGGATCAGAAAATCCCCGCCGGGGGTCACCGCCGGCAGATCCCCCGGCCAGGCCAGCCGGTTCACCAGCCCCGCCCCAAAGCGAAGGAACCGGAGGGCCTCCTCCCGGCCGCCCAGCCGCTCGATGTGCCCCAGCTCAAAGTGGAAGCAGACCAGGCAGTACCGGTCCCGGTCGGCCTCGGTCACCAGGCGGGGGAGCCGCCGGGCCATGGCTTCCTCGGTGAGGAAACCGGTCGCCGGGTTGATCTCCCGGCTTTTCTCCTCCCGGTGCAGGCGCCCCTCCAGCCTCCACACAACCACCGCCAGCAGGAGGACCGCCGCCGCCAGGACGGCCGCTACCGCCCAACCGGGCGCAGCTTGTTCTCCTGCAAGAAGCAGGGCATCGGTTATCCCTTCGCAGCCATGGACCGCCGGGAGCACCGCCCCCAGGCAGACCCCTCTCCAGGGGGCGCGGCCGCTCTGAAACAGCGGCCGGCCGCAGCAAGCGGGGGAACGGGAAGCTCGTGGGAAGAATGGCAGACGGATCATGAGGTCCTCTCTTTCTAAAGCAGCCGGCGGCCGAGAAGCCTGCTGTTGCTGAATGGTTGGTGGGGAACGCAGGGAATTTTGTAATAAAAGTAATTAAATCTACTCAACGTTTATTGTATGCCGCTGAATCTGCCCCCATGTGTGCTTCTTTTTCCGGTAGCCGATGAGGGCGGTCATCCGCACCCAGGCCATGACAAACCGCAGGCAGCTCACCTCCACCACACACAGGCCCACCGCCTTGAGGACATCCCCCACGGTGAGCCGCAGGTCAATGGTATGCACCCGGGCCAAGAAGGCGGTGAGAGACAGGACCGCCGTATACACCACATAGATGGCAAAAAACAGAATCATGAAGGGCAGGTTGATCAGGTCCACCAGGAAGGCCAGCAGGGTGGCCAGCAGGCCCAAAACCTCGATGTAGGGGGAAAACAGCTCGTAGATGAGGAAATAGAAATAGGAGATAAAGCTCACTGCCCCATACTTGGGATTGGCCAGGATGTTGCGGTGCTTGGTCATCGACTGGAAGAGGCCGATGTGCCAGCGGCGGCGCTGCTTGCACAGGTCGACCAAGGTCTCCGGCACCTGGGTCCAGCAGACGGCGTCGGTCACATAGCGGATCCGGTAGGGGTGGCCGTTTTCCCGGCAGAAGACGTGCAGCTTCACCACCAGCTCCATGTCCTCCCCCATGGTGTCCGGATCGTAGCCGCCGGCGGCGATGACCACGCTCTTCCGGAACAGGCCGAAGGCCCCGGAGATGATGATGTTCCCGTTGAATTTGTCAAAGAGGATGCGGGAGGCCAGGAAGGACCGGTCATACTCCAGCACCTGCATGGAGGCCAGCAGTCCCTTGGGCATCCGGTACCGGACCACCCGGCCGTTCTGGATGGTGGCCCCATTGCAGGGGCGGACCGTCCCGCCCACCGCCACCACCCGGGAATCCTCCAGCACCGGGCGGACGATTTTCTCCAGGGAATCGTACTGGAGGACCGAGTCGGCGTCGATGCAGAGGAAATAGGGGTAATTGGAGACGTTGATCCCCATGTTGAGGGCGTCTGCCTTGCCGCCGTTCTCCTTCTGCACCAGGGTGATGGGCACCTTGTAGGCCCTGGTTTCAAAGACGGCCACCTCCGGCCGGCAGGGGATCCGCCGCTGGATGGGCCGGTTTACCGGCCACATGTGGAAGGCTTCCCGCACCGCTTGGGCTGTTTGATCGGTGGAACCGTCGTCCACCACAATGATCTCATAAAGCTTGTAGTCCAGGGCCAGCAGAGAACGGATGGTGGCCTCGATGGTGATCCCCTCGTTGTGGGCCGGCACAATGACCGACACCGGCAGGTAATAGTCGTTGGCAAGCTCATTTTTCAGCAGGTTGCGCCGCTTGGCCGCATAAAGGTCGGAGGACCCCACCGTGACCGACAGAAAGAGAAAGCTGGCATACCCGAGCATGTACAGGATGAAAAAGCACTCCACAATCCACAGGATCCCCTGAATCCATTCTCTCATAAGGCCACCGCCTCCTTTCTTCCCGGGGCCGCCTGGGCGGCAGCTTCCGCCGCGAGCCGGGCCTCCTCCTCTTCCAGCTGAGCCTTGGCGGCCTCCTCCATCCGCTGGCGCACCTCCAGCCGGTAGGCCAGCATCTCCCGGGCATACCGGTCCTCCCCTGCTGCCCGGGCCATCTCCTCGTCGGACAGGCCGTGGGCCTCCAGGCTGGCGGCGGCGTTGTACCGCACATACCAGCTGCCGCTGTGCATGGCTTTGGAGAGGGCGTCCACCACCTCCTGGCCCGGATACCAGGCCAGGGAGGAGGCGCTGATGGCGGCGTATTCCCACCGCAGGGGATCCCCATCCGCCACAAAGTCCAATAGCGGCTGCCGGGCGGGCTCATAGGGATACCGGCCAAAGTACCGGATGGCCGCAAACCGCAGCTCCTTGTCCCGGCTGTTGTCCATCAGGAGGGAGAGCATTCTGGGGCAGTAGCCGCCGCTCTTGAAGCGGATAAAATCCAGAAGCGCCCGCTGGAGCGAGAGAGGGAACTCCTCGAAGCGGCTCCAGATCTGGCCGATGAGGGCCTCCTGGTCCCCGGCAAAGGTCATGAGGGTCTCCACCACCACCTTCTCGTGGAGGACCGGCCCGTCTCGCCTGCCCAGATCCTGAACGGCTTCCACCACGATCTCCTCGTCGCCAAAGGCACACAGGGCCTTGAGGGCGTTGACCCGGCAGTAAAGGCTGTCCTTTTCCAGATAAGCGCTCACCATTCGCAGGAGCATTTTTCCCTGGAGCCGGGCGGGCTGGTGGTCCCCCCGGAGCCGCCGGTATAGCTGGTGGCGGGTGAGCAGATGGCAGAAATAGGCCGCCTGGGTGTCCTCCCGACGCCGGTACACCACCGACAACCGCAGAAACACCGGCAGCAGCTGGCCCAGATACCCCTGTACCGCCGGGTTCTCCCCGTCCATCTGGTCCAAGTACCGGTCAAAGGCCAGCAGCCCCTTTACACGGGAGAGGCGCCGGCCCAGCCGCCGCCGATGCCGTTCCTCCACCGGTTCTCCCCGTTCCACCCGCTCCAGCTGGGGGGAGGCCTGCCGGGCAATCCATGCCACCCGCCGTCCAAGGCGGCGGTCCCCGGCCCGCAGGGTCAAGCTGTACAACAGATTGAAAGCCAGCATGGACAGGCACACCAGCCCGTATCCGTAGAGAATCCATTGGCTGCCCACCGGCCAACCGCCTCCTTTCCCTGATTTCTCATTCTTCTCCTTATTGGCCGGTCCAGGCCGCTTGCAGCAGGTCGTAGGACTTCTTCAGCCGCTCGTGGCGAGGGGCGCTCCGGTCCCAGCCCTCCAGGGGGAGGGTCCCCATGGGGATCGTCACCGGCTCCTCCCCCTGCAGGTCGTCCCGGGAGGCCATCCCCACATACAGTTCCTCAATCTGGAGATACTCCACCCCATAGTGTTCGTAGTAGTCGTCGTGGATCAGCCCCTCCACCGGATTGGCAAAGTTGAGCAGCTGCCAGGGCAGGCGCAGCTCCACCCCATTGGAGGTAAACTGGTAGTCCGCCAGGGAGTCGTAGTCCTCCGCCTGGGGATTGGCATTCCCCTGCCGGAGGGCCCCCGTCTCGTAGGTCACCGCCGGGCTCCACTGCTCCACCGGCACCGGCGTGGCCCGCTGGACCATTACCTCCAGCTCCACAAACTGGGGGGAATCCACCGCCGGGGGCTGGGCATAGGCGTCCTCCTGGGCCAGCTCGTAGGCGAACATGGCCCACAGGCTTTCGTACCGCTCCTGCACCAGCACCCGGCTGCCGCCGTCCCCGGAAATCCGGATGAGAACATCGCAGGGCCGTTCAAAATACAGGTCATACCGGCTGCAGTACTCGCTGCCGCTGTTGGGGGTGACGTCCACCGGAAGATAGAGGACGTCCTCCTGGGGGTCAAAGGATTCCTTCTCCACCAGGAAGTAGAGGTATTTCTCGTCGTATTGCATCGACAGGCGCCCTGTCTCCCCTTCCAGGATCACATCCTCCTGGGTCCATTCGGAGGGGTCCCCGTCCACATAGCAGACCCGTTCCTCCTCCCCCAGGTAAAACTCCATCAGGCCGTAGCCCTGGCCGTCGGTCTGCACGTCCTGCCAGGGCTGGTCGTCAAAGGCCAGGGTGGTGTAGATGGTGTTCCAGGTGCGCCGTTCCCACACATCCTGCCAGGTGGAGACAAAGCCCCCTGCCCAGCCGGCCCGGGTGGCGTCCTGCCACACCCGGACCAGGGCCTCCCCCTGCTCCTCCTCGGTGAGGGGCGGCTCCCCCTCAAAGATGGGGTTTCGGGAGGTGGAAAAGCCGTAGGTGGCCAGCACCGGCATGGTGTGGTACCGGCTCAGCAGATCCAGGTACCCGTTGTAGATGGCGTCGGTATCCAGCCCCGTCAGCAGGCTGCCCAGCTCCTGCCTCTGCTCCTGGGTAAAGTAGGAGAGGAAGTCCGGACTGAAGTAGTTGAGCCGGTAGGCGGCAAAATATCCGGACAGCAGATTCTCGGTGGGCAGGACATTCTCCCCGTCGGTCTGGCTGTACTTTTGGAACCGGGCCTGGTACAGATCCTCGTAGGCAAAGGGGTCGTTGGAGGGGTCGTTCACAAAGCCGATCAACCGCTGGGTCTTGTATTTGGTGCTTTCGTAGGCGGTGATCCGGTCCATCACCTGGGCTATCGCCACCTCGAAGCGGGTGGCGTCCGGCCCGGTGACAAAGTATTCCCCCTCGTAGGAGGTGGGGTAGGTGGTGCTGCGGTTGGTATAGGCGATGTTGCCGCTGTCCCACTCGCTGCCCACCAGGTAGCCGATCACCCAGGGGGACAGGTCCCACCGGTACCGGCCGGTGCCGGTGACATCCCCCAGGGTGATAATCTTCCGACCGTGGATCACGTCCACCGCCGTCTGGCCGTTCTGCAGCAGCAGGTCCAGAAAATCCTGGTCATACACGTCCTGGGCGCCGTAGTTGGCCCGGTCGGTCACCTGCAGGCCCTGCAGCAGGTACAGGGGGATGTCGTGGGTAGTATTGTAGGTATACAGGGCCTGGTAAAACTCCTCGTCCAGGATGGTATAGACCCGGATGGTGTTGGCCCCCATCCGGCCGATATCCTCCAGCCACCGGAGGTAGTCCTCCCCTGTGGGCTCATAGTCCATGTTGGAGTAGCCGGGCAGGCTGGAGGAGACATCCACCCCCTTGACCACAAACTCCTCCCACTGCCCCGCCTCGTTTTGCCGCAGGAGCGCCTTCCCCTCGGTGCGGAAGGCGGCCTCCACCGGCACCTCCGGGCGGAGGTCCAGGTAAAAGCCACGATAATAGACAGCGTAGAAAAGGACGCCGGCCAGCGCCACCAGGACGCTGACGGCAATGATAAATCGTTTCATACAAGCCCTATCCCTTTTGGTTTGTTCGGTCCTACTCCACCCGCTGGGAGGCTGTCTTGGAGGGGTGGCAATACTGGAGCAGCTCCTCAATGTGCTCGTCCATCCACTCCCCGCGGGCCAGCATATACCCGGCCATCCAGCCCAGCGCCTCTTCATAGCTGCCGGGGTTGACCTCCTCCAGGGTTTCGCCCGGGTCGGCCTCCCGCCGCTGGCGGACAAGCAGATTATCCGGGTCATAGCTGTACCCCCAGACGGCGTCGTTGCGCTGGATAGCCGGGCCCAGGTAGGCCACCACCTCGTCGATATACTGGAGGAGATACTCGTCGGACAGGATGCCCTCCCGCAGCTGCCGATACCGGGCAATCACCTTCTGGACAAAGTCCTCGTCCATCATCAGCCGGCCGTACCAGCCCCGCCTGGCCAGCAGGAACCCCCGGTAGGAAAACGAGTGGAAAAAGTTGTTCAACACGTTGTTGTAGTCCCACACCGGGCCCATGTGGATTCTGCCCCGCAGGTCCCGGTACAGATAGGTGGACCGGGAGAAGGCGTCGTTCACGGCCAGGAACTCCTGCAGGATGTAGTAATCCACAAAGGAATCCACATCCAGCTCCTCCTCGTAGTCGTACCGGCCGGAGGCCATATCGGCGGAATAAAGGCCCCGCTCCACCCGGCTGATATCCCGCTGGATGTAGTCCACCACCTCCGGCGACAGGTCCTCCTCCCGGGGATACAGGACCTGGAAGGCGGAGCGGTAGGTCTCGTTGAATTCCATCTGCTGGGTATACCAGGTGTAGTTGTCCAGCATAACCCGCCCCTCTTCCTCCGCATCCAGCCGCAGCAGATAACTGGTGGCGGCGGACCCCTGCTCGTAATCGCTCAGGTTGACCCGGTGCTCGTCCTCCTTGATGGTTTCCATCAGCAGATAGACGCCCATATACTCTCCGTCGATCATCACCTCGCAGAACCGCACATTGGGGGCATAGCCCATGATCTCGGCGGAGATGTTCATCCACATGTAGTTGCGCATCAGCGTCTTGTCCAAAAAGGGGCCGTGCAGCGCCCAGTCGTTCTCCGCGCTCATCCCCAGCAGGGGGAGGGAACGGCCTTGGGCCGCTGTCTCGTCCTCCACCAGCTTGATGCGGTAGTTCTTCTTGGGAAAATTGCGGGAGCTGTTCCCCCGGATCCGCACCAGCGCCTGGGACTGCAGGTCCGCCGGGTCGGAGGCATGGTGCCACTCCCCCTCCGCTTCCACCGTCTCGATGGTGACCAGAGCCTCGGTCTCCCCTGCAGGGGTTGTGGTATACCCCAGGAGCAGGTCATCGTCTTCCGGGTCCCGGATGATGTCGCCGGGAATCTCCTGCCCGCCGGTTGTAATCCGGATCAGGGGCAGGTGGGTACACAGCTCCTCCCCGTCGCAGCCGCATTCCTCCTGGGGAAGCTGGGCGGACCGATGCTGATGGACCCGGCCGGTGCCGCTGCTGCGGTCCAGACTGGCTGCCGCCAGGGCACAGAAGACCATCAGCACCGTCATGACCATTCCCAGCAGTTTATACTTCACCTTGGGTCATCCTTTCCGTCAGGGGCTCAGCTGCCGATCTCATCGTTCTGGGTCACAATGTTGAAGTATTCCACACCGCCGATCTCATAGACCGCGTCGGTGATGGATTTCTTGTTCTCCTGGGCGGCCCGGTTCAGGTATTTGCCGCTCAGCTCGTAGATAAATTCCACGGTGGACTCGGTGGTATTTTTGGACCGGAGGATCGCCTTCCGCTGATAGTATTGGAAGAAGAGCCCCTCCACCTTGGTCTCGTTGAGGCGGGCGGTGCGCAGGATGAGGAGGACCCGGTTGTCGTTGCGGATCCGGCCGAAGAGGAGCAGCATCACAAAGATGAAAGCGCTGCCCAGAGAGGCCACCAGATAGTCCCCCGCGCCGCAGCAGATGCCCACCACAATGGCCCAGAAGATATAGATGGTGTCCCGGGAGTCCTTGATGGCGGTCCGGAACCGGACGATGGACAAGGCGCCCACCATGCCCAGGGACAAGGCGATGTTGTTGCCGATGACGATCATCACCGTGGTGGTGATGAGGGTGAGGGCCACCAGGGACACGTTAAACTTGACGCTGTAAATACTCCCGCTGTGGGACAAGCGGTAGGACAAAAACAAAAAGGCCCCGATCACCGCCGCCATGGTTATCCGCAGCAGGATCGATTCCAGGGTCAGTTCGCCGTTGGTTTCCAGCAGCTCCAGCAGTTGCTCTCTCATTGCGCAATCTCCTCCCCATCGTTTCCGTTGGCAGCCCCTCAGCCCACATATCCCAGGGTCAGGCGGCGGGCCAGGCAGTATTTGCTCACCGACAGTTCCGACCGGTCCACCTGATCCAGCAGATCCTTGATATAGCTGAGCAGAAAGCCGTTGTATTTCACCTCCAGCACCACTGCAAAGGGGTCCATCACCCAGAAAAGGGGCAGCTGACTGGAGAAGATGTCCATACAGGATTCGGTGGCCCGGATCTGGCTGTCCAGGGTGATGCGGATGTGGTTTTCCCGGGCAATATAGGCCTGGCGGCGGTACTCCACCACCGCCTTGGGCCGGTAGCAGCGGCAGGTCATCAGGCCATAGCACTCCCCGGCAAAGGGTTCCTGGTACCCCAGGAGGGGGCGGTAATCCCCCTGGATCAGCGCCTGGGCATCCTCCCGGCGAAGGCGCAGGGACCGCTTGCGCTGGTAGGGGCCTTCCTTCTGCTTCATCTCCAGCATGGCAAAGGCGTCCCCCGGGTCGTAGATCCGCAGGCGGATCTTCCGCCGCAGCTCCAGGCCGTCCTCCTTCTCCCGGAAGTCCTGATTCCCCGGCGTGTCAAAGTAGAGGGACCGGATGGAATATCCCAGAGGGCCGTTGTGGCTGTCCTGGATCATCACCGGATCCAGCCGGCCCCGCAGGCGGGCCGCTTCCGCCTGGTTGATGGCAAATTTCTTCTCTTGCCGCAGCACCTCGTTCATCCGCCGCCTCCCCCCTGGAAGAAAAAATTCGACTTACTGTTTTATTTTATCACAATCCTGTCCTATTAACAACCAAAAATCCCTTTCCCTGCGCCCTCCTTTCAGGCCATCAAACAGGAACTATTTTTAAAAAGCAGTTGACATTCGCCCAAAAACTTGTTAAAAAAGAACTATTGGGGAACACCGCGGCCCTTCTGCCGGGACCGCGGGAACGTTCTGTCATCTATCTTGGGAGGAGGGAATCGCCGATGACCACAGGGAGGAAGAACGGCATCCGATGGTACCAGTCGACGCTGGTCACCTTTCTTCTGGTTCTGCTGATGGTAGGCACCTCCTTTGTGGCCACCCACCGAATCAACCAGCTGGAGGAGGAGACTGCTTACCAACAGCTACAGGGGGAGACCCAGGAGCTGGCCAGGACCATGGAGGACCGCATCGCCAGCGACCGGGAGCAGCTGGAGATCATCGCCACCATGATCGCCGATTGGGACAACCTGGGTGATCCCGCCCTTTGGGAGGTACTGGACGACTATGTCCATGTGGGAATGCTGGCCCGCTTGGAGATACTGGTCCCAGGGGACACGGTGATCACCGCCGGCGGCCGCCGGGTGGACGCCTCCGGCCGGCTTTCCTTTGCCGCGGAGGCAGCTAAAGGGGCCCATATTTCCAATCTGGAGGAGGACTTTATCACCGGTGACGGCGGAATCCTTCGCCATTATGTGCCGGTGGTGCGGGATGGGGAAACCGTGGCCCTCCTCTATGGAGTGGCGAAACCGGGCAGCCTGCCGGCCCTCTTTTCCGCCCCCTATGGGGGGGAGGCGGCCGTCTATATCATCGACGGCGCCACCGGCGACTTTCTTCTGGACACCTGGCACGGGGGCGAGGGGGGCAACATCTGGGCTCTGGGGGAACGACCCATGGCGCCGGGGTTTGACCACCAGGCCCTGAAGACGAGCCTCACCAATGGAGAGAACGGATACGTGGTCTTTGTCTCCCAAACGACCGGGGAATACCTGTACTTTTATTTCACCCCCATCGCGGTAAACGATTGGAGGCTGGCCCTTTCGGTTCCGGAGGAAGTGGTCTTTTCCAGCGCTCAGTCCATCCGCCGGGTGATGAATCTGCTCCTCACCGTGGAAGGACTGGGATTTGTTCTGTATGTCCTGTGGATGCTCCACTATGTCCGGCGGGAAACGAGGGAAAAACAGCGGCAGCTGGACACCTTGCACTGTTTGTACGATGTAGAAAAGCTTCTATTCAACGGCCACGAGGACGAGGACAGCATTTTCTCGGCGCTGAAAGCCATTGGGAATATGCTGGCTGCCCGGGAGGTGATCTTCCTTCTGAACAACCAGCCGGAAAACACGGATACCACCGTCTTCCTGTGGAAGGAAGACAGCGGCGCCCAGCAACGGGAGCTCCTCCCATCCCAAAGCGCAGAACGGGACCGCCTGCTGCAGTATTTTCAGCAAAACGGCGACCAGCTGGAAGTCTACACCCCCCAGGAGCTGCGGGCAGCCTTCTCCCTGGAAACCGCCCCTGTCGTTCACAGCCTGGCAGCGGTCCCGGTGGAGGGAGAGAACGGCGCCCTCTGCGGCGCCCTTCTCGCCTGTGACCTGCCTCGCCGTTCCTCCAACATTCCCCTGCTGAAAAGCGCGGGGCTCAGCTTCAGCATGCTCACCCGCAATATCCGTTCCTACCACGCCATCAAGGATCTGGGGGAAAAGGACGCCCTCACCGGCCTGTACAACCGCAACCGGTACGAGCTGGACCTGCCCTCCTACCCGGGCCTTGTCCGCCGGTCGCTGGCCTGCATCTATGTGGACGTCAACGGCCTTCACGAGATGAACAACAGCCAGGGACATGCCGCTGGTGACACGATGCTCCAGGCGGTGGCCAAGCAGCTTCAAGCAACCTTCGGACCAACATTTGCCTATCGCATCGGCGGGGACGAATTTTTGGCCTTCGCTCTGGACCGGGAAGAAGAGGAGGTCCTTCGGCAGACAGAGGAACTTCAGGCGGCCCTGGAAGCGCAGCGGTTTCCTGTATCCATCGGCGTCCAGTGGGAAGAGCCGCCCTTTGTCCTGGATGCTCTCATCAAGGCCGCCGAACAAAAGATGTACGACGCCAAGCGTGCCTACTACCAGGACAGCCGGCACGACCGGCGCTCCCGCCGCACCTAGGGCCTGCGGCCCGCCTGCCGATTTTGGCCCGCTGTCGCGGGCGGGTGGGGATCGGTAGTTTTCCGAAAAGACACCTTTAGGCCGCCTTCGGCGGCCCTCTCCCGTGGCCGGGCTGCGCCCGGCCCTGCCGTGATGTGGGGACACTCCGTTCCCCACACCCCTAGGGGAACTCTTTCTATGGAGAAAGAGTTCCCAGAAAGCCAGGGAAGGGAGGCTAGCCTCCCTT